>NC_003911.12:265000-585000 GCF_000011965.2 Ruegeria pomeroyi DSS-3 | reverse complement strand
CTGGCGGGCAGCACCTCGCGGGTCAGCAACTCGGACAGGGCGCGACGATCCTCTTCGCTGCTGGCGGCGATGCCGATCACCTTGCCGCCGGGCAGGGTCAGATCGAGATCGTCCAGCACCAGATTGCCATCGGCATCGCGAACCGAGACCTTGTCGAGCACGATATCGCCAATCAGGCGCGGGCGCTCGTCAGGGAAGCCGGTGAACTTGTCCTCGTCGATCATGCCTGGGGGGGCGAACCGGTCCAGGATAACCTCCCAGCGCAG
Source organism: Ruegeria pomeroyi DSS-3 (assembly GCF_000011965.2). Taxonomy (NCBI): domain Bacteria; kingdom Pseudomonadati; phylum Pseudomonadota; class Alphaproteobacteria; order Rhodobacterales; family Roseobacteraceae; genus Ruegeria; species Ruegeria pomeroyi. Next base: position 584,734 of record NC_003911.12, on the reverse strand, counting down.
CGACATGTCCTGGGTCTGGTTGTAATAGGTCAGCAGTTCCTTCCAGGGGCTGGACAGATCCTTGTAGGCCGCCAATGCGGCCACCAGCGCACCCAGCGACACGCTGCCCTGCAACACCAGATAGCCGCCGATCGAATAGAACAGGAAGGGCGTCAACTGTCCGATGAAGTTGTTCACGAACTTCATGAAGAACTTCTTCTGGTAGATATCGAAGCGGATCGTGAACAGCCGCCCCAGCTGATAGCTGATCATCGACATCCGCCAGGGCCAGCCGGCATTGGATCGCAGCGTCGCGGCGCCCGCAGCATTCTCGCCGATCTGGGCGGCAAGAACGCGCACCTCCTGAATGCGTTTCTTGTTGAGCAGGTTGATCTGCCGCTGCATGCGCGGGATCAGCCAGGCCTGCAGCGGGATCAGCGCCACGGCCGCCAGCCCGAACCAGAGGCTTTGCAGGAACAGGAAGGACAGGATGGTGATCATCTGCCCGGCCTGCAGCACCGGCTGGCTGATCGCATCGCCCATCAGCCCGCCCATCGGCTCGCTTTCGGCGGTGATCATCGACACCAGCTCGCCCTGGCTGACGCGCTCGAAATAAGGTTGCGGAAACCGCAGGACACGGGTGATCAACAGATAGCGGAACCGGCGCAGCATCCGTTCGGACATCACGCCTTTCATGGTGTTGATCCGCATCTTCATCAGCCCGTGGGCGAGAACCGAGATCAGGAAAGCCGCGCAAAGGATGCCCAGATAGGTCACCTGGTCAAAGGTAAAGCCCCAGACCTCGATGGTGGAACTGGCCGCACCGATGGCGTCGTTGATGATGCGTTTGGGCAGCTCAAGCGTCAGATAGAGCAGCGGAAACAGGGTCGCCGTCACCATCAACAGGATCAGTTGATCGCGTCTGGAATATTTCCAGATGAAGCGGAACAATGTGCGTTCTATAGCTCCGACCCCCAAAATCGGCCTTAAACAACTCGGCCGCCATACCCGAAGCCTGCGACCCTCACCAAGGCTATCGCGGCCCGACATGCGCTGGCAATCGCATTTACGTGCGGTCAATCGGCTTTCTGTGTGAACGAGTTCCTTTTGCAGGTCCCACTTCCTGCGCTAAGGTGAGGTCGGGAACGCGGATGGAGGAGTGTTCTTGCCTGTAACGATAGGCTCTTTGCTGCTGGTGCTTGGCCTCTTCCAGATCAAGCACATGTTTGCGGATTTCTTTCTGCAGACACCCCGGATGCTGTCCGGGCGTTGCCAGTATTGGCATCTGGGCCGCGCCCAGCATGCCGGTGTGCATGCGGTGGGCTCGGTTCTGCTGTTTCTGGTGGTCGGGGCGCCGGTCGTTTTTGCCCTGGTGATCGCAGTTGTGGAATGGGTGGTGCATTTCAACATCGATTACGGCAAGGCCAGCTATTCGGACCGCAAGGCGCTGCAACCCAATCAGGCGAAATACTGGCATGCGATGGGGTTCGACCAGTTCCTGCATCAACTGACCTATCTGGCGATGGCCTGGGCCTGGGTCGAATTCGCGCACTAGACCGGTTCAGCGAGAGGGGGAGCCGTTTTCCGGCACGGAAAACGGGACGGAAAATCTGCGATTTTCCGGGTCGGAAATCCCTGATTTCCGACGGATCAGCGCCTAGCCTGCCTTGCGGAGAGCGGCAAAGGCGGGCACCGGCGCCGCATAGCCCTTGAGCGCGATGGGCTCGAGCGGTTCATAGACGATATCCTCCAGAACCGCCGCATCACGCGTCTCTCGGTCGATCAACACCTGATCTGCGGCGGCCTTGGAACAGAGCCGTGCCGACAGGTTCACGGTCGAGCCCAGCACGGTGAAATCCATCCGGTCGCGCGCGCCCATCGCCCCCATCACCACCTCGCCCGAGGCGACGCCGATACCCACATGCAGCCCGTGTTCGGGATTCTCCTCCAGCAGCCGCGCCATCGCCTCGGTGATCCCGACCGCGCAGGCCACCGCCCGCGCCTCCATCCCGTCCCCCTCGAAGACCGCCACCAGCGCGTCACCGACGAACTTGTCCACATCGCCCTTGTAGTGTTCCACGATATCGGTCTGGGCGTCGAAATAGCTGTTGAGCACCTCGATCACCGTTTCCGGCGGCACCCGTTCCGAAAACTCGGTATAGCCGCGAATATCGGTGAAGATCACCGAGACCCGGCGCCGCTGCCCGCCGCGCGCCATACCGGTGCGCTCGGCGCTCTGGATCGCGGACATGGTGCTGTGCGAGACGAATTTCATCAGCTCCACCCGTTCGCCCAGATGCGCGATCATCCGGTTGAACCGGGCGGCAAGATCGCCGATCTCGTCGCGCGCGCGGACATCCTCGACCCGGGCCGAGAAATCGCCCTCCCCCACCCGCTGGGCCACCTGACCGATCATAAGGATGGGCCGGGTCAGCTGCCGCGCGAACAGCAGCGCCGCCGCGGCGGCGACCGCAAAGCCCACCAAGCCAACGGTCAGGATCTGGCGGGTGATCGCGTTGACCACTGCATAGGCGTTGTCCTCGCTCAACTCGGTGATCACCGCCCAGGGAAACCAGTCGGGAAAGGCATAGGCCCCCAGCATCGCGGTGCCGTCGGGGCGCACATAGGGTTCCAGTGCGTCCGCCCGCGCCCCCGCCACGATCAGCGGCAGGGTCGAGGCCACGATGCGCCGCTTGTCCAGCAGCTCGGGCGTTCCGGTCAGCACCCGGCGGCCGGCCTGATCGACCACGGTGATCTCACCCCGCTGGGCAAAGGGATGCCGGCGCACCGTCTCACCCAGCAATCCCAGGTCGATCCGGGCCGCCATGGTCACCTGTCGCCCGGCGATGCGCGTTTCCAGCGGCAGCGCCAGCGTCGCCAGCCAATCGCCGGTCTCCTCCAGCCGGGTGATCACCGGGCGGCCATATTGCCCGGTGCCGGCGATTGCCTTGATCAACTCGGACGAGGTGGCCAGCGCCTCGACCGGGTTCAGCCCGGCCTCGCTCAGCCGGGTGGCAAACCCCTCGTTGGTCACGATGATCGGCAGATCCGAGCCTTCGATCGAGAGTTGCAGCGCCACCACCTGGCTGAGTTCCTGAAGGCCCAGCGTCAGCAGCGAAATCTTCTGCGGCACGCCCAGATCGGCACTGTCGACCCCGTTGCGGATCACCGTCAGCGGGGTCAGCCAGCGGCCCTGAAAGGTATTGTCGAAGGTTGCGCGCAATTCGGCCGCGACCGTGGTGAGATCCTCGTTGGCAGCGCTTTTCAATTCGTCCCGGGTGAGTTGGGTCAGGTTCTGACCGACCAGCGCCAGCGGGCCCATGGCAAGCAGGACGGCAAAAACGAAAAACTTCAGGCGAAGTGGGAATCTCATGACCGGAACGTAATGCAAAACCTGTTAACCGTCGCGGGAAATCCGCACCCCGCCCACGGCCAGCGCCGCGGACGGGGAAGTCTTAGTCGCGTGCAACCGCGGTCACGGTCGCGGTATCGCGCCCGATGCCGCAGACCAGCCCGGTGCTGTCCTGTGCGCGCAGGGTCACGGTGTAGCTGCCGGGATTGGCGAAGCGGTGACGCACCACTGCACCCGTCGCCTCGGTCCCGTCGCCAAAGGACCAGCTGAGCCGCAGTCCATGGCCATCGGGATCGCTGGCCGCCCCGGCATCAAAGCGCACCACGTCATGGGCGCCGCCCACCGGCACGGTCAGATCCGGACCGGCATCGACCTGCGGCGTGCCGTTGACCAGGATACGGGCGCTGTCGGTGCCGATGTCGCAGCCCTCGGCGCCGCTGTCATCCTGCACGCTCAGCTGCACCGTCAGATCGGCGGCGGCGTCAAACACCCGCTCGACGCGTGCGCCCTCCAGCGTGACCCCGTCCGAGAAGGTCCAGCGCCAGCTGGTCAGGTCGCCGTCCACATCGCCCGAGCCACCGGCATCGAACACCACCACCTCGCCCGGGCAGACCACCCGGTCAGGCCCGGCCAGCGCGGTGGGTTGGGCGTTCACGCGGACATAGATCTCTTCGGCGCGACGGCTGCCCGGCAAGTCGCGACCATCATCCAGCTCGACCCGCACCGGCATCAGGCCGGGCCGGTCGAACCCGTGCCGGGTCTCGGCCCCCTCGGCGACGGTGCCGTCACCAAAGGCCCAGCCAACCGCCGTCTCCCCCCCGGGGCTGACCGCCCAGGGCAGGCTCACGCCGGGACAGACCGCGCCGCGCGCGGTCAGGCCCGCGACGGGTGAGGGCGCAACCTCGATCTGCTGACGGCGGGTGATCTGGCTGTTGGCGACGCCGGCATCATCGGTGACGGTCAGGCTCACCTCGTAGCTGCCCGGCGTCTCGTAGCGGTGTACTGCCTGCACGCCCTCGGCACCGGCGCCATCGCCGAACGCCCAGGCAAAGCGGGCAATCGCCCCATCGCTGTCCGAGGATCCGCCCGCGTCAAAACGCACCGACTGACCAACCGAGACCCGCAAGGGGGCATCGATCACCGGTTCGGGCGCGGCGTTGACGATGATGCGGCGCTGCACCTCCAGCTCGCTGCAGGCCTCGGTACCGCCGCTCAGCCGGCTGCGCAGCGTCACCAGATAATCGCCCGGCTCGGCAAAGACATGTTCGATGTCGCGCCCCTCATAGGTGGTGCCATCCGAGATCGACCAGCTGAAGCCCTCGGGCGAGGCCCCGCCCAGCTGATCCAGCCCGGCCGAGAAGCTGGCCGGAATCCCGGCAGCGGCACGACCCTGGCCCAGCACCTTCAGCTCGGGCGCGGCGATCACCGTCACCTGGCTGACATCGGTGTCGAGCGGGCTGCACGCACCACGCGCGTCACCGGTGATGGTCAGGGTCACCGAATAGGTGCCCGGCGTGCGGAAGATATGCTGCGGCGTCGCACCGCTGCCGCTGCCGCCATCGCCAAAGGTCCAGGTAAAGGCATTGACCGCGCCATCCGCATCGCTCGATCCCGAGCCGTCGAACCGCACCTGCGCATTGGAACAGACCGTCATGTCGGGGCCCGCGTCGGCGATCGGCCCCTCGCGCACCAGCGCGGCGATCCGGTCGACGGCGGTGCCATGTTCGGTGCCGGTGCCGTTGCGCACCTTGAGCGTCACCGGATAGACGCCGGGCAACTCATAGGTCTTGGTCGGATTGATCAGGTCCGAGCCGGATCCGTCGCCGAAATCCCATTCATAGGCCAGCAGCCCGCCATCGGGATCGGCACTGGCAGAAGCGTCGAACAGGATCGGTTCGCCCGAGCAGACATCGCGATTGCCACCGGCATCGGCCATCGGCCGCGCCTGGATGGTCACGGCCGTGGCGTCGATGGCGCGCGCATTGGACAGGCCGGTGCCGTCATCCACCCTCAGCGTGACCGGAAAAATACCGGCGCGCGGGAACACATGGGTGACCGTCTCGCCATAGACCGGGGGCGAGCCGTCGCCGAAATCCCAGCGGTGGATCAACGGATCGCCATCGCCATCCTTGGAGCCGGAGCCATCAAAGGTGACATGCAACTGATCGGTGATCACCGGCGCCCCGGCTTCGGCCACCGGCGGGTGGTTGACGCGGATGGTCACATCATCGGCGGCGGTGGCGTTCAGCACGCCACTGTCATCGGCAACGACCAGTTGTGCGCTCCAGACCCCGGGCGCGTCGAAGGCGCGCTCGACCCGCTGCGCCTCAAGCGGGGCGCCCAGATCCTCGAACTCCCAGCGATAGGAGGTGAGCCGCCCGTCCGGGTCAAAGCTCTGCCCGGCATCGAACACCACCGTATCGCCCGGCGCGATCAGCAGGTCGCGCCCGGCCACGGCCACCGGCGCCGCGTTGACGGTGATCAGCACCTCGGCCTCGTCCTCGGCGGCGCCTCCGGCGAAATTGTCGGCCACAGTCAGGCGGATGCGGTGCAACCCGGGCTCGTCCAGCACATGGCTGACGCGCTGGCCCTGTTTCACCTGCCCGTCCGGGAAGGTCCACAGATAGTCCGAGATCGCGCCATCGGGATCGACCGAGGCGCCACCCGAGAGCAGGAACTCCTCACCCGGGGCCACCACCTGCGGCGGGCCGGCATCAGCGATGGGCGCTGTGTTGATCGTCAGCCACATGGTGTCGCGATGGGTGTTGAGTGGCGCGCCGCTGTCGTCACGCACGATCAGCGCCACCTCGTAACGACCGGGGCGCAGATAGGCATGGGTGACGCTCTGGCCGCTGGCCGTGGCGCCATCGCCGAAATCCCACTGCCAGTCGGTGACCCGGCCGTCGGGATCGACCGAACCGCCGCCGTCAAAGCGGACCTCGGTCGCGGTCACGTATTGGTCGGGACCCGCATCCGCCACCGGCGCGGCATCGACCCGCACGATCCGGGTGATGGATTGCAGCGCCGAGGCGGTGGCGCTGTCATCCTCGACCGTCAGGGTGACCGAGAATTCCCCGGCCCGGGTCCAGGCATAGCTGGCCACCGGCCCCTCGCCCATGGCGCCATCGCCGAAGTCCCAGATATAGCTGAGGATCTGCCCATCCGCATCGGTCGAGGCCGAGGCGTCGAGTACCGCCACCTCGGATACCGAGACAGGCCGATCGGGGATGGTGAACCGCGGCTCGGGCGGGGCGTTCACCTCGATCCGGGCACCATCGGTGGCGATCTTGTTCACCACGCCACTGTCATCGGTGACGGTCAGCAGCACCTGATAGCTGCCCGACTGTTCATAGCGGTGGGTCACCGTCTCGCCGCTCAGCACGGTGCCGTCGCCCATGCTCCAGCGGTAATCGAGGATCGCGCCGTCCACATCGTAGCTGGCCGCGCCCGACAGGGTCACCGCCTGGCCGACAATCGCGCTCTGATCGGTGCCTGCCTCGGCCACGGGGGCAAAGTTCACCACGACCCGGCGCACGGCAGTGCCGAAGTTACAGGGATGCACCGCATCGTCCTGGACCCGCAGCACGGCGCGATACTGGCCCGGCTGGTCATAGACATGCTGGGCGCGCGGGCCCTGAGCCGCACCGCCATCGCCAAAGGTCCAGCGATACCCGGTGATCGGGCTGTCCGAGGGTTGCGAGGCGGAGCCGTCGAAGTCGACCACCTGGCCCGGTGCCACCACGATATCGCTGCCCGCCACCGCGGCAGGGGCGTTGCGCACATGCACCGGAACCTCGATCCGATCACCGCGCCCCGGACGGCTGCCCGGTTCCAGCAGGCTGAGCCGCGCGGTATAGCGCCCCGGCTCGGAATAGCGATGCGCCACCACCGGATCGGTGGAGCGGGCGCCGTCGTCGAACTCCCACAAATAGGAAAGCGGGGTACGCCCGGTCGAACCGCTGGCATCAAATGCGACCGAGCGGCAATCGGCCAGCGGCTGGCCGGTGCCCCGTGCCACCGGACGCGGCGGCACGACCGCGCGATAAGGCGGCATGCTCAGGGGCACCGGATTGCCCTCGGCGTCGAACACCGCAAGCGTCACGTCATTGGGGGTCTCGAACCCGCCCAGCAGGCTGATCGCCAGATTGGTTTCGTCGGTGGCGACCTCATCCGAGGTCCAGAAATCCTGCCCCGAGATGCGCAGGCCCAGATCACGGTAATCGGTGATCAGCGCCAGTTCACCATTGGCCCCGTCAAAGCTCTGCACCGTCAGCGGGCCGGGCGCGGTCCTGGTGAAATCCACCCGGGTCGCGGGCTTGCCCGCCGACCAGCGCACGGTGGGCTGATAAGAGAACATCTCCAGCCCCTCGGGTGCCCGGTCGCGGTCGCGCGCAAGGCTGACACCCAGCGAATAGCCGTTGCCGTCATTGCCACGGCTGCCCTGCACGTCGATACGGAAATAGGCGCGATCGCCCACGATCTCGCCCTGACGCGCCCGCACGGCGGCCAGCGAGACCCAGCGCCCGTCGGTCGCAAGATCATGCCCCCAGACCTGTTCGCGGATCATCTTACCGGGCTGGGTGACCGGGTCATAGGGGATCAGGCGCGGTTCGCGGGCGCCGTCCGCCACCGGCTCGGGCCGATCGGCATCGCTATAGGCGCCATCCCCCCCGAACAGGCGGAACGTGGTTTCGGAATCGGCCGACCCGCCATAGGTGAAATCGCCCTCACCGCCGGTTTCCGGGTCGAAGACGCGCACATAGACCCGCTCTGCAAGAGAGGCGGGCACCGAAAAGAACACCTGTTCGCGACGGTCGGTATCCCCTTCGCGGCTGGGCGCCTGCGGACCATAGACCACCAACAGACCCTCGTCCGCGACGGTCTGCGCGCCGGTTCCGGAGCCGATTGCCAACAAGGCCACAGCCAGCGTCGCCGCTGTCCAGTTCCGTGCCAAAGCCATATTCCGTTCCTCCATAGCCGATCCGGCGCCCCCAAACCGGCTGTTCACTCATTCAAACGCAGCGTTGCCCGCGTAATCCTCGATCATCAGTTCCACCAGTTCGAGCGCGCCGTCCTGCGGCGGCAGCGAGACCCGGCAGATGCCATTAGTGCTGTCGCACCGCAGGAAGCCCTCGACCTCCTCGGCCCCGATCCTGATCAGGAAAGGTGCTGCCTGGCGCAGGCCCGAGGCGTCGCTTGCCAGGGCCTCGATTTCGATCGGACCGCCATCGCCCTGAGGCCGGTTCAGCACCACCGAGGCAATCTCGGGAGGGTCGATGTCCAGCAGGGTTTCCAGCCGTTTCGCGGTCACGTTGCCGACCGCATCGGTTGCCACCAGGTCAAAGGTGTTGACGCCCGGCGACAGGGTGACCGACAGGTCGAACCGGCCTTCGACCAGCGGCAGGTCTGAGCCGTTCAACTCCAGCCTTACCGCATCCTCGGCCAACCCCGACAGGGCCAGCGCCGTCTCGGCGGTGGCGCGCGGCGGCGGCAGGTCCAGCGTCAGCTCGGGTGCTAGTTCATCGCGCAGCGCCTGAAACTCCAGCGCACCCTCGACCGAACCATCAGGTGCCAGCACCTCGATCCGGTAGCTGCGTGGCGCGGCATCGACCGGCACGGTAAAGCTGATCGCGCCGCCCGGGGCCACCTCGGCCCGCAAGGCAATGGCCCCGGCGGCGTTGCGCACCACGACAGGCGCGCCCGGTTCGGCGGTGCTGTTGGCGGTGACGGAAAGCTGCGCCGAGCGCGTCGCCAGCGCCTCGTCGACGCGCGGCATGCCCTGAGACAGGGAAATCTCGATCGCCGCCGCCGGGCGATAGATCACCGCCTGATCGCGGCGGCTGTTGTTGCCGGCGGGATCGGTGGCCAGCACGCTGATCATGTTGCGTCCCGGCACCAGCGCCACCCGGGTGACAAAACTGCCATCCGCACCCTGCTCCAGCGCCACCCCGTTCAGGATCAGCGCCGCGTCCAGTTCGGTGGCGCCCAGAACCTCGATCTCGGGCGTGGTCACGATGGTATCCGGTGCCGGAGACAGCACCGTCAGGAAGGGCGGCGTGTCATCCAGCCGGATGGTGAATTCCTGTGCCGTGCTCCAGGCGCCGGGCAGGCCCAGCCGGTCAAGCGCGGCCACCCGCCAGTGATAGCGCGCTGGCGGCAGTTCGACCTGCAGCCCGGTGTCGCGGATACCCCATTCGGACACCTGCATCTGGTTGAAGCCGGGATCGGCGGCAACCTCAAGCCAATAGGCCTCGGCGCCCTCGAACATATCCCAGGCCAGATCGGCGGTGCGGGTATAGAGGATCTCGCCCAGTGCCGGCGCGCTCAGCCGCGGGCTGTTGAGCACGGTGACCCGCTGCGCGCCCGCCCCGGTGATTACCACGCCCTCGCCCTGGCCGACGTCGATCTTGCGACCGTTTTCCTCGATCTCCAGCCCGGGCTGGTCGTAATTCACAAAGCGCGCACCGGTCGTGTCGTTCTTGATCCAGAAATCGGCCGAATTTGTGGTGGTCTCGATCCCCGGCACCTCGATCTCAAAGGTGGTCTTTTCCGACAACTGGTTGAGCAGCGCATAGAAGTCGCCCTCGGCAAGGCTGACCTTGGTCACCTCGCCGCCCGTCAGCGGGTCCGAGCGCATCCGCTGGATGGTGGCGTTGGAATTTGGGTTCAGCCGCAACCGGCTGAGATCGCGAAAGGTGATCTGGGTGGTGCTGGCCGACAGCGTCCGCACCCGTTCGAACTCGACCAGAATGTCGTTCAGCTGACGGTCCGACCAGCTGGGTTCGACCGGCGCGCGCCCCTCGACATCGCCTTGCACGTCCGAGACCACGGCCTCTGCCGAGCGGTCGCGCTGGGTCAGCGACAGTTCCAGCGCTTCATGCGCGATATCGGTGGCCACCCCGGCAAAGCCCACCACCTGCCGCCAATCGCCGACCTCGCGTTTCTGCACCGCCTCGTCGCGGTTGCGGATCGCCTCGCCGATCTGGGTGGGCGCAAAGATGCGTGCGCCCTCGGCATTGGCCTTCTGGATCGCGCTTAGCGACGAGACCAGCGCCGCATCGGCGGCAAAGACCTGCTGCACCGGCAGCCGCAAGACGGTTCCCGGTTGCAGCGCGGCGGGCGAGGCGATGTTGTTGAGTGCAAGGATCGCGGGCCACAGATCGGGATCGCGCAGGTACTGGCCGACGATACCGCGGATGGTGTCATCCGGACCCAGTGTAATCTCCTGCATCGGCGCATCGAGAGGATCGGTCTCGGCCAGCGCCGGAGCAGCAAGTGATGTGGTCATGAGCAGCGCCGCGGTACATACCGAGCGGACACACAAAAATAATCGGGCCTTCACCATGACAGCCTCCGCCCCCCAACGGGTGTCGTACAGACGACATAATTAACTATAGTCGCGCCCGGGCCAGGTACCCCTCAAGAAAAATCAATGATCTGGCCGGGTTCAGGTTCTAAAACAGGTTAATCATACTCCAATTTTGAATATTTCCCAAATCTGTTCTCGCACCGGAAACACCCGGCGTTCAGATCGTGACCGGGCGGTTGCGTTTGATCGTCCGCAAGACAACGTTGGTCTGAGCGCTGGCCACCGCTGGCAGGCGAAACAGGAAGCGTTCCAGAAAGATGTTATAGGCCGCCAGATCCGGGCAAAGCACCCGCAGGTGATAATCGGCCTGTCCGGTGGTGGCATAACACTCCTGCACCTCGGGCGCGGTCTCGATGGCGCGGATGAAGGCAACGATCCCGTCCGGATCGTGACGGGTCAGATGCACGTGCACGATGGCCTCGAAATCGAGCCCCATCGCCCCCGGATCGACCACCGCGCCATAGCGGGTGATCACCCCCGCCTCTTCAAACGCGCGCACCCGGCGCCACAGCGCCGAGGCAGACATGCCCACCGCCTCGGCCAGATCGGCATTCGAGATACGGCTGTCCTGCTGAAGCAGGGTCAGGATTCGGCGGTCACGGTCATCTAATTGCATGGATTCGGTCTGTTCTTTCACATCATTGTCCCTTGATGAATAATTCATCCGGTAGACCCCGGCAAACCCGGAGTTTCTGGCACCGATTTCCACTCAACCCGGATTATCCTTTCGCGCAACACCTTCAGCCACCGCGATCAGGAAGCCCAGATGACCCACCCCGCCCCCGCCCTGCGCAGCTATGCGCTGGAGGACCGCTACAACCAGACCACCGGCCGCGTGTTCCTGACCGGCACCCAGGCGCTGGTGCGGATCATGATGGATCAGGCCCGCCGCGACCGTGCCGCCGGGTTGAACACCGCAGGCTTCGTCTCGGGTTATCGCGGCTCGCCGCTGGGCGGGCTGGATCTGGAGATGTGGCGCGCCAAGACACGGCTGGAGCAGGACCGCATCACCTTCATGCCCGCGGTAAACGAGGATCTGGGCGCCACCGCGGTGCTGGGCGCGCAACAGGCGGTGCTGGACCCCGATTGCCAGCACGAGGGCATATTCTCGATGTGGTACGGCAAGGGCCCCGGGGTGGATCGCTCGGGCGATGCGCTGAAACACGGCAACGCCTATGGCAGCGCGCCCAAGGGCGGCGTGCTGGTGGTGGCGGGCGACGACCATGGCTGTGTCTCCAGCTCGATGCCGCACCAGTCGGACGTGGCCTTCATGGCCTGGTTCATGCCGACGCTGAACCCCGCCTCGGTCGAGGAATACCTTGAATACGGCGAATACGGCCTGGCGCTGTCGCGCTTCTCGGGCACCTGGGTCGGGTTCAAGGCGATCAGCGAAACGGTGGAAAGCGGCCGCTCGGTCGAGCTGCGCCCGGACCGCCAGTTCACCCTGCCCCAGATCGACCTGCCCGCCGGCGGCCTGCATGTGCGCCGCGCCGATCTGCCCAGCCCCGAGATCGAGACCCGCATTCAGGCCAAGCTGCGCGCCGTGCGCGCCTTTGCCGAGGAAAACCCGATCGACCGGCGCATCTATGACCTGCCCAACGCCCGGTTTGGTTTCGTCACCACCGGCAAGGGGCATCTCGACCTGATGGAGGCGCTGCGCCTCTTGGGTCTGGACGAGGCCAAGTGCCGCGCGCTTGGCATCGACATCTACAAGGTCGGCATCGTCTGGCCGCTGGCCCGCCGCAACGCCCTGCGTTTTGTGCGCGGCAAACAAGAGGTGCTGGTGGTCGAGGAAAAACGCGGCATCATCGAAAGCCAGTTCAAGGAGTATTTCTATGACTGGCCCGGTGACAAACCGCACCGGATGGTCGGCAAATACGACGAACAGGGCGAGCCGCTGATCCCATGGACCGGAGAGTTGAGTCCGCTGATGCTGGCCCCCGTGGTGGCCGCACGCCTGGATGCGTTCTTTCCCGACGAAAACCTGCCCGCCCGCGCCCGCGCGTTGACCGAAACGCCACCCCCCGTGATCGCGGTGCCGGGCGCCACCCGCACCCCCTATTTCTGCTCGGGCTGCCCGCACAACACCTCGACCAAGGTGCCCGAAGGCTCGCGCGCCAACAGCGGCATCGGCTGTCATGTCATGGCCAGCTGGATGAACCGCGACACCGACGGATATGCCCAGATGGGCGGCGAGGGCGTGCCGCATGTGGTGGCCAGCAAGTTCAACGGCGGCAAACATATCTTCCAGAACCTGGGCGAAGGCACCTGGTACCACTCGGGCTCTCTCGCCATCCGTCAGGCGGTCGCCGCAGGCACCAATATCACCTACAAGATCCTCTATAACGACGCGGTGGCGATGACCGGCGGCCAGCCGGTCGACGGGCCGGTCAGCGTCTCGGGTATCGCCCAGACCTGCCGCGCCGAAGGGGTTCAACGCATCGCGCTGATCTCGGACGACATCGAAAAATTCGCGCGCGCCGATTTCCCCGCTGGCACCACGTTCCACGACCGGGCCGAGCTGATGGTGGTGCAAAAGGAACTGCGCGAGATCAAGGGCGTCACCGTCCTGATCTATGAACAGACCTGCGCCACCGAAAAGCGCCGCCGCCGCAAGCGCGGCAAGATCGAGGACCCCAAGCGCTTTGCCTGGATCAACGATCTGGTCTGCGAGGGCTGCGGCGACTGTTCGGTCGCCTCCAACTGCCTCAGCGTCGAGCCGCGCGAGACCCCGCTCGGGCGCAAGCGCAAGATCAACCTGAGTTCGTGCAACAAGGATTTCTCCTGCCTGAACGGGTTCTGCCCCAGCTTCGTCACCGTCGAGGGCGCGACCCGGCGCAAGCGCACGATCACACTGGAGCTGGACCAGTTGGAGAGCGGCCTGCCCGAACCCACCCTGCCCGCGCTGTCCGATCCCTTTGACCTGCTGGTCACCGGGGTCGGCGGCACTGGCGTCGTCACCGTGGGCGCGCTGATCACCATGGCCGCCCATCTCGAGGGGCTGGGCGCTTCGGTCCTGGATTTCACTGGCTTCGCGCAGAAATTCGGCACTGTTCTCAGCTACATTCGCCTCGGCGCCAAGCCCGACACTCTGCATCAGGTGCGCATCGACACCGGCGGCGCGGATGCGGTGATCGGCTGTGACATGGTGGTGAGCTCCGCGCCCAAGGCCTCCGCCCACTATCGCAACGGCACAAAGGTGGTGCTGAACCGGGCCGAGATGCCGACCGGCGATCTGGTGCTGCATCGCGACGCACAGTTGAAGATCGACACGCGCGAGGCGGCGATCCGCGCTGTGGTCGGGACAGAAAATGTCAGCGGTTTCGACGCCAACCAGACCGCCGAACAGCTGCTGGGTGACGCGGTCTTCGCCAATGTGATGATGCTGGGCTATGCCTGGCAGCAGGGGCTGGTGCCGGTCAGCCGCAGCGCGCTGGCACAGGCGATCCTGCTCAATGGCGTGGCAGTGGAAAAGAACCGCCTCGCCTTTGCAGCGGGTCGGGCGCTTGCCGCCGATCCCGCGCGGCTCGATGTCGAAAGCGCCTCCCCGGAGGCAGAGGAAACCCTCGACCAGATGCTCGCTCGCCGGGCAGCGTTCCTGACCGACTACCAGAATGCCGCCTATGCCACGCGGTTCACCAACCGCATCGCCGCATTGCGCCAGGCCCTGCCGGAGGCCTCAGAGGCGCTGATTGCCGAGGCCGCGCGCAACCTCTTCCGCTTCATGGCGAGCAAGGACGAATACGAAGTCGCCCGGCTGATGACCGCAGACCACTTCCAGCAGGACCTGCAAGCCCAGTTCGAGGGTGACGTCAAACTCACCTACCACCTCGCCCCACCCCTGCTGGCGCATCGCAAGGACGCGCGCGGACGGCCCGTGAAACGGGGCTTCGGTCCATGGCTGCGCCCTGTCCTCAGCCTGCTTGCCCGCGCCAAACCGCTGCGCGGCACCGCGCTCAACCCGTTCGGCTACCATTCCGAGGCCCGCCTGCATCGCGAAACGCTGGCCTGGTATCTCGCCCTGCTCGACCGGATGCAACAGGACTGCACCGCAACAAACGAGGCCGACTGGCAATCCGTCCTGACCCTGACGGGCGAAATTCGCGGCTATGGCCCGGTGCGGGCCGAGGCCGCCGGGCGGATAAGGGCTGAGATCGCCAGCCGCCTGGACAGGGGCTGACTCAACGCCCCTGCGCTAGCCACACAGTCGCAATGAGTATTTGAAACCAGAAAGAAGCAGCACCGTTCCCGCTTCTTTCTGGTCCGAAATACTCCCGCCGGAGGCATCTGCCCTCTCATCCCCACCGAACCATCGCAGGATCATCACCTCTCCCCACGCGCGGAGGAGGAGGAACGACGACGAGACATCGTCTTGCGCCGCAGGCGCGCCGTCTGGCAGCGCTATCCCAGAACTGAGAAGCTGCTTTCCTGGTTGACCGGCCGTTTGCGCGAGTAAAAGCCGACGTCGATCCGGCGCCCGATATAGGGCAGTTCGAACTCGAGCGGGGCGGTATCGTGATCGCCGCCCTCTTCGCAATAGCGCACCAGCGCGGCCATCATCTTGCCCGCGATCGGGGCATTCTTGTACTGGTTGCCGCTGGTGCCGCAGGCCATGTAGAACCCGGGCAAAGACGACCTGTCATAGATCGGGATCCAGTCGGTCGAGGCATCGTAGAGATCCACCACGCCGCGCATCCGCGAGGGGATGCCCAGGCTGGGCACCCGCTGGGCATAGCGCATCGCCTGGGTGGTCCACTGATCGGTGAAGTTGCGGTCAAAATCCAGATCATCCTTGCACCACTGGTGCGGATCACAAGCGGGGTCCTCTGACCCGATCAGGATGTGATTGCCCTGTTCCGGCCGACAATAGCAGGCGATATCGCTGTCCGAGACGATGGTGCCCTGCGTCTCGAAATCGAACCCTTCGGGCGCGGGGACATGCACCACCTCTTGCCGCAGCGGGCGGGTCTGGATGGTCATGTCGCCGGTCACCCCCGCCATACGGTTGACGATGGCCGAGCCCGGCCCCGCCACGTTGATCACGACCGGGGCGTGAATCTCCTCGCCGCTGGCCAGCCTTACCCCGGCCACCCGTCCCCCCGCCTGCAGAATCTCCACCACCTCGGCACGGTTGCGCAGGGCCGCGCCATGCAGGCGCGCGGCGTCCATCAGGTTCTGCGCGCTCAGCGCCGGGTCGGTGACATAGCCGCCATTGGGCCAGAACACCGCGCCACCCATCCGCCCCCCGTTGGGTTTGCCGAATTCCGGATCCTCAAGCCGCCGGGCAGGCGCATAGCTGTCGAGCGCATAGATCGGCAGCCGCGCCAGAACCTCTTCGGCGCTCCATTCCTCGAACGGGATGCCCAGTTCGGCCGAACAGCGGATATGCTTGACCATCTGATCATTGGCCACGGTCTTCATCACCAGGCAGCCGGTCTGGCGGAAACGGGCCAGATCTGCCCCCTCGGGCAGACCCAGATAGTCGGCCCAATCGCGCCAATAGTGGTACCCCTCCCAGGCAAGGGCCGTGCCCTCGAAGGTGGAATAATGCATGCGGATGATGGCACAGGAACCGGCTGTCGAGCCGTGACCAACCTGCGCATTGCGATCCAGCGACAAGGTCTTCCAGCCTGCCTTGGCCATCTCGAATGCGATCGCAGCGCCGATCACGCCTGTGCCGATGATGATTGCGTCGGGGCTGTTCATGGTCGTCGTCCCTCCCAGAAACCGCGAGCGAATGCACTGAAGGCGGCGACCTCTTCGTCACGGGCCTGCACGCCGGTAAAGACAAACAGATAGTGCCGCACAAAGGACAGCCGCTGGTCGATCGGCTCGTTCATCTGCGCCAGGTCATAGCCGATCTGCATGTAATAAAGGACGCGGGCGCGGGTCTCGGCCTCGATCTGGCTGTAGTCATAGCGCAGGAACATGGCGGTCAGCGCCTCGAGCCGCCGACTGTCAGACAGATCCAGCAACCGGCGCACCTTGCCCGAGCGGCGCGCCCAGTCGCGCACCGCAAAATCCAACGCGGTGTCAAACAGCGCCGGATCGACCACACAGTGAAACAGGTTGCAGACAGCCCCGGTGATGGTCTGGGCTGGCAATTCGGTCTGGGCGATCAGGCCGGCGGTGTTGGTCGCCTGCCATTTCGCCAGCAGCGCGTCCAGCAGGTCCTGGCGCGACTTGAAATACCAGTAGAACGAGGAGCGCGACACAGCCATCCGCTCGGCCAGATTCATCACCTTGACCTGTTCGACCCCGTCGGACACCAGGACATCCATCGCCACGTTCAGCCAGTCGTCGCGGGTCACCTTGATATTGCCCACCAGCGGCTCGGCGCTGGGATCGTCGCGATGCAGGATCGGTTTGCTGCCCATGGCGGGTCTCCTCAGCTTTCGGGTGGGGCGCCCCCTTCGGCGGTTCGGCGCGCGATGAAGTCTTGCAGCGCCGCGACCCGGTCCGGGTCCATGGGCGGTGGTTCGAAATTATCCACGATCCCGCGCCAGATGCCAGTGGCGCGATGATTGGCATCGACCGCCCCGCGCTCGCTCCACTGGCCGAAGTTCGACCAGTCGCCCACCAGCGGTTCATAGAACTGGGTCTGATAGCGCGCCATCGTGTGTGCGGCGCCAAAGAAGTGGCCCATCGGCGGCACCTCGCGCAGGGCATCGAGCGCGATATCGGCATCGGTCGCCGGGGTACCCGCGCACAGCTCGGCCACCATTTGCAGCACCTCCAGATCGGTGATGATCTTTTCGTATGAGACGGTCAGCCCGCCTTCGAGCCAGCCTGCCGCGTGGATCGTCACCGTGGCCCCGGCCAGGAGACAGCCCCAAAGGCCGAACTGCGTCTCGTTCGCGGCCTGGGCGTCGTTGATATTGGCGGCACTTCCCCCGGCGCAGCGCCAGGGCAGGCCGATGCGCCGCGCCAGTTGCCCAGCCACCAGCGAGGCGGTGAAATGTTCCGGCGTGCCAAAGGCGGGTGCGCCCGATTTCATGTCCACATTGCTGGTGAAGGTGCCATAGCAGACCGGTGCACCGGGCTGCGCCAGCTGGCTGAGCGTGATCGCCGCCAGCGCCTCGGCATGGCTGAGCGTCATGGCGCCCGCCACCGTCACCGGCGCCATCGCGCCCATCAGGGTAAAGGGGGTAATGATCGCCATCTGGCCATGCCGGGCAAAGTCGATCAGCCCCTGCGCCATGGGCATGTCGATGGTGCGCGGCGAGTTGGTGTTGATGATCGTGTAGCACCAGCTTTGCGCCCGAAATTCGGCATCCGACAGACCGCGAAAGTCGCGGATCATTTCGAACCCGTCCATCACCTGCGGCGTGCCGCGAGAATAGAGGAAAGGCACCTTGTCGGACTGGGTCAGCTCGACCTCGGTCATCGCCATGTGGCGCAGGTGCATCGGCACGTCCTGCGCCTCGACCAGTGGCGGCACCATGTGCAGCACGTCAAAACTCTGGGTGATCTGCACCAGTTCGCGGAAATCGGCGATAGTGCCGGGGCGGCGGCCCCGCGCCAGGTCGGTGGCATGGGGGCACCCGGCGCCGGGCTGAAACGCCATCCTTCCCAGTTCCAGCACCACGTCGCGGTCGGGCACGGCGCCACGCATGCGGATAGATTTCGGCGCGCTGGCCAGCGCCGCCTCGACCATCTCGCGGCCGATATGCACCATCTCGCCATCAATGCGCGCGCCGCCCTGCCGGTAGAGGTCGCGTGCGCCGGGGTGCAGCACCTTGATCCCGAGCTCTTCGAGAACACTCAGCGACGCCTCGTGCAGCGCCTCGATCCGATCCTCGGAGAAGGCCGCCATCGGCGGGAACGGGTTGCGCAGGTTGCGATAGTCGACCTTGCGTGCCGACGCCGGAGCCTCGGTTCGTGCCCGCCTGCCCCGCCGCCCCGCGCTCATCCGCGCATTGCCTTACCATCGGGATCATAGGGCGAAGGCGCGATGATGGTGGCGGGCCGTTCGACACCGACGACATGCACGCTGACCGACGTGCCCGGATGCGCCCTGTCGCGGTCCACCAGCGCCATCGCCAAAGACTTGCCGGTGTAATGGCCATAGGCGCCCGAGGTCACAAATCCGATCTGAACCCCATCCGCCCAGACCGGTTCATAGCCCGAGGCATCGGCATCCGCCGCATCGACCTCCAGCGTCACCTGCACCCGGGCGGGGCCGTTGCCGTCACGCTCGGCGATGGCGGCGTCGCGACCGATGAAATCGCCCTTGTCCCAGGCGATCCAGCGGTCCATCGCGGTCATGCCGGGGGTGCGGTCCTGGGTGAACTCCGCCGACCAGATGCCAAAGCTCTTTTCGATCCGGGTCGAGAGCAGGGCGTTGAAACCCACCTCGCAAATGTCCTCGCCCGCCCCGGCCTCCAGCAGCATCCGGCGCAGCGCGATATGGTCGCCATAGCGGCAGTTGATCTCGTATCCCATCTCGCCGGTGACCGACATGCGGGCGACGCGGGCGCGCACCAGACCGATGTCAAAGCTGCCGCAGCCCATGAATTTCAGCTCCGAGATATCCTGTTCTGCCAGTTTCTCGATCACCGTGCGGGATTTGGGGCCAACAAGGCCGAAACCGCAGATCTCTTCGCCCAGATCACGGACCGACACCCCATCGTCGAGATGGTCGTTGAACCAGCGCATGTGCCAGGCCCGCAGATAGTAGGACCCCATGATCCACCATGTCCCGTCGCCCCAATTGAGCAGGGTCAGGTCGCCCTTGAGGCGGCCCGTCTCGCTGAGCATCACGGCAAGGCGCGCGCGGCCCGGCGCGGGCAGTTTGGTGGCAAAAAGCTTGTCCAGCCAGGCTTCGGCGTTAGGCCCCGAGACCTCGAACCGGGAAAAACCGGTGATGTCCAACAGGCCCACACCCTCGCGGATCACCCGGCATTCCTCGGCCACGATCGGATGCGCGTTCGAGCGTTTCAGCGTCAGGTTCTCGACGAAATCCTCGGAGGGCGCAAAGTAGAGCGGCACTTCGAGATCCCAGCTGACACCCCACCGGCAGCCCGCGGCCGTCATCGCGTCATGCGCCGGGGCCATTTTCAGCGGGCGACCCGCTGGAAGCTGCTCGTTCGGGTAGGACATCACGAAACGGCGCGAATAGAACTGGCCGGTGGTTTCCCGAATGTAGCGCTTGTTCTGGGCATAGTCGCCGTAACGCGCCACATCCATCGACCAGGCGTCCGCCTCGGGCTCGCCATGGATCATCCATTCGGCCAGCGTCTTGCCAACGCCGCCGCCCTGGAGAAAGCCCGCCATGACCGCACAGGCCGACCAATAGCCGCGCTTGCCCGGCACCGGGCCGACCAGCGGGTTGCCATCGGGCGAAAAGGTGAAGGCGCCGTTGACCCAGGTCTTGATGCCGACGTCCTGGATCGAGGGATAGCGGGCAAAGCCCAGCATCAGCTCGTTCTCGATCCGGTCGAGCTGTTCCTGGAACAGCTCTTCGCCATAGTTCCACGGGGCGCCGTCCATCGCCCAATGTTCATGGTTGATCTCGTAGATGCCGACCAGGATGCCCTTCTGGTCCTGCCGCATATAGGTGAAGCCTTCGAGATCGACGGTCATCGGCATCTCGAATTCCGCTGCCGCCACCTCGGGCACCGTATCGGTGATCAGATAATGGTGTTTCAGCGGCGACACCGGCAGTTCGACCCCCGCCATGCGGCCCACCTGCTTGGCCCAGAGACCGGCGGCATTGACCACATGTTCGCAGGTGATCGTGCCCTTGTCTGTGACCACCTGCCAACCGTCAGCGGTCTGGATCAGCTGTTCGACCTTGGTGTCCTCGTAATACTCGGCGCCGCGCTTGCGGGCGGCGGTGGCATAGGCCTGCACCGTTCCGGTGGTGTCGATGTAACCTTCGCGGTCGGCCCACATCGCGCCCAGAACGCCATCGGTCGACATGATGGGGCATCGGCGCTGCGCCTCTTGCGGCGTCAGCAGTTCGCAATCGTCGATGCCGATGGACTGGAAGATGCGATAGTTCGCCTGCAACCATTCCCAGCGTTCGGGCGTGCCCGCCAGCGTCAGACCGCCGGTCATGTGCAGCCCGATGTTCTGACCCGATTCCTTCTCGATCTCGGACAGCAAATCGATGGTATAGGCCTGCAAGGCCGCCATGTTGGGATCGGCGTTCAGCGCATGAATGCCACCCGCCGCGTGCCAGGATGATCCCGATGCCAGCCTGCGCCGCTCGAGCATCACCACATCGGTCCAGCCGAACTTGGCCAGGTGATAGAGAACCGAGGCGCCGACAACGCCGCCTCCGATGACGACAACGCGGTAATGGGATTTCATGCGACCCTCCCTTGCTCCTCGCCTCAGGCTAGTGCGGGGTCGGGCAGCTGTCTAGACATTTATGTACAGTACTGCTTGCGACTTGCCTTCCGGCAAAAAAGGGGGACCAGACCGCTTGGCAGGCGCCGTTTTCCGTCACGGAAAACGGCCCGGAAAACACGTGTTTTCCGGCTCCCGCCGAGACGGATCTCTTAGATCTGGGCGCTGGGGCGGGCCTTGATGGCCTCGTACCAGGCGCGGGTCGCGGTATTGCCCTCGGGCACCCGCATCTTGATCACCCGGGCAAAATCCACAAACACGAAGGTCGAGATATCAGCCAACGTGAAATGATCGCAGGCGATGAACGGGCTCTCGTTCAGCCTCTCCTCGAGCAGGTCGAAGAACTGCGCCACTCGCGCCACCCCGCGTTGCGCCAGTTCCGGGATCTGGGCATGGTTGGCCGGGCCCGGGATAGCGCGATCCTTGAATGCCGGATGCCCGTTGCGCAGCGCGTCGGCCACCGGCGCGCCGCCCTGCTGTTCGGCGATGGCGTTCCACATCAGCACCAGCCCCTTTTCATCGGCGCTGCGCCCCATCAGCGGCGGTTCGGGAAAGCGCGCCTCGAGATAGGCGGCGATCCCGAGGTTCTCGGTCAGCACCGTGCCCTCGTCGGTCACCAGCACAGGGATCGTCGCGCGCGAGTTCACGGCCCGGAACGCTGGCTGCAACTGTTCCCCCTTCGCGATCGAGATATCGCGGCTCTCGACCTCCACCCCCTTCTCGGCGATGAACATGCGGGCGCGACGCGGGTTGGGCGCGGTGGAACAGTCGTAAAACAGCATGACGGGATCCTCTGGTGCAGCTTCGGGCCAAACTTAGGCCGCAACCGCGCCGCGCGCCTAGCCGTTCGCGGCGGTGACCCTGCGGCACATCACCCGGGCGTCATCCGCGCCGGTAGATGAAGCAGCGCCCCACGACCGCGCCGGGGGGCAGCGGCAGTTCCTCGAGCCCCTCGAAATACATCCGGTCACTCGACACCATCAGCCCGCCCTGCGCCAGATGCGGTTCGATCAGGGGCGAAATCAGGCGGGCGAAACGATCGTTCTTTTCCCGGTTATGGCCACCCAGATCGGCATGGACCAGGCTGGCGGTGGCGCCGAACCGCTCCAGCGTCGCCGGCAGGGTCTCGCGGATATCACCCAGGATCAGCTGTGCCTCGGGCGGGGTCGAATCGGGATGCGAGGCCACCGCGCGTTCGAACACATAGATTTCGCGCCCCTGCACATGCTGGCGCAGGTGATGATAGGTGCGCCCGTTGCCCAGGCCCAGTTCATAGACCGGCCCGCTCAGGCCCGCGGTCTGCGCGATGGCATGCTCCAGACAGGCGCGCTGCGACACCATCCGGTCGATGAACAGGTCAAGACGGCTCTGCTCTGGTTGGCTCATGATCTGCATCTCCCTCATCCGCGCGGGCCCCGAGGGGCTGCCGCTTTTGCCCCTCATGCCAAATTCCGCGCCGCTTTGACAGCCGCCTGACCGGCAATATCGCCATTTCCCGGTCATCTTTGCGAAATTGAGGTTTGACGAACCGCCGCCCGGCGCGCGAAAGTGCCATCAAAACAAGAAAGACCTTTGGGGGTATTGATAGGATCATGTCGTTTTCTGGCCAGTCGGGTGGGACGCCTGAATGACCCCTTTGTTGTCTGTCGAAAACCTCAGCATCGGCTTTGGCCGGGGCGACGCCGTGGTGCGCGACGTCAGTTTCGAGGTGATGCCGGGGCAGACATTGGCGCTGGTGGGCGAATCCGGCTCGGGCAAGACCGTCACCTGCCGGGCCGTGCTGCGCATCCTGCCCAAGGCGGCGCAAATCCGCACCGGCCGCATCACCCTGAACGGCCAGGACGGGCCGCTGACCCTGAACCAGCTTGGCGAACGGCAGTTGCGCGCGATCCGGGGCAACCGCATCTCGATGATCTTTCAGGAGCCGATGCGTTCGCTTTCACCGCTGCACCGGATCGGCAATCAGGTCAGCGAGGTGCTGTGGCTGCATCGCGGCGCCAGCGAGCGCGAGGCCCGCAAGACCGTGCTGGAACAGTTCGAAAGGGTGGGATTTCCCGACCCGGAACGCGCCTATAACTCCTATCCGTTCGAAATGTCGGGGGGCATGCGGCAGCGGGCAATGATCGCCATGGCGATGGTGGCCAAGCCCGACCTGCTGATCGCGGACGAGCCGACAACGGCGCTGGATGTGACCACCCAGGCCCAGGTTCTGGGCCTGATCAAGGAGTTGCAGCGCGAAACCGGCATGGCGCTGATCCTGGTGACCCACGATCTGGGGGTGGTGGCCAACATGGCCGAACAGGTGGTGGTGATGCACAAGGGCCGGGTGATGGAAAGCGGCTCTGCCGTTGCCATGCTCAAGGACCCGGCGCATCCCTATACACGGCAGCTGTTCGATGCCGCACCCGAAATCCCCGATACCCAGGCGGTCGGGCTGCCGATGCCTCAGGACGATCTGATCCTGGAAATGAAGGATGTGTCCAAGACCTATACCATGCGCTCGGGCCGGGGCTGGCAGCCTCACAAGCAGATCTATGCCTGTCGGGGCGTCGATTTCCGGCTGGCGCGCGGCAAGACGCTGGCCATCGTCGGCGAGAGCGGATCGGGCAAGACAACGGCCGCGCGGATCGCGCTGGGGGCGGAACCGCCCGATCCCGGCGGCCAGGTGCTGTTCCGCGCCGCCCCCGGCGACGCGCCGCTGACCGTGCACGACATGACCCGCGCCCAGCGCACCGCGTTCCAGCGTCAGGCGCAGATGGTGTTTCAGGACCCTTACAGCTCGCTCAGCCCGCGCATGCGCATCCAGGACGCGATGACCGAGCCGCTGGAAATCCACCGGATCGGCACCCGCGCCGAGCAACGCGACAAGGCGACAGAAGCGCTGGAAAGGGTCGGGCTGAACGCCGATATGCTCAAGCGTTACCCGCATGCGTTTTCCGGCGGCCAGCGCCAGCGCCTGTCGGTGGCGCGCGCGCTGATGCTCGACCCGGCAATGATCGTCTGCGACGAGCCGACCTCGGCGCTGGACGTATCGGTGCAGGACCAGATCCTGACCCTTCTCGAAGAGCTGCAGGAGGGGCTGAAACTCTCCTACCTCTTCATCAGCCACGATCTGGCCGTGGTGGCGCGTATCGCCGACGAGGTGGCGGTGATGCGTCAGGGGCTGGTGGTCGAACAGGCCCCGCCCGAGACATTGTTCCACAATCCCCAACACCCCTATACCAAGGCGTTGATCGCCGCCCAGCCGGAACCCGATATCGACCGGCCGATCAATCTGAAGCTTGTGGCCCTGGGTGCCGGTGCGCCCGATACCTGGGCCGAGGCCTTTCGTTTCACCGACTCCGTGATACCCTCGCTGGTAGAGATGGAGCCAGGACACAAGGTACGTTGCCATGCTTGAACTGCCCCGCCGCGCCTTTGCGCTTGCCCTGACCATGGTTCTGGCCGGGGTGTTGCCGCTGCGTGCCGACACCGTGCCGACCTTGCAGGAATCCGTCTTTTGGGGGGCCGAGGTGAAATCGGGCGATCTGCCACCCATCGACCAGCGCATCCCCGAGGAACCGCTGATCGTCGATCTCGCGGCCAAGGGCCGCGAGTTTGGCACGCCGGGCGGGGTGATGCGCACCATGATCACCCGGTCCAAGGATATCCGCCAGATGGTCGTCTATGGCTATGCCCGCCTGGTCGGATATGACGAAAACTACAACCTGGTGCCCGACCTGCTGAAATCCTATGAGGTCGAAGAGGACCGTCGCTTTACCCTGCACCTGCGCAAGGGGCACAAATGGTCTGACGGCGCGCCCTTTACCTCGGCCGATTTCGAATACTGGTGGAAGGATGTGGCCAACAACCCGCTGCTCAGCCCCGCCGGTCCGCCCGACTTTCTGCTGATCGAAGGCCAGCCGCCCCGGGTCAGCTTTCCCGACGCCACCACGGTCATGTTTGAATGGGACAAGCCCAACCCCAATTTCTTGCAATCCCTGGCCCAGGCGCGCCCGCCCTTCATCTATCGACCGGCGCATTTCCTGAAACAGTTCCACCAGGATTACGCCGATACCGCGCAACTGGCCGCCGCGGTCGAGGAAAACCGGGTCAAGAGCTGGGCCGCGCTGCATAACAAGCTGGACAACATGTACCAGTTCGACAATGCCCAGCTGCCGACCCTGCAACCCTGGATCAACGCCAGCGAAGGCAAGAAGATCCGCCACAACTTCGTCCGCAATCCCTATTACCACCGGATCGACACGCGCGGGGTGCAGCTGCCCTATATCGACATCATCGAGATGGAGATCGTCGCCCCCGGCCTGGTGGCGGCCAAGTCGAACGCGGGCGAGGTCGATCTTCAGGGGCGCGGGCTCGACTTTCGCGATGCCTCGATCCTGAAGAAAGGTGAGGCCGATGGCGGATACAAGACCTATCTGTGGCAGACCGGCGTTGCCTCGCAGATCGCGATCTATCCCAACCTCAACCACAATGATGATGTCTGGCGGGCGCTGCTGCGCGATGCCCGTCTGCGTCGGGCCCTGTCGCTGGCAATCGACCGCGACGCGATCAACCGGGCGCTTTACTTCAAGCTGGCCAAGCCCGGCGCCATGGCGGTGCTGCCGGCCTCGCCCTTCTTCAAGCAGGAACACCGTGACGCCTGGGCCGCCTATGACCCCGCCCGGGCCAGTGCGCTGCTGGACGAGGTCGGGCTGGACAAGCGCGACGGCGCGGGCATCCGCCTGCTGCCCGATGGCCGCCCGATGGAGCTGGTGATCGAAACGGCGGGCGAGCGGCAGGAGGTCGAGAACGCGCTGCAGATCATAACCGACACCTGGCGCGAGATCGGGGTCAAGCTGGTCATGCGCCCGCTGGACCGCGACATCCTGCGCAACCGGGTCTTTGCCGGCACCACCATGGCATCGGTCTGGTTCGGCTGGGACAATGGCCTGCCCCAGGCCTATACCTCGCCGGCCTATCTGGCACCCACCGATCAGGTGTTCCTGGCCTGGCCGAAATGGGGACAGCATTATCAGACCGCCGGTCAGGTGGGCGAGGCGCCCGACCTGCCCGAAGCGCAGCGGCTGATGGAGCTGCTGCACGACTGGGAGCGCGCCAACAACGATCAGGACCGCGCCGCCGCCTGGAGCGAGATGCTGGCGATCCATGCCGACCAGATCTATGGCATCGGCATTCTGGCCGAGGCGCCACAGCCCATCGTGGTGTCGGCCCGGATGCGCAACGTGCCGAAAAAAGGCATGTGGGCCTGGGATCCGGGGGCACATTTCGGCGTGCACCGGATGGACGAATTTTTCATTCAAGACTGACGGATCGGCGGAATGGCAATCCTGCGCTACGCATTTTACCGGTTCGGAACCATGCTGATGACCCTGCTTGTGGTCTCGGTGCTGGTCTTTGCCATCATCAACCTGCCCCCGGGCGATTACCTGTCCAACCAGATCGCCGAGCTCAAGGCCTCGGGCCAGTCGGCGGGTGTGGCCAAGGCAGAGTTCCTGCGCAAGGAATACGCGCTCGACCGGCCCGTCTGGCAGCAATACATGATCTGGATGGGCTTCATGCCCGGCCCGCACGGGTTTTCCGGCCTGATCCAGGGCAATTTCGGCTGGTCCTTTGAATTCGATCGGCCCGTTTCCGAGATCGTCGGCGACAGCCTGTGGCTGACCGTGCTGGTGAACATGGCGGCCATTGTCTTTGTCTATGCCACGGCCTTGCCGCTGGGGGTGATCGCGGCCGCCAAGGCGCGGACCTGGGCCGATTATACCTCGGCCTTTGTCGGCTATCTGGGTCTGGCGACGCCGAACTTCCTGTTGGCGCTGATCCTGTATTATTACGGGCGCAAATATCTGGATATCCCCATCGGCGGTCTCATGGACCCGGCCTTTGAAGGGCAACCTATGAGCTGGGCCAAGATCCAGTCGGTGCTGGTGCACCTGATCGTGCCCACCATCGTCATCGGCACCGCCGGTGCCTCGGCGATGATGCAGCGCCTGCGCGCCAACATGCTGGACGAGCTGGGCAAACCCTATGTGGAGACTGCCATCGCCAAGGGCATGGCGCCCAGCCGGATGCTGGCCAAATACCCGCTGCGCGTCGCCTTCAACCCGTTTGTGGCCGATATCGGCAACCTGCTGCCCTCGATGGTGTCGGGCTCGGTTCTGGTCTCGGTGGTGATGGGGCTGCAAACCATCGGCCCGACCCTGCTGACCGCACTCAAGAGCCAGGACATGTTCCTGTCGGGCTTCGTGCTGATGTTCGTGGCGCTGCTGACGCTGATCGGGACGATGATTTCCGATATCCTGCTGGTCATGCTCGACCCGCGCATTCGATACGAGGGGCGCGACGCATGACCCAACTTCCCGACGGACGCTATGTCGATGACGCCCCCTATGACCCGCAACAGTCGATCCAGCAGCTGGAACGGCGCGATCTGGACGCGCCCAACTGGCTGTTGGTCTGGCGCAAGTTCCGCACCCACAAGCTGGGTCTGATCTCGGGCATCTTCCTGCTGTTGAGTTACCTGTTGCTGCCCTTCATGGGCTTCATCGCGCCCTATTCCCCCAACTACCGCAACGCAGATCACCTCTATGCCCCGCCGCAGGCGGTGCGCTGGGTGCATGAGGGCGATTTCCTGGGGCCCTTCATCTATCCGATCACCGCCGAGGCGGATTTGGAGACCTTTCAGTGGACCTTTGTCCCCGATACCGAGAACCCGCAGCGCATCCGCTTCTTCTGCGAGGGGGACAGTTACAAACTGGCCGGGCTGATCGAGAGCGACACCCATCTGTTTTGCGCGCCCGAGGGGGCGACACTGTTCCTGTGGGGCTCGGACCGGCTGGGCCGCGACGTGTTCAGCCGTATCCTCTATGGCGCACAGCTGTCGCTGACCGTTGGCCTGATCGGCATCTCGGTGTCCTTCGTGCTGGGCATCTTCTTTGGCTCGCTGGCGGGCTATCTGGGCGGCAAGACGGACTGGGTGATCAACCGGGTGATCGAGATTCTGCGCTCGCTGCCGGAACTGCCACTTTGGCTCGCGCTGTCGGCAGCGGTGCCGTCGAACTGGTCGCCGGTGGCGGTGTTCTTCATCATCTCGGTGATCCTCGGGATCCTCGACTGGCCGGGGCTGGCGCGCTCGGTGAGGGCCAAGTTCCTGTCCCTGCGCGAAGAGGAATATGTGCGGGCCGCCGAGATGATGGGCGCGGGCAAGGGGCGGGTCATCCGCAAGCATCTGCTGCCCAATTTCATGTCGCACCTGATCGCCAGCGCGACGCTGTCGATCCCGGCGATGATCCTAG
Source organism: Ruegeria pomeroyi DSS-3 (assembly GCF_000011965.2). NCBI lineage: Bacteria > Pseudomonadati > Pseudomonadota > Alphaproteobacteria > Rhodobacterales > Roseobacteraceae > Ruegeria > Ruegeria pomeroyi. The sequence continues at coordinate 556,383 of NC_003911.12, read as the reverse complement.
GCGAGACCGCGCTCAGCTTCCTGGGGCTTGGCCTGCGGGCGCCCGCTGTCAGCTGGGGGGTGATGCTGAACGACGCCCAGAACCTGGCCAGCATCGAGCTTTATCCCTGGACCGCGATCCCGATGCTACCCATCGTGGTGGTGGTGCTGGCCTTCAACTTCCTGGGCGACGGCCTGCGCGACAGTCTCGACCCCTATAGCTGAGCAACCGGCAGGCGGGGCCCGAGATTTTTCGTCGAAAAATCTCCAAACCGTTGGACCAAGATTTTTCGACGAAAAATCTTGGCCTCCCCCTCAGCGGTCGTCATCCATCATGTCGTCCAACACATCCTCGTCGATGGCGGCCTGGACCGCACCCGTTACCGCCTCACGCTGCTGTGGTGTCATCTTGGCAGCCTCCTGGCCGTCGGCCAGACGTACCGTGACCTCGCGATGGGCGAACTTGATGCCTTCGCGGGCAAAAAGCTCACGAATGTCCTGATAAACCCGCTTGCGCACCAGCCATTGATCGCCCGGCTTGGTCATGAACTTGACCCGGATGATCATCGCCGAATCCTGCATCTCGATCACACCCTGACTTTTCAGCGGCTGGATGAAATTGTCGCCGATCACCGGATCGCTCAGCAGCTCCTGCCCAAGGTTTTTGATCAGCTTGCGCACCTTTTCCACGTCGGTGTCATAGGTCACCCGCAGCGGCAGTTTCATGATCACCCAATCACGCGAGAAGTTGGTCAGCACCTTGATCTCACCAAAGGGGATCGTGTGCAGCGCTCCCAGATGGTGGCGCAGCTGGAAGGAACGGACCGAGATTTTTTCGACCGTGCCCTTCACATCGCCGATGTCGATATACTCTCCCTTGCGGAACGCGTCATCGACCAGAAAGAACGCACCCGAAAAGATATCCCGCACCAGCGTTTGCGAGCCGAAGCCCACCGCCAGACCGACCACGCCGGCACCGGCAAACAGCGGGCTGACATTGATCCCCACTTCCATCAGCGCGATCAGCACGATCGAAACCACCACAACCGCCAGGATCGCGCCCCTGAACAGCGGCAGCAGCGTCGCCAGGCGGCTAGCGCTGGTTCCGCCGCCCTCGTCGCCGAGCTCTCCCTCGGGCACATCCACCGTCTCTTCGGCAATCTTGCTGTCGATCCAGATCCGGAAGAAGTGAAACACGATATAGCCCAGGAAGATGATCACCATCACATCCAACGCCCGGTCGATGGGCAGATCACCGGTCCAGTCCATCTCGGGGTTCCAGATCAGGACCAGCGCATAGGTGCCCACAACAAAGGCCAGGATACCGGCTACCCGGCGGGCCAGGTCCTCGAACGTGGCGATGTGATGCCGCTGCGCGCTGACCCCCGTCATGGACAGGTCTTCCGCCGCCTCTGCCTCGGCCAGGGCGGCGTTCAACTCCTTCACCTGCCGGGTCCGGTCGAAATAGCGCTCGAGCAGGTAGTTCATCGCGCCATAAGCGACCACGACCGACATGAAGATGCCATAGGTGCCAGCCATCAGCGGGATATGAACCGGACGCTCCAGCACCAGATCGAAGGCCAGTTGCAGCCAGCCGAACACCATGTAGAACAGCACCACCGGCGCCCAGGCGACCGACACCAGCCGCAGTATCCACGACACCTCGTCCTTGGTCCGGCCGCCGCGTATGGCATTCGAGATCGCCCGCCCGTTGAACAGCACCATCAGCACATTGCCTAGGGCGCCGACCCCGGTCAGCACGCCATAGACCATGGCATAGACATTGTAGTTCAGGCCGAAATCGGCGACCCAGGTCGAGAACAGCTCGCTGGAGATATCATAGGTCGCCAGCAGCGACGCCCAGAGATACAGCCGCTTGGCGTCGCGGTCCGAAAAGGGCGGCAGCCGGTACTGGCTCAGATAGGGCGACAGCACCATCCGCCACAGGTCCGAGGCGGTCCGGGCCAGGAAATAGGCGGTAAAGATCGCGGTGACCGTGAACTGGATCGACAGATCCTGCATAGGTCCAAAGATCAGGAAGCCGATGATGAAGGCAAAGACCATGGCGAACAGGGTCGCCCCCACCCCCATCACGAAGCGGAACACCAGGAACGGCATCTTTTCCCGATAGCCGCGCGGCGCCTCGCGGATCCGCGACACCACATGTTTGCGTGCGATGCGCTTGCCGTAGATCTCGATCGACATCCAGCGCCCGATCAGCAGCAGCACCAGGTTGATCGCCAGCACCTCGGCATAGGTCGCGATCCGCCCGTCGGGGCTGGTCTGGCGCAGGATGTATTGCACCTCGAAGATGGAATAGGGCAGTGCCTCGAGCCGAGAGCGCAGCGCCCCGATGAAGTCGGACACCTTTTCCTGCGCCTTCATCAGCTGTGACGCCTCGCCCATTGGATCGACGCGGGCGGTTTCAACCGCGCCCGCTTCGGTTCCGGCTGCGGCCACCCGTCCGGCGCTGTCGATCACGATGACCGAGGCCCCGGCCTCGGAGGCGGCGCGAATGGCCTCGGCCAGATCGCCGCCGGCGCTCTCGTCCGAGGTTCCGGCGATCCCTGAATAAAGCGAGACCTGCGCCGCCAGCGGTGACGACAGACACAGAAACAAGCCAAGACAGGCAAGGAAAAGACGAAAGGCTACAATCATTGCGGAAACCTGTATGGGCGTTGGGCTTCGCCACAGCCTATCGAAGCGAGGGTGTGCATTCAAACGGCAAGTGCGGCTTATCCGGAGCGCCTGCCCGGACGGCACCGCAGAATCGTGTTTTCAAGGCGATATGATTTGACTAGTACGGTGCTGCCTGCGGGCCAAGATACCGGATGGCGGAACGGGGCCTTTGCGCCCGGCCGCACCATGAAACACGCAAGATCGGGAACGCAAGCCATGTCGCGCCAAACGGATCAGGACCGGATCGCCGTGCTTGGGCTGGGCTATGTCGGCCTGCCGCTGGCGCTGGGTCTGGCGCGGGCAGGCTTTCAGACGCTGGGGTTCGACACCGATGCCGCGCATATCACGGCGCTGGGGCGCGGCCATGATCGCAATGGCGAGGTCTCGGAACGCTCGCTGGCCGAGACGCGGGCGCGGTTTTCCTGCGATCCTGCCGATCTGGCGGGCTGCACCGTCTATATCATCGGCGTGCCGACCCCGATCACCGATGCCAAGACTCCCGATCTGGAACCGCTCAAGGGCGCCTGCCGGATGATCGCGCCGCATCTGGTGCCCGGCGACATGGTGATCGTCGAAAGCACGGTCTACCCTGGCGTGACCGAAGAGATCTGCGGCCCGGTTCTGGCCGAGGGCAGCGGGCTGGAGCTTTACTCGCAGATCAAGCTGGCCTACTCGCCCGAGCGGGTGAACCCCGGCGATGCCGAGCATTCGATGGAGAATGTGGTCAAGATCGTCTCGGCCCAGGACGCCGAAACGCTGGACCGGGTCGCCGCCATCTATGCCCCGGTGGTCAAGGCGGGTGTGCATAGGGCCAGTTCAATCCGCACCGCCGAGGCCGCCAAGGTGATCGAGAATACCCAGCGCGACCTCAACATCGCCCTGGTCAACGAATTCTCGCTGATCTTCTCGCGCCTGGGGCTCGACACGCTCGAAGTGCTGGAGGCCGCCGGAACCAAGTGGAACTTCCTGCCCTTCAAGCCCGGGCTGGTGGGCGGGCACTGCATCGGGGTCGACCCCTATTACCTGACCTACCGGGCCGAGCAGAGCGGCTATCACCCCGAGGTGATCCTGGCGGGCCGGCGCATCAACGACAACATGGGCCGCCACGTGGCGCGCCAGCTGATCAAGGCTCTGATCGCCCGCCGCATCGACCCGGGCCGGGCGCGGGTGCTGGTGATGGGCTTCACCTTCAAGGAGAACTGCGCCGATATCCGCAATACGCGGGTGGCCGACATCCTGTCGGAACTGGCCGAATACTCGGTCGCGACCGAGGTCTGCGACCCCTGGGTTGACCCCGAGGCAATGGAACAGGAATATGGCGTCACACCGGTTTCGGAACCCACGACCGGCGCTTATGATGCGATTGTTGTTGCGGTGGCGCATCGGCAGTTTGTCGAGTTGGGGGCTGCGGCCATTCGGGCCTTTGGCCTGCCGGGCGCTGTCCTCTATGATATCAAGGGCATTTTTTCCAAATCCGACACGGATCTAAGGCTATAGACGGCAGCGATGCAGGGCGAGAGCAGGACAGTCGACACCGGCCGAGCGGCGCGTGTGATGTTGTACAGCCACGATACGTTCGGGCTGGGCCATCTTCGACGTAGCCGGGCGCTGGCCGCCGCGATCACCCAGGCCGACCCCTCGGCCTCGGCGCTGATCCTGACCGGCTCGCCGGTGGCGGGGCGTTTCACCTTTCCGCGCCGGGTCGACCACGTACGCCTGCCTGGCGTGACCAAGCGCGCCGACGGCTCTTATGCCTCGCAGACGATGGGGATGGGCATCGACGAGGTGACCGACCTGCGCAGCGGTCTGATCCGCGGCGCCGCAGAACGGTATGACCCCGATATCCTGATCGTCGACAAGGAACCGACCGGCTTTCGCGGCGAGCTGCTGCCGACGCTCGACTGTCTGCAACGGCGCGGGCGTGCCCGGCTGGTGCTGGGCCTGCGCGACGTGCTGGACGAGCCCGAGGTGCTGGCTGCCGAATGGGCGCGCAAGGGTGCCGTGGCGGCGACCGAACGCTTTTATGACGAGATCTGGGTTTACGGGCTGCGCTCGGTCTATGACCCGACGGCGGGCCTGCCCCTCAGCCCCGAAGCGCAGGCGCGCATGCACTGGACTGGCTATCTGCGCCGCGATCTGGGGCCGGTGGGCACCCCGCCGCATCAACCCTATGTGCTGATCACCCCCGGTGGCGGTGGCGATGGCGAGGCGATGGTCAATCTGGTTTTGTCCGCCTATGAACAGGACCCGACCCTGTCGCCACGCGCGGTGCTGGTCTATGGCCCCTTCCTGTCGGGCGACACCCGCGCCGAGTTCGAACGGCGCGTGGCGGCGCTGAACGGGCGGGTGACCGCGGTCGGGTTCGAAAGCGAGATCGAAACGCTCTTTGCCGGGGCCGCCGGCGTTGTGTGCATGGGCGGTTACAACACCTTTTGCGAGGTGCTGTCCTTTGATCAGCGCGCGGTGATCGTGCCGCGCACCGTGCCGCGTCTGGAACAGTGGATCCGCGCCAGCCGCGCCGAAGAGCTGGGCCTGGTGCGGATGCTGGAGGAAAGCCGCGACGGGCTGACGCCCGAGACCATGATTCAGGCCATTCGCAACCTGCCCAACCAGCCGCTGCCCAGCCAGGCCATCGGCGAGGGTCTGCTGGACGGGCTCGACCATGTCACCCGCCGCGTCCGCGCGCTGCTGAGCAAGACCAGCCATCAGGCGGCGGAATGACCTCAGACAGCCCGAAACTAGCCGTAGTGGTCAAGGGCTGGCCGCGCCTGTCCGAAACCTTCATCGCGCAGGAACTGGTGGCGCTGGAGGAGGCGGGCCACGACTTCGACATCTGGTCGCTGCGCCATCCAACAGATGTGAAACGCCACCCCCTGCACGAACGGCTGCGCGCACGCGTGCGCTATCTGCCGGAATACCTGTGGCAAGAGCCCGAGCGGGTCTGGCGCGCGCGCGCCGTTGCGCAGGCCCTGCCCGGCTACGCCGAGGCCTATCGGGCCTGGCGCGCCGATCTGGCCCGGGACCGCACGAAGAACCGTATCCGCCGGTTCGGACAGGCCTGCGTGATGGCCGCCGAGCTGCCCGCCTCGACCCGGGGGCTTTACGCGCATTTCCTGCATACCCCCGCCTCGGTCGCGCGCTATGCCGCGATCATGCGCGGTCTGCCGTGGAGCTTTTCGGCCCATGCCAAGGATATCTGGACCTCGCCCGACTGGGAAAAAGCCGAGAAACTGAGCGCCGCCAGCCATGGCGCGGCCTTTGGCGCCACCTGCACGGCTGTGGGCGCCACGCATCTGCGCGGGCTGACCGATGATCCGGGCCGGGTCGATCTGGTCTATCACGGGCTCGATCTGGCCCGCTTTCCCGACCCGCCCGCGCGCAGCCCGCGCGCGGCGAGTGCCCCGCTGGCGATGCTGTCGGTGGGGCGGCTGGTGGAGAAGAAGGGCTTTGACCGGCTGATCGCCGGTTTTGGGCTGTTGCCGCCCGGCCTGCGCTGGCACTGGACCCATATCGGCGGCGGCGGCGACCGCGCCGCCCTGACCGCACAGGCCGAGGCGCTGGGGATCGCGCAACAGATCACTTGGCGCGGCGCCTGCGATCAGCCCGAGGTAATCGCCGCCATGCGCGCCGCCGACCTGTTTGTCCTGCCCAGCCGGGTCGCCGCCGATGGCGACCGCGACGGGCTGCCCAATGTACTGATGGAGGCGGCCTCGCAATTGCTGCCGATCCTGTCGACCCCGGTTTCGGCAATCCCCGAGTTCATCACCGACGGCGCTCATGGCACCCTGTCGGACGACGCGCCCGAGGCGCTGGCACGGGCCATTGCCACATTGGCCGCCGACCCCGAGCGCGCGGCCGGCATGGCCGCAGCCGCGCGCGTGCGCCTGCTGTCGGAATTCACCATGGCCCCCGGCATCGCCCATCTGTCCAACCGGCTGACCGCCCTCTGCGCCGGGGGCTGAGCATGGCCCGCATCGCCTTTTATGCGCCGATGAAATCGCCCGACAGCCCGGTCCCCTCAGGCGATCGCGAGCTGGCGCGCAGCCTGCGGACGATGATCGCCGGGCGCGGTGTGCCGGTCGATCTGGTCTCGGAGTTCAAGAGCCTCGACAAACAGGGCGATGCCGGGGCGCAGGCCCGGCTGCGCGCGGGCGCTGCGGTCGAGGTGCGGCGGCTGATCCGCGACCTGCCCGGCGATTGCGCCCTGTGGGTGACCTATCACAACTATTACAAGGCGCCCGACCTGATCGGCCCGGCGGTATGTGCCGCCCGCGCCATCCCCTATGTTCAGATCGAGAGCACCCGCGCCACCAGCCGCCTGACCGGCCCCTGGGCCGGGTTTGCGCAGGCAGCGCATGATGCCTGCGATGCGGCGCGCGTGATCTTCTACCTCACTGCCAATGACCTGATCACGCTGGAGCGGGAACGCTTCGGCACTCAGGCGCTGGTCGAACTGCCGCCCTTTCTGCCCGAGAACACCCTGCCATCGCGCACTACAGCCGATGGCCCGATGCTGAGCGCGGGCATGATGCGGCCCGGCGACAAGCTTGCCTCATACCGGCTGATCGCGGAAACGCTGGCACATCTGGACGGCGCCTGGCAGCTCGATATCGCGGGCGATGGCCCGGCCCGGCCCGAGGTCGCGGCACTGATGGCGCCCTTTGGCGCGCGGGTGCGGTTCCTGGGCCAGCTTGACCGGGCCGGATTGCAGGCGGCCTATGGCCGCTCCTCGCTGTTCTTCTGGCCCGGCGTGAACGAGGCCTTTGGCATGGTCTATCTCGAGGCGCAGGCCGCCGGCCTGCCGGTGGTGGCGCAGGACCGGCCCGGGGTGCGCGACGTGCTGCTGCCCGGCCCCGCCTATCCCGCACCCGAGGCAGGACCCGAGGCACTGGCCGAAATGATCGACCGCCTGCGCGCCGATCCCGGCATGCGCCAGCGGATCGGCAGCGAAGCCCGAGACCGTATCGCCACCCGGCATCTGCCCACCGCGGCGGCGGCGGTGTTCTGGGGCGCTGTGACACCGCTGATGGAGACCGCTTCATGAGACGCCTCGCCCTTCTGCGCCATGGTCACACCGACTGGAACCGCGCCGGTCGCATCCAGGGCCGCAGCGACATCCCGCTGGACGACGCCGCACGGCACGACCTGGGCGCGCTGGCCCTGCCCGCGCCCTGGGATCGCGCGACGCTCTGGTCCAGCCCGCTCTCGCGCGCGGTGGAAACCGCCAAACTGGTGGCCGGGCACACGCCCCGCAACGCGCCTGCTCTGACCGAGATGAACTGGGGCGACTGGGAGGGGCAGCGCGGGAGAGACCTGCTCGACACGCCCGGCAGCGGCTATCGGCATATCGAGGACTGGGGCTGGGATTTCCGCCCGCCCGCAGGGGAAAGCCCGGCAGAGGTCTGGACCCGGATCGACCCCTGGCTGGCCGGGTTGACCGGCGACAGCGTCGCGGTCTGCCATATCGGCATCATGCGGGTCATCTTAGCTCGCGCCCATGGCTGGAATTTCGACGGCATCCCGCCCTTCAAGGTCAAGCGCAACCGGCTTTTCGTCGTTTCGCTCGACCCTCTGGCGCCCTCGGGCGAACCAGTGCGGCTGATCCCGCGCGAGGCCCGCCCATGAAGGTGATGATCGTCGTCACCCATTTGCTGGGCACCGGCCATCTGAGCCGGGCGCTGACGCTGGGCCGCGCCTTTGCCGCCACCGGGCATCAGGTGCGGCTGGTCTCGGGCGGTATGCCCGCCCCACAGCTCGACCCGGCGGGGCTGGAGTTGGTGCAACTGCCGCCGCTCCGCTCGGACGGGGTGGATTTCGCCCGCCTGCTGACCGAGACAGGGGCCGAGGCAGACGCAGGCTTTCACACCACGCGGCAGGCGGCGCTGCTGGAGGCGCTCACCGCCTTTGCCCCCGATGTGCTGATCACCGAGCTTTACCCCTTTGGCCGCCGCAGCCTGAAGACCGAATTCCGCGCCCTGCTGGCCGCCGCGCGGGCGCTGCCGCGCCCGCCGCTGGTGTTGAGTTCGATCCGCGACATCCTCGCGCCGCCCTCGAAACCGGCCAAGGCGGAAGAAGCCGATCAGGTGATCGCCGAAGCCTATGACGCGGTGCTGGTGCATTCCGACCCAAAGGTCACCCGGCTGGAGGCCAGCTGGCCAGTCAGCGCCGCGCTGGCAGACAAGCTGCGCTACACCGGCTATGTGGCGCCGCCCCCTGCCGAACCGCACCCGGAGCGCGCCGGGGCGGGAGAGATCCTGGTCAGCGCCGGTGGCGGTGCCGTGGGCGGGCCGCTGTTCCGGGTCGCGCTGGAGGCCGCGCGCCGGATGCCCTCCCACCGCTGGCGGCTGCTGGTGGGCGGCACCCAGGCTGGCGCCGAGGTGGCCGCATTGCAAGAGCAGGCGAGCAACGCCCCGGTCACGGTGGAACCCGCGCGCCCCGATTTCCGCGCCATGCTGACCCATGCCGCGGCCTCGGTCAGCATGTGCGGCTACAATACCGCGCTGGACCTGCTGCAAGCGCGCACCCCCGCCGTGCTGATCCCCTTTGACGCGGGCAAGGAGGTCGAGCAGGGTCTGCGCGCCCGCGCCCTGACCGCCCTGCCCGGCTTTGCCACGGTGACCAGCGCCGAGCTGACCCCCGAAACCCTGATGCGGGCCTTGCAACAGGTGATGCGCGACCCGCGACGCGACACGACCACCTTGCGCTTTGACGGCGCGGCAGAGACGGTGCGCATGGTCGAGATGATGGAGGCGGCACGATGACCCCGGACTGGACCCCACTCGATGCCGAACTGGCGCGATGGGCGGCCGAGGGGCTTACCCTGCCGCTCTGGTGGCGCGACGATGACGCGGTGAGCACGACCCCACAGCTGGACCGGCTGACCGCGCTGGCCGAGGACCTGGACCTGCCCGTGCATCTGGCGGTGATCCCCGCCGGGGCCGATACCGCGCTGGCTGACCACGTCACCGCGCATCCGCATCTGGTCCCGGTCGTGCATGGCTGGGCGCACCAGAACCACGTCCCCGCGACCGAGAAGAAGGCCGAGTTTCGCGCCCACCGCCCACTGTCCGAGATCCTGACCGAGGCCGGGCAAGGCAAGGCACGGTTGCAGGCACTGTTTGGCGATGCGCTGCGGCCGATGTTCGTGCCGCCCTGGAACCGGATCGCGCCCGAGGTCACCGCCGGCCTGCCCCCGCTGGGCTATCGCGCGCTGTCCACCGCAACCCCGCGCCGCAGCCCGATGGCCGCGCCGGGGCTGGCGCAGGTCAACACCCATCTCGACCCGATCGACTGGCGCGGCAGCCGCGGACTGGTGGCGCCGCAGACCCTGATCGCCCAGACCGCCACGCTGCTGGCGGATCGGCGCGAGGGGCGCGCCGATGCCACCGAGCCCTTTGGCATCCTGACCCACCATCTGGTGCATGACGACGAAATCTGGCAGTTCTCCGGGGCGCTGCTGGCGCGGCTGTTGGCCGGCCCCTGCCAGCCATGGACCATGCCCGCCGAGGAGACCGACCGATGAGCCGATTGGATTCAATGCTGCGCCGCCTGACCGCGCAACGGGACGGGCTGAACTGGGCTGCGCTTCAGATCTCCGGCATCCCGGGCGAGGTGCTCGACATGGGGCTGGGCAACGGGCGCACCTATGACCACCTGCGCGAGATCCTGCCGGGCCGCCGCATCCGGGTGATGGATCGGGTGCTGCAATGCCACCCCTCGTGCACCCCGCCCGAGGCGGATTTCCTGATGGGCGAAGCGGAACCGATGCTGGAGCGTCTGGCCGCCGAGGGCGCCCCGATCGTTCTGGCCCATTACGATTTCGGCATGGGGATCAAGGCCGATGACGTGGCCGAGGCCGCTCGGCTCAGCCCGCTGATCGCCCGTGTTATGGTGCCCGGCGGCCTGATCATCTCGGGCCAGCCGCTGGTCGGGTTCACCCCAGTCGCAGCCCCCGACAGCATCCCGCCCGAACGCTACCTGTTCTACCGGGCCTGAGCGGGCATCAGATCACCCCGGTCATCACGACCAGGAACAGCAAGGCCGCAGGGGCCAGGGACAGGCCCAGCGCCCATTTGGGCGCGCGGTTGGCTATCGCCAGAACAAGCGCCGGGATCACGAAAATCGCGGTGGCTCCAATGCCGACGGTGAGAAATCCAAGCGCCATGCCCCGCCCAGCCGCATCCATCGAGGCGTTGACGGTCCCGACCCAGGCCCAGCCATAGAGGAGGACATAGGCGAGGGAGATGGCAAAAACGGCGATACGCATGAGGGCAAGTTATACGACGGTCGCGGGCCACTGCCAAGATTTAGGTGGCGGAGATGGACAGGACCCATGGGCCAACCCTCTTTCATCACGCCCGGTGAAGGTTCTGACCGTTTCACGCAGGCTGCATCCCCCGCGTAGGGTGGGCAGTCCTGCCCACCACCCGATTGCGTCAACCGTTGGTTAACCGGTTTTCCCGATCCTGGCCTCATGCCAAACTACCGTCGCGCCCGGATCGCCGGAGCCAGTTACTTCTTTACCCTCGCGCTGGCCGACCGGTCGTCCACGCTGCTGACCGAGCGGATCAACGACCTGCGCCATGCCTATGCGCTGACCATCCGGGAGGCGCCGATTGTCTGCGAGGCCTTCGTCGTGCTGCCCGACCACTTGCACGCGGTCTGGACCCTGCCGCCGGGCGACAGCGCGTTTTCGGAGCGCTGGCGCAAGATCAAGCACCGGTTCTCGCGGGCGGTGGGCAGAACTGCCCACCCTACACACCGGTCCGAGAGCAAGCGCGCAAAACGGGAATGCGGCATCTGGCAGAGACGGTTCTGGGAACATTTGATCCGCGACGAGGACGATTTCCGGCGCCATGTGGAATATTGCTGGGGCAATCCGGTCAAACACGGGCTTGTGGATCGGGCGGTGGATTGGCCGTTTTCAACAATCCATCGCGATATCCGGTTGGGCCGGGTCGATGCGCAATGGGCGGGCCGCCCGACCGAAGGTGCGTTTGGCGAGTAGTGTAGGGTGGGCAGTTTGCCCACAAATGCGGTTGTTAGGGCAATATGCGATGGTGGGATGGTGGGCAGAACTGCCCACCCTACGCTTGCTACGCTTGCTTCTAGACGGCTTCCGCTCGCCAGGTGAAACGTTGCAGGGACTGTTTCTGGTAATTAGGGCTGTCAGCCCATCTGAGGATGTTTCCCTGCCAGCAATGCTCGAAATCCCTGATCTTGAATTCCGGAAGCCGACAGATCTGCAGTTCCAACACGGGCGGGCGTTTGTCCGTCGCCACCCCCGAACCCTTGAATATGGCGCGCTTGATCTCACCATGCTTTGCTGAATTGTCGAAATAACCAAGCGACCTGGAGGCGGCCATGAAGAAGGGTTTTTCGTGGTCGGGCTCGATCTCGGTCCAATGGAAGCTATCCGAGTCGGGATCGCCGTTGATTTCGAGTACGATCCTGAAGGGAGAGGATCGGCTATGAAGCGAGAGAGTGTACTTCATTCGCAGCAGCTCCTTGTTGCAGCCCCGCCGACAGGCGCGGGAAACCGCCCCTGCGTGCGCAAAAAAGCGTAGATGAGAAAACAACCCAATGTTGTGTTTCGAGGCGATGTTATCGCCATTAAGGATGCAAAGCGTTGATCCCGATCAATTTCGATTGTGCGATGAGCGAGAGCGGCAGCCTGACAGGCAGCGACGCGAAGGCGAGGCCTACCGCCCCCGCCGCTTCACATTACCGCCCCGCTGCCCCGGTCGTCCGGCGGTACTCCGGCCCCGGGATTTCACGGCCTGCTCCGAGGCGCTCTCGACCGCCCATTGCCGGGCCATCGGGTCGTCTGACACCGCCAGGTCGACCGCCTCCAGCCGCTTGACCTCGTCGCGCAGGCGGGCGGCCTCTTCGAATTCCAGGTTCTCGGCGGCCTTGCGCATGTCGGCGCGCAACCCGTCCAGCACCGCCTCGAGATTGCCGCCATGCAGCGGCTTGTCGATCTTGGCGGTGACGCGGGACATGTCGGTGTCGCCCTTGTAGAGGCCGGCCAGCACGTCCTCGACATTCTTTTTCACCGTCGCGGGGGTGATCCCGTGTTCCTCGTTATAGGCGATCTGTTTGGCGCGGCGGCGGTCGGTCTCGCCCAGCGCGCGCTCCATGCTGCCGGTGATCCGGTCGGCATACATTATGACGCGGCCCTCGGCGTTGCGCGCGGCGCGCCCGATGGTCTGGATCAGCGAGGTTTCCGAGCGCAGGAAGCCCTCCTTGTCGGCATCCAGAATGGCGACGAGGCCGCATTCGGGGATGTCGAGCCCCTCGCGGAGCAGGTTGATGCCGACCAGCACGTCGAAGGCGCCAAGGCGCAGGTCGCGCAGGATCTCGATCCGTTCCAGCGTGTCGATATCGGAATGCATGTAGCGGACCTTGATCCCCTGTTCGTGCAGGTATTCGGTCAGGTCCTCGGCCATGCGTTTGGTCAGCGTGGTCACGAGCGTGCGGAAGCCCTGGTCGGCCATCTTGCGGACTTCGTCCAGAAGGTCGTCGACCTGCATTTCGACCGGGCGGATTTCGACCTGCGGGTCGAGCAGACCGGTGGGGCGGATCACCTGTTCGGTGAACACGCCGCCCGATTGCTCCATCTCCCACGCCGCGGGCGTGGCCGAGACAAAGACCGATTGCGGGCGCATGGCGTCCCATTCCTCGAACTTCAGCGGACGGTTGTCCATGCAGCTGGGCAGGCGGAAGCCGTGTTCGGCCAGCGTGAACTTGCGCCGATAGTCGCCCCGGTACATGCCGCCGATCTGGGGCACGCTGACATGGGATTCATCCGCAAAGACAATGGCGTGATCGGGAATGAACTCGAACAGCGTCGGCGGCGGCTCGCCAGGGGCGCGCCCCGTCAGATAGCGGGAATAGTTCTCGATCCCGTTGCAGACACCGGTCGCCTCGAGCATTTCCAGATCGAAATTGGTGCGCTGTTCCAGCCGCTGCGCCTCCAGCAGCTTGCCCTCGCCCACCAGCTGATCCAGCCGCTGGCGCAGCTCCTGTTTGATGCCGATGATGGCCTGCTGCATGGTCGGTTTGGGCGTCACATAGTGCGAGTTGGCGTAAACGCGGATCTGGTCGAACGTATCCGTCTTTTGCCCCGTCAGCGGATCGAACTCGGTGATCGCCTCCAGTTCCTCGCCAAAGAAGGACAGCTTCCAGGCGCGGTCCTCCAGGTGGGCGGGCCAGACTTCCAGACTGTCGCCGCGCACCCGGAAACTGCCGCGCTGAAAGGCCTGATCGTTGCGCTTGTACTGCTGGGCGACCAGATCGGCCATGATCTGGCGCTGATCATATTCGCCGCCGACCTTCAGGTCCTGGGTCATGGCGCCATAGGTCTCGACCGAACCGATGCCATAGATACAGGAAACCGAGGCGATGATGATCACATCGTCGCGCTCCAGCAGCGCCCGCGTGGCCGAGTGGCGCATGCGGTCGATCTGTTCGTTGATCTGGGATTCCTTCTCGATATAGGTGTCCGAGCGCGCCACATAGGCCTCGGGCTGGTAATAGTCGTAGAACGAGACGAAATATTCCACGGCGTTATCGGGAAAGAACCCCTTGAACTCGCCATACAGCTGCGCCGCCAGTGTCTTGTTGGGGGCCAGGATAATGGCCGGGCGCTGGGTCTCTTCGATCACCTTGGCCATGGTAAAGGTCTTGCCGGTGCCGGTGGCGCCCAGCAGTACCTGATTGCGCTCGCCCTCGTTCACGCCCTGCGTCAACTCTGCAATGGCGGTGGGCTGATCGCCCGCCGGCTGAAACTCGGTCTGCATGACGAACCGGCGACCGCCCTCCAGCTTGGGGCGGGCCTTCACGTCGGGCGCGGGGGCATGCATCAGCGCAGCAGACTTGTCGGAATGGGCATCGGGCATCGGGGGGATTCCTTTCGTCCCCGATCTTGGTCTGTTTTTGTTCCGGTTCAAGGGGGTGCGTCCGGCTGATGCCGGAATCTGGCATCAGGGGGTGCGCCGGTGCGGGATAGAAGGCGGGCCGCCGCTGATTCCACGCTGTGCGCAAAACCCCCGATACGCAGCGAGAACCGCAACGGTCGCGACGCTTTTCAGCGGAAGACGGCGTTTTTTCATGGGTCTCGGGGATTTTTCCAGCCCTATAAAGAGGATGCGCCTCGCAATGGCGGTGGCGGCGCGCGGGCCTGTCTTTGGCTGAGCAAACCTATTTCGGAGGCGGGCGAGTGGTGAAACAGGTGCGGGTTGCGGTGATCGGCGGCGGCGTGGTCGGCGTGAGCGTCCTTTATCATCTGGCCCGGCTGGGCTGGACAGATTGCTGCCTGCTGGAGCGCACGCAGCTGACCGCCGGATCGACCTGGCATGCGGCGGGGCTGTTGCCGCTATACTATCCGAACCAGACGATGAGCCTGATCAACAAGCACTCGATGCAGCTCTATGCCCGACTGCAGGCGGAGACCGGACAGCCTTCGGGGTTTCATCAATGCGGCCAGCTGCGTCTGGCCACGGATCACGACAGGCTGGACGAATACCGCGCCTATCTGAGCTTTGCCCGCTATCTTGGCATCGACTGTGCGCTGATCACACGCGAAGAGGCCCAGAAACTCTGGCCACTGGCCGATCTGGGTGATGTGATCGCTGCCCTCTATCACCCCGGCGATGGTCATATTGCGCCCGCGGACCTGACCCAGGCCATGGCAACCGGCGCGCGCGGGATGGGGGCGAAGATCCATCTGAACACCGAAGCGACCGCAATCTCGCGCACCGCGTCTGGCGAATGGCTGATTTCGACACCCAATGGCGACTTTCTGGCCGAACATGTGGTGACGGCCACCGGGAATTATGCCCGCCAGACCGGAGCGATGGTGGGGCTGAATGTGCCCTCGATCCCGGTGATGCATCAATATGTGGTGACCGAAACCATCAAGGAATTCGCGGATCACAACAGGGCCGGCCGGCCTGAAATGCCGGTGCTGCGTGATGACAAGAGCCGGTTCTATCTGCGGCAGGAAAACGACGGGCTGATCCTGGGGCCTTATGAACCCAACCCGAAGAGCTGGGCGATCAACGGCGTGCCTCCCGGTTTCGGGGCCGAGCTGATGACGCCCGATTACGACAGTCTGGAACCATTCATCGAAGGCACGCTCAGGCGCGTCTCATCCTTTGCCGCCGCGGGCATCCGGACCGTGGTCAACGGACCCATCGCGCATACGCCGGATGCCTTTCCGCTGGTTGGCCCGGCGCCGGGTTTGCAGAACTACTGGCTGGCCGAGGGAATGGTGGCGGGCATCTGCTATGGCGGCGGCGTGGGCCGGTATCTGGCCGAATGGATCACCGAGGGGGCGCCGACGATCGACATGTGGCCGGTCGACCCGCGCCGCTTCAACGGCCATGCAGGCAAGAACCACACCCGTTTGAAGAACGAGGAAACCTATGGCCATATCTTCGACATTCACTATCCGAACCTGGAAATGCCCGCCGCCCGGCCCGGCAAGACCAGCCCCTGTTACGACAGGCTGACCCGCGCCGGTGCGGTCTGGGGTGTCGCAGGTGGGTGGGAGCGCGCCCGCTGGTTCGATGCAGAGGGCAACCGCACGCCCGAGACCCTTACCTTTCGCCGCTCGAACGCCTTCGAGGCGATCGGGGCGGAATGCCGGGCCATCCGCAACGCGGTGGGCCTGATCGACTTCACCAGCTTTGCCAAGTGGGAGGTCTCCGGTGCCGGAGCCATGGCGTTCCTGGACCGCGCCCTGGCAAATGCCATGCCCAAACGCGACGGCCGGGTGACCCTGGCGCATGCGCTGGACGAAAACGGGCGCTTTTGCGCTGAATTCACCGTTGCCCGGCTGGCCGAGGACCGGTTCTACATTTGTGGGCCGGCCTTCAGCGAGGTGCATGACGACCATGTCCTGCGCAGCCGCCTGCGCCCTGCGGACGCGGCCACCCTCACCAATGTCAGCATGGGCTGGGGCTGTTTCACCGTGGCCGGGCCGAAATCGCGTGAACTGCTCTCGCGGATTGTCGACGCGCCGCTGGAGAATGACAGCTTCAAGTGGTTCGATCTGCACGAGGGCGAGGTCGGCTGGGCCACGGATGTCCGGTTGATGCGGGTCAACTATTGCGGCGAGTTGGGCTGGGAACTGCATCACCCGATCGCCTTTCAGCATCACATCCTCGACCAGCTGGAGCAGGCGGGCGCCGATCTGGGCCTGCGCCACGTCGGCATGCGCGCGCTCGACAGCCTGCGGATCGAGAAATCCTATCGTGCGGTCGCACAGGAACTGACCACACAGAACACGCTGCACGAGCTTGGCCTCGGGCGTTTCATCGCCACCGGCAAGACCGGGTTCATCGGCGCACAGGCCGTTGCCGAACGCGTCGGCAAGGAGAGCGTGAAACTGGTCACGCTCGAGGTGGATTGCGAGGCGGGTGGAGTGGAACCGGCGATGAACCAGGCGGTGCGCTGCGGCGACAAGGTGATCGCCCTGACGACCTCTGGCGCCTATGGTCATTTTCTGGGCAAACATCTGGCAATGGCCATCTTGCCCCTGGATCATGCGGCCGAGGGCACACGGCTGAGCGTCGAAATCCTTGACGAACGCTATGACGCGGTGGTGATTGCCGACAGCCCACACGACCCCGGGAACCTGCGCCCCCGCGCATGAAGGAGCAAAACCGTGAACACAGCCCAGCCTGATTTCGATCTGATCGTTGCCGGTGCGGGCATGGTCGGCATGTCCGCCGCGCTCTATGCCCAGATGGATGGGCTGAAGGTGGCGCTCTGCGATCCGAACCCGCCCGGATCGGGAACCACCTATGGGTCGGCCTGCACCATCGCCACCTATGCCTGCATTCCGGTCAACAGCCCGGCGATTTTTGCCGCATTGCCGTATCTGCTGACCAGCAAGGACAGCCCGCTCAGCTTCAACCTGCTGCACGGGTTGAAGAACCCGTGCTGGATGCTGTCCTTTCTCGCCAATTGCCGCGCAGCCAGGGTTCGAAGGATCACCGAGGCGCTGGGGCGGTTTCTGGCCGATGCCGATGCGGGGCTTGACCCGTTGATCATGGCAGCCGGGGCCGAAGACCTGATCGTCAGCAATGACTGTCTCTATGTCTGGTCAACCCGGGCCGGATACGAGGGCGCGCGCGCCAGCAATGCGCTGCGTCGGGCCCAGGGGGTGCGCTTCGAGGAGCTTGGCCCGGACGAGGTGCGCGCGATGGAGCCGAACCTGAAACAGCCCATTCACCGAGGCCTGCATTTCAAGGGCGCACGCCATGTGACCAGCCCGCAGGCCCTGGTTGGCCGAATGCAGCACCGGTTCGAGACACTGGGTGGAACCTACCTGCCCGCCCGGGTCGAGCGTTGCGATCCTGACGAAGGCGGCGTGACGGTCCGGCTGAACGACGGTGGCACGCTTCGCGCCGGGCATTTCGCCCTCACTGCCGGGGCGCGCTCGCGGCAGATCGCCGGCACCGGTGCCGAAGGCCTGCCTCTGGGAACCGAGCGCGGGTACCATATTCTCTACCGCGATCACGCCAGCCTTGTGTCGCGGCCGGTCGGCTGGGCCGAGGCCGGGTTTTACGCAACCCCGATGGCGCAGGGGCTGCGCATCGCCGGGACCGTGGAAATCAACGCCATCGACGCGCCCTTCAACACCAAGCGTACAGATTACCTGCAGCGCAAATCGCACGAAATGTTCGGCCAGCTTGGCGCACCCGACGAAACCTGGCTGGGGCATCGCCCGACGATGCCGGATTCGCTGCCGGTGATCGGGCCGTCCCCATCCTCGGATCGGGTGATATTTGCCTTTGGTCACCAGCATATCGGCCTGACCCTGGGCGGTCTGACGGGCAAGGTGGTTGCCGATCTCGCCCAACAGCGCTCGCCGACATGCAACCTCGGCGATTTTGCGCCGCAAAGGTTCACGTGAGCGCGCTTGTGCGTCAGCATCAAGGTCGCACCCGGACTCTTGAAGCGGTTGAACACCCTTTCAAGGATGCGTTTGTTGGTGATCTGTGCCCCTCAACCCGCGGTGTTCCGGCCGGACAGGGGAAGGCTGGGATCGACTTCGGCCAGGAGCACTATGCCACCGGGATGCCGAACAGGGGGCGGTCCTTGGGTGAGGGGTCGCCAAGCCGTGCATGGTACTGAAGCAGAGGTATGAAAAGAATGAGACGACAGCGTAAGCCCGGCGCCTGCCGAACGCGGGTTGAACGTTTCGCGCGCGTTCGCGCACCACAGTAGCGACTACATGTCGCCGGTTTCGGCAAAGCCTGCCATGTCTTTGATTTTTAGGAGATTACCATGGCGGACCGAGGAGGATTCGAACCCCCGACCCCTTGATTCGTAGTCAAGTACTCTATCCAACTGAGCTATCGGTCCGCTTGGTGAGGGGCTATCTAGACTTTAGGCTGGGAGGGCGCAACCCGATTCTGCGAAATTCTCTCAAAAAGTTTCGCCGCCTTTCGGGAGCCTTATTTCAAAGGCGGTTCCGCTCGGGCCGCTGTCTTTCAGAACCAGCGCACCGCCATGGCCACGCACCAGTTCGGCGGAAATCGCCAGGCCCAGGCCCGAGCCGCCCTTACGCACACCGCCCTGGAACGGGGTGAACAGGTTCTCGCGCGCCTTGAGGGGCAGTCCCGGGCCGGTATCGCGCACCTCGATCACCCAATCCGCCTCGGTCTCGTGGCCCGAAACCGCGACCAGACCGGCCTGCCCGGTGGCCTCCAGCGCCTGACGTGCATTGCGCACCAGGTTCATAACAACCCGGAACAGCTGTTCGGGATCGGCCCGCGCGCTCAGCGTCTCGGGCACCTCGTTGACGATCTCGATCGCGCCCTCGCCCAGCGCCAGCCGCTCGCTGGCGACCACATCCTCGGCCACCATATGCAGGCGGACCATGGTCAGCATCGGCGAGGGTTCCTCGGCCCGGCCAAAGGCCAGCGTGCTCTCGCACAGCGACACCGCCCGCGTGATCGAGTTGACCAGTTTCGGCGCCATCCGGCGCACCAGCGGGTCCTCGCTTGTCTCGATCCGGTCGGTGAACAGCTGAGCCGAAGTCAGGATATTACGCAGATCATGGCTGACCTTGGCCACCGCGCCGCCCAGCTGTGCCAGCCGCTCGCGCTGGCGCAGTGCCTGGGTCAGCTGGCGTTGCAGCATCTGCAGGGCTTCCTCGGCCTCGCGCAGTTCGGTCACGCCGGAATTGGGGGTGATGATGCCCCGCACATCCTCGGGCGCACGGGCATAGCGTTGCATATAGTCGACCACGCCCCGGATCGGCCGCACCAGGATCGCCCGCACCGCAAGGAACAGGAAAAAGGCGGTGATGATCGAGATCACCAGCGACAACAGCAGGATACGCGCGCCATAGTCGATCATCGCCATCCTGAGCGGTTGGCTGTCCATCGTGACCTCGATCAGCAATCCGGCCTCCTTTACCGGTTCTCCGATCACCCGGATGACCTCGTTCTCGGACATGAAGAAGCGCAAGAGCGCATCGCGCATCAGGATCCAGGGCGAGGCCTGGCGCAAATCATAGCTCTGCCCGATCTGGCCGGGAATCGGAGAGCTGAGCATCAGCTGCCGCACCTCGTCGCGGCGCAACACCACGTTATAGACACCGGCGTTTTCCAGCAGCTCGGTCTCGAGATCGGTGGCCAGCATGTCATCCGCCAGCAGCGCCAACGAGGCGATCTGCGCCCGTTCCAGCCGGTTTTGCAGGAAATCCTGCCGGAACCGCGCGATCGAAGGCACAAAGATCAGCACTTCGGCCAACATCACGAAGGCGACCGTCAGGATCAGAAACCGGCCCGAAAGCGAGTTCAGCATGATGTCCTTTCCGTCAGGGAAGCCAGCGCTGCACCAGCCCGACGACCCGTTTCACTGACTGATTTTCAAACAGGCGCGGCGAGAAATAGGCCCCCGCCGCACGCTTGCTGATCTCGCCGATGGTTGGATATGGCGACACCATCGCGGCAACCTGACTCATCTTCAGGTTATTGGCCAGCGCCAGCGACCACAAGTTTGCATGTTCCCCGGCCTGATGGCCGACGATTGTGACCCCCACCGGGCGGCCCCGGACCACCATCACCTTGATGAACCCCTCGGTGCGGCCTTCAGCTATGGCGCGGTCGTTGTGGAGATAGTCGAACCGGGCCACCTCGACCCTGTCGCCGTGTCTGTCGCGGGCCTCCGCCTCGGTCAGGCCGATCTGGGCCAGTTCCGGGTCGGTATAGGTGGCGCGCGGGATATGGTCGGTCCGCGCCTTCGAGGGCAGGCCGAACAGGGCCGAGCGCAGGATCACCCCGGCCTGATATCCCGCCACATGGGTGAACTGAAGGCCACCCGCCACATCGCCGATGGCATAGACGCGGCGGTTGCTGGTGCGCAGCGACGCATCGACCCGGATGCCTGTCCGGGTGGTCTCGACCCCCGCCGCATCAAGGTTCAGCCGGTCGGTACTGGCCTTGCGCCCGACCGCAACCAGCAGATGGCTGCCGGCAAAGATTCGGCCCTCGGCGCTCACCACCTCGATGGCGCCGGCCCGGCCGCGTATCTGAGCGGCGGCGGTGTCCTCGGCGATCTCGACCCCTTCGGCGCGCAGACGGGTCAGCACCAGCGCGGCGGCCTCGGGATCCTCGCGGTTCAGGGCGCGGGCGGCCTCGATCACGGTGACCTTGCAGCCCAGCCGCACATGCGCCTGCGCCATTTCCAGCCCGATGGGGCCGCCGCCAATGATCAGCAGATGGTCGGGGCGTTGGCGCAAATCAAACAGGATCTCGTTGGTCAGATAGGGCACGCTGTCCAGCCCTGGTATCGGCGGGATCAAGGGGGTCGAGCCGGTGGCGATGACGATGCGCCGGGCAGCGATCAGATGCGCGCCAGCCTGCACCTCGGTTCGCGAAACGAACTGCCCGTATTCGCGGATCACCCGCACGCCCAGCCCCTCGAACCGGTCCTGACTGTCGACCGGTGCGATCTGTGCAATCACCGCGGCGACGTGATCCTTCACGGCGGCAAAATCCACCTGCGGTTCCTGCCCGGCCACGCCAAGACCGGCATCCGTCATACGGGCATGCGCCGCCTTGGCGCTGGCGATCAGCGCCTTGGACGGGACGCAGCCATAATTCAGGCAATCGCCCCCCATTTCATGCCCTTCAAGCAGCACCACCCGCGCGCCCATCTGGCTGGCACCCGCAGCCACCGACAACCCGCCGGAACCGGCGCCAATCACCAGCAGGTCGGTTTCGATCCGCTCCATCATTCGCCCTCCGGCTTGCCGCGCAGGGCCTTGATCGCGATGGGCAGCGCCGCCAGCAGGCACAGACCCAGAATCGGCCCGATCACGAAGGGTTCCCGGAACAGCGACAGATCGGGGCTTTCACCTCGGTCGAATACGCCGCCCAGCCCCACCCCGATCCAGGTGAACACGATCGCCCCGGGCACGATGCCCAGCGCCGTGGTCAGCACATAGTTGCGCAGCTTTACCCCCACCAGCGCTGGGATCAGGTTGGCGGCAAAGAACGGCACCGCAGGCACCAGCCGCAGCAGGAACAGCACCTCGATCTCGTTGCGCCGCAACCCCTCCTTGAGCCGTTTGACCGTGCCCTCGGAGGCCTCGAGCCGCGCGGTCAGCATCGCCCCCAGCCCGGCGCGGGCGGCCAGAAAGATCGCCACCGCCCCGATTGTGGCGGCGACCACGTTCAGCACGGTGCCGACCGCCAGACCGAACAGGAATCCGCCGGTCATCGAGGCGACCGCAGCACCGGGCAGGGAAAAGGCCACGATCAGCACATAGGTCGCGACAAAGATCGCGGCCAGCGCAGCGTAATGCGCCTCGCGATAGGCCAGCAGCGCCTGGCGATTCGCCGCCAGCGTGTCAAAGCTGAGATAGTCGCGCAGGGTGATGGCCCCGATCACCGCGATCAGCACGATCACGATCAGCGGCAGATGGCGCAGCAGGCGCTGCGGCGCGGGTTGGGCGGTTTGGCGCATCGGATCCGGCTTTGTTTCTGGGTCTGGTTTCATTTGCCCCAAGATGCAGACCCAAGCCGCCAAACAACAGGGTATTCACGCCCGGTTGAACGCAAAGGGACAAAAACGTGAGAAAACCGGCCGCCGCAGCCGGAAACTGAAACCTTTCCTCTGGCGGACGGGGTGAATTTGTTGCAAAAGCCCGCAAAACCCCTCTCAGAGGGTTTGACTTGCCCGGCCACTGGCATTAGAGGACGGGCTTCGACAGACACACGGGTGGCGAATCCGCGCCGCGCCCGACCGCAAGAAATTGGAGTACGGAGCGATGAAACGCACCTATCAGCCTTCGAACCTGGTTCGCAAACGCCGCCACGGCTTTCGTGCGCGCATGGCCACCAAGGCCGGCCGCAAGATCCTGAACGCACGCCGCGCGCGTGGCCGCAAGGAACTCAGCGCCTAAGCGCTGCGACCCGTTCTGACGGATATGACACCGCCGGAGGCCCCCACGGATGGCACCGCCAGCCCCGGGGAAATGCCTCCGGCGGTGTCCGTTTGCGCATCATCCGGAATATCGGTCCTGCGCAAGCGCAGCGATTTCCTGAAGGCCGCTCGTGCGCGTCGCCAGGGCGCGGGCTCGATGATGGTGCAGGCGCGCAAGCGTGACGCGGGCGAGGCCGAGGGTATCCGTGTCGGGTTCACCTGCTCCAAGAAGGTCGGCAACGCCGTGGCGCGCAACCGCGCCAAGCGCCGCCTGCGCGAGGCCGCACGGCTGGTCCTGCCCGACATGGGCCGCCCCGGCTGGGACTATGTGCTGATCGGGCGCCCTAGTGACACCGCGTCGCGCCCCTTCGACGGGTTGCTCGACGACCTGCGCCGGGCGCTGCGCAAGCTGCACGCGCCCAAACCCTGATCCACTGCAATTCGTCGCACCGCGCTTGGCAGTGACGGTGCCGCCCCCTAGATTGGCGCCATGACCCCGCTCGCCCACATTCTAGCCCTGCCCGTGCGCGCCTATCGGCTGATCTTTTCGCCCTGGGTCGGCTTCAACTGCCGCTATCAGCCCACCTGTTCCGCCTATGCGCTGGAGGCGCTGGAGAAACACGGTGCCCTGCGCGGCAGCTGGCTGGCCGCGCGCCGGATCGGGCGCTGTCACCCGCTGGGTAGCGACGGCTATGATCCGGTCCCCGAGCCCAAAGACCGCAAACCGCCCCACAGCCCGGCAGGGTAGCGGGGCGCGCGCCTTTCCGCCGATTCGCCAGCGCGCGGCGCAATATTTTCTGCCCCATCTTGCAGCGCCCCGGTCCCGCGCACAGGTATCAGACGCGGGCGAGCACCGCTTCTCCGGGATATCTGAAATTGGAATACCTCTCTATCGCCGCCGGGCTGATCGGTCTGTTTCTAGGGGGCGAGGCATTGGTGCGTGGCAGCGTCGGGCTGGCCCAGCGCCTGGGCCTGCCGCCGCTGCTGATCGGGCTGACCGTGGTCGGCTTTGGCACCTCCACGCCTGAATTGCTGGTTTCGGTCGATGCAGCGCTGCGGGGTGTACCTGATATCGCCCTGGGCAATATCCTGGGATCGAACATCGCCAACATCCTGCTGATCGGAGGCATCACCAGCCTGATCTGGCCCATTCGCGGCAAACCGGTCGGGCTGTGGCGTGATCTGACGGTAATGATATTGGCGACCCTCGCATTGACGCCGATACTGCTGGGCGGCCAGGTGATCCGGGTCGTGGGCCTTGTGCTGCTGCTGTCCCTTGTCGCCTATCTGGTCTGGTCCTATCGACAAGCCGGCGGCCCTTGCGCCGAGGATACGGAAACCGACCTCCCCGACGTGCCCGCCCGCCCCTTTGTTGCCCCTGCTCTCATTGGCGCGGGCCTGCTGGGCCTGATGATCGGCGCGCGGCTGCTGGTCGATGGCGCGGTCTCGGTCGCGCAGGGGCTGGGTGTGTCGGATGCCTTCATCGGTCTGACCATCGTTGCCGTCGGCACCTCGCTGCCCGAACTGGCGACCTCGGTCATCGCCGCATATCGCCGCCAGTCCGAGATCGCGGTGGGCAATATCGTAGGTTCGAACATCTTCAACGTTCTCGGCATCCTGGGGGCCACCGCCGTGATTGCGCCGATTCCTGTGGCGTCGCGCTTTGCCCTGTTCGACCTGCCGGTCGCCCTGGCCGCCGCGGTCACCTTCAGCGTGCTGCTCTTGTGGCGCGCGGGCGTCAGCCGCGGCGCAGGGGTGCTGTTGCTGCTGGCCTATGCCGCCTATGTCTGGGCCGCGCAGGGCTGAGCGCGACGCTTGCCCGACTGGCACAAACACTGTAAGGCGCGCCCATGCTGGACGAGAACGAAGACATCCATCCGCTTTTTGCCGGCGCCCCCGCGACGACCGAGTTCAAGAAGCTGCGCAAACGCATCGTGCGCTACACGCGCGAGGCGATCGAACAATATGGCATGGTCGAACGCCGCGCCGATGGCAGCACACCCAAATGGCTGGTCTGTCTGTCCGGCGGCAAGGACAGCTATACTCTGTTGGCCGTTCTGTACGAGCTGAAATGGCGTGGCCTGCTGCCGGTCGACCTGCTGGCCTGCAACCTCGATCAGGGCCAGCCCGGGTTTCCCTCGACAGTCCTGCCCGAATTCCTCGACCGGATGGGCGTGCCCAACCGGATCGAGTATCAGGACACCTATTCGGTGGTCGTCGACAAGGTGCCCCAGGGGCGCACCTATTGCGCGCTCTGCTCGCGGCTCAGGCGCGGAAATCTCTACCGTATCGCGCGGGAAGAGGGGTGTTCGGCTGTGGTGCTGGGCCATCACCGCGACGATATCCTGGAAACCTTCTTCATGAACCTGTTTCACGGCGGCCGTCTGGCGACCATGCCGCCCAAGCTGGTCAACGAAGAGGGAGATCTGTTCGTCTTTCGCCCGCTCGCCCATGTGGCCGAGGCCGATTGCGAGAAATTTGCACGCGCGATGAACTATCCGATCATCCCCTGCGACCTGTGCGGCAGCCAGGACGGGCTGCAGCGCCAGCAGGTCAAACAGATCCTCGACGGCTGGGAGAAGAATCGCCCGGGCCGCCGTCAGGTGATGTTTCGGGCGCTTATGAATGCGCGACCATCGCACCTGCTTGACCCGAAACTCTTCGATTTTCAGGGGCTTGAGTTGGGGTCCCGTGAAAAAGGTGAAAATTTTGGGGAAATTCCGCTGCTGCGTTAACGTCTGACTCAGACTGGTTTCCTACGGTCCAACAAGGCGCGCGTTGCGCCCTGCGAAAGGCCAGTAGACCCGATGCGGATAAAACCGTCCCTGACCCGAATTCGAAACGCTGTCGTGCCGGTGCTGACGGGCCCGCCAATTCTGGCCTTTTTGCCGGCTGTCACGCTTGGGGCCTTCTGGCTGGGCGGAGAGATCGCCTTGCTGCTGATCTCGCTGGGCCTGCCGCTGATGTTTGCCTTTGCCGGGGCCTTTGGCAAATGGCCGGTGAACCACCAGTTGCCGCGCGACAGCGTGACCGGGCTGATGCTCAAGGACGGGTTCGAGGGGGCGCTTACCCATATCCATGCGATGGCGGCCGAGACAGATCGCAAGTCGGCCTGTTTCATCATCGAACTCGACGATTATGCCGACCTGGTGGATCATCACGGACAAGAGGCCGGAGATCTGGTCGCATTGCGCAGCGGCGAGCGGATTCTGTCGGCAGTGCGCAACAATGACGTGGTCGCGCGGCTGGGCGACCGGCGCTTTGCGGTTTGTCTTGCCCCCGTGCCCCAGCTCGATCTGGAGCTGTGCATTCAGTTGGCAGGCCGTATGCAGAGCGCGGTCGAGGATCCGATCTCGCTCGATGGGGTGGCCATTTACGTGTCCTGCTCGATCGGTTTCTGCCAGAACCGCCGCGCCCCCGGCAGCAGCGCGTCGGACTGGCTTGACGCCGCCAATGTGGCGCTGGCAGCGGCGCAGGGTGCTGGCCCCTCTGCGATCCGCGCCTATGCGCCGGATATGGAGCGCCGGCCAAGCGGCGCACCGGATCTGCGTGACGAGATTCAGGCGGCGCTGGAGAATGGCCAGATCCAGCCCTGGTACCAGCCCCAGATCTCGACCGATACCGGCAAGGTCACCGGGTTCGAGGCGCTGGCGCGCTGGAACCACCCGACCCGTGGTCTGCTGGCACCCAATTTATTTCTGCCGGTGATCGAAGAGGCCGGCCTGATGGAACGGCTGGGGCAGGTGATGCTTTATCACGCCCTGACGGCGGTCAAGGCCTGGGACAGCGCCGGGGTCGATGTCCCCCGGGTCGGTGTCAACTTCGCCTCGGACGAATTGCGCAATCCGGGCCTGGTCGAACGGGTCCAGTGGGAGCTTGACCGCTTCGACCTGACACCGGACCGGCTGTCGGTGGAGATTCTGGAAACCGTGTTCTCGAACACGCCCGATGACGTGATCACCCGCAACATCGCCGGATTGGGCAAACTGGGCTGCCGCATCGATCTGGACGATTTCGGCACCGGCCATGCCTCGATCGCGTCGATCCGCCGCTTCGACATCTCGCGCATCAAGATCGACCGGTCCTTTGTGATGAAGGCCGACCGCGACCCGGAGCAGCAGCGCATGATCGCCGCCATCCTGACCATGGCCGAGCGGCTGGAACTGGAAACCCTGGCCGAAGGGGTGGAAACGGTCGGAGAACACGCGCTTCTGGCGCAGCTCGGCTGTGACCATGTACAGGGCTTCGGGATCGGCAAGCCGATGCCCTTTGATCAGACCCTGGACTGGATCGCCCACCACGATGCCAAATTGCAGGATGCCCCGAGGATCGGCCGCGAAACCGGCTGAACCCGGTCGAACCGCCCTTGCAACGGCGTTTAGCACACGACCGAGGGCCGATTCCGCTTGACCTTTGTGCCATCACTCTGTTGAACCCTGCGTGGTCTTTCACTGCACAAGGTGGCTGTCCCCGATGGACGATCAGAACAAGAATCTCATCCTCGCAACAGCGCTCAGCTTTCTGGTGATCCTGGTCTGGTTCATCCTGTTCCCGCCGCCGGAACAGACCGAGGCGCCCGCGACCGAGATCGCAACCACCAACGGCACCGCCGTGCAGACCCCCACCGCCGCCGCGACCGAAGGTGGCGCCGGCGAAGTGCCCGCGCTCGACAGCGCTGCCCCGACCCAGGCCGAAGCGCCGCGGGTCCAGATCGACACGCCGCGCCTGAAGGGCAGCGTCTCGCTGCTGGGCGGCCGCATCGACGAGCTGTCGCTGAAAGACTATCGCGTCTCGCTCGACGAAGACGCAGAGATTGTCGAGATGCTGACACCGGCCGGATCCACCTCGGCCTATTACGCGCTTTATGGCTGGGCCCCCGGTGCCGGGCTGAACGCGGCCGACGTGCCCGGGCCGCTGACCGAATGGTCGCTGGAGTCCGGCGACACATTGAGCGTGGGCACCCCCGTCACCCTGAGCTGGTCCAATGGTAGCGGCGTCACCTTCCGCCGCACCCTGGCGGTGGACGAGGACTATATGTTCACCGTCACCCAGTCGGTCGAGAACGGCTCCGCCGCCCCGATCGGTGCCGCGCCCTATGGCATCCTGGCCCGTCACGGCATCGGCGAGGATGCCGATCTGCCCGGGCTGAAGAACTTCTTCATCCTGCACGAGGGCGTCGTCGCCATGAATGACGGCACCCTGTCGGAAATCGACTACAAGGATGTGCGCAAGTTCGACATCGACCCCAACGAGGGCGCGCAGGCCGAAGTGTTCCAGAACAAGTCCGACGGCTGGATCGGGTTCACCGACCATTACTGGATGGCGACCCTGATCCCCGGATCGGGCACCGCGTTCAAATCGGCGGCAAAATATGACGCCCGGCGCAAGATTTATCAGGCCGAAACCGTGCTGCCGACCATGAGCGTGGCGCCGGGCGAAAGCGCCGAGGTGACCACCCGCCTGTTCGCCGGCGCCAAGGAATGGGAAAGCATCCGCGCCTATCAGCAGGACGGCGTGCAGAAATTCCTCGACAGCATCGACTGGGGCTGGTTCTTCTTCCTGACCAAGCCGATCTTCTGGCTGCTGCACCAGATCAACGGGCTGATCGGCAACATGGGCTGGTCGATCATCGGCCTGACCCTGATCATCAAGGCGATCGTCTTCCCGCTGGCGCTGAAATCCTATGTCTCGATGGCCAAGATGAAGGAGCTTCAGCCGCAGATGGAGGCCCTGAAAGAGGCCGCCGGCGACGACCGCCAGAAGATGCAGCAGGGCATGATGGAACTTTACAAGAAGGAAAAGGTGAACCCGGCCGCCGGCTGTCTGCCGATCCTCTTGCAAATCCCGATCTTCTTCTCGCTCTACAAGGTGATCTTTGTCACCATCGAACTGCGTCAGGCCCCGTGGTTCGGCCCGTTCCGCGACCTCAGCATGCCGGACCCGACCTCGATCATGAACTTCTTCGGCTGGCTGCCCTGGGCCGGGCCCGAGGCGGGCTCGCTGACGGCGACCATCCTGATCGGTATCCTGCCGCTGCTTCTGGGCATCTCGATGTGGCTGCAACAGAAACTCAATCCGGCGCCCACCGACCCGACCCAGGCGATGATCTTTGCCTGGATGCCCTGGGTGTTCATGTTCATGCTGGGCAGCTTTGCCAGCGGCCTGGTGGTTTACTGGATCGCGAACAACACGATCACCTTTACCCAGCAGTACATCATCATGCGCAGCCACGGGTACAAACCGGACGTGTTCGGAAACATCAAGTCCGGCTTTGCCCGCAGAGCCAAGGCGGACAAGAAATGACCGGCACGGTCACCGGGCTCTGGCGGCATCCGATCAAGAGCCATGGCCGCGAGGCGCTGGACAGCGTCACCCTCAGCCCCGGGCAGACCATGCCCGGGGATCGCGTTTGGGCGGTGGCGCATGAGATGTCCCAGGCGGACGGGTCCGAATGGGTGCATTGCGGTCATTTCAGCCGGGTGTCCAAAGTGCCCGAGCTGATGGCGATCAGCGCCACGCTCAACGGCGATCGGGTCACCCTGCGCCATCCCAGGCGCCCCGATCTGGACTTTGCCCCCGATGCCGAGGCGAACCGCTTCCTCGACTGGGTCAAACCGCTGATGCCGCAAGACCGGGCGCAATCGGCGCGGATCATCCGGGTGCCCGGGCGCGGTATGACCGATAGCGATTTCCCCTCGGTGACGCTGTGCAACATGGCCTCGCACCGGGCGGTGGAACAGCGGATCGGTCATGCCCTGTCGCCGCTGCGCTGGCGCGGCAATATCTGGTTCGACGGCCTGCCCCTGTGGGAGGAGTTCGACTGGCTCGACCGCGAGGTGCAGATCGGCGAGGTGGTGTTTGCCGTGCGCGAACGCACCGACCGCTGCGCCGCAACCACCACCAATCCCGAAACCGGGAAGCGCGATGCCGATACGCTGGGCGCGCTCGACCACTGGGGGCACCGTGATTTCAGCGTCCGGGCCGAGGTGATCCGCGGCGGCACCATCCGCCTTGGCGACGAGGTACGCCCGCTATGACCGCCCTGCCCTTTCCCGTTGCCGAAGAGCCGGATGCGTTTACCGCCGAGACCGGGCGCAAGCTGTTCGCGGGCCCGTCCGAATTCGTCAAGGGCGTGGTGGCGATGTCGGGCCTGCCCCCCGCCGACCGGGTCGAAGTCTGCTTCGCCGGCCGCTCGAACGTGGGCAAATCCAGTCTGATCAACGCGCTGACCGGCACCAAGGGGCTGGCGCGCGCGTCGAACACGCCAGGGCGCACGCAAGAGATCAACTTCTTCACCCAGGGGCCCGAGCTCTATCTGGTCGACCTGCCGGGATACGGCTATGCCAATGCGCCGCTGAAAGTGGTCGAGAAATGGCAGAAGCTGCTGAAACAGTATCTCAGCGGTCGTCAGACCCTGCGCCGCGCCTTTGTGCTGATTGACGCGCGCCATGGGGTCAAGGCGGTCGATGACGAGATCATGAAGCTGCTCGACACCAGCGCGGTGACCTTTCAATGCGTGCTGACCAAGGCCGACAAGGTCAAGGCCGCCGAGCGCGACAAGGTGCTGGCGCAGGTGCGCGCAGCATTGGCCAAACACCCCGCCGCCTATCCGGAAATTGTATTGACCTCGTCGGAAAAGGGCGATGGTATCGCGACTCTAAGGTCCATCATCGCCCATCTGGAATGACATTCCTGACGCATTTCTCTGCTGTCCTGTCCCTGCTTGCGGTGGTGCTGACCAGCGCAATCCCGCAGGGCTGGATGCCAATGCGCAAGGACGACCGGATCCTGCTGGTGATCTGCACCGAAGAGGGGGAAGCCCGGCAATGGGTCGACCTTGCCCCCGACAGCCCGGCCCATGAAGACGAAAGCGACGCGCGGCCAAGCTGCCATTTCGGCGGGCTGAACCAGGTCGCAATCCTGGCCCAGCCGCCGCTGCTGATGACACTGAACCATGCCCAGCGCACCCGCTGGGACAATCTGGACTTCACCCATCGCAGCGCCGGGTTCTTTCCCCTCTACGACGCGCGCGGGCCACCTCACCTCTCCTGATCAGACGGAAACACCCTGACACCTCCGCCCATTTGGCGGAGCGCTTCTGATATGGAGAAACGACAATGGCTGACAGCCAAACCAATGCCCGGGGCACCATGCACCCGCTGGCACAGAAATTCTATTTCGCCGCGTGGCGCTGGCATTTCTACGCCGCGCTCTACGTGATCCCCTTTCTGCTGATCCTTGCGGTGACCGGGCTGATGATGATGTTCATCACCCAGTTCGATGGCCGCGATGGCGAGAAGATCGCCGTGCAGCCGCAATCAACCGAGTTGTCCTTTGACGCGCAAAGCGCCGCGGTGCTGCAGGCACAGCCCGGCACCATCGTCGAGTGGATCGGCCCCAAGGCCCCCGATCTGGCCGCCGTGTTCCGGGTCAAGACCCCCGAAGGCCAGCGCCTCGTCGCGCTAGACCAGTATAGCGGCGAGGTGCTGTCGATCTGGGACCGCCGCGCGGGCTGGTACGATCTGGCCGACAACATCCATTCGACCCTGTTGATCGGTGATCTGGGCGACCGCCTGATCGAGATCGCCGCAGGGCTGGGCATCGTGTTGATCCTGACCGGCCTCTATATCTGGTGGCCGCGGGACAATGCGATGTCTGCGCTGGTGCCCAACCTGCGCGCACGCGGTCGCGCCCTGTGGAAAAGCCTGCATGCGGTCACCGGGTTCTGGATCTCGGCCCTGCTCTTGGTGTTCCTGGTTTCGGGCCTGTCCTGGGCCGGCATCTGGGGCGGCAAGCTGGTGCAGGCCTGGTCGACCTTTCCGGCCGAGAAATGGGACAATGTCCCCCTGTCGGACGATGTGCATGCCAGCATGAACCACGGCCATACCAATGACGTGCCTTGGGCGCTGGAACAGACACCGCTGCCCGCCTCAGGCTCCGAGGCCGGTGTTACCGGCCTGCCCGAGGGCCAGCCGGTCAGCGCCGAGAACCTCATCGCGCTCGGCCGTGCCATGGGGATGGAGGGGCGGTTCCGCCTGGCCTATCCGGCGGGCGGAACCGGGGTCTGGACCATCAACCGCGACAGCATGAGCGGCGATTCCGATGACCCGTTCATCGACCGCACCATCCATGTCGATCAATACACCGGCAAGGTGCTGGCCGATGTGCGCTATGACGATTACTCGTGGGCGGGCAAGGCGATGGCGGTAGGCGTCCCCTTTCACATGGGGCTGATGGGCGGCTGGAACTTCGCGCTCAACATCGTGTTCTGCCTGTCGGTGATCTTCCTCTGCGTCTCGGGCGTGGTGATGTGGGTCAAGCGCCGCCCGGCGCGGTCGCTGCGGCTGGCCGCACCGCCCGAACCCGCCGACATGCCGATGTGGAAGGGCGCCGCCCTGGTGGCGGTGCTGGTGTCGCTGATGTTCCCGCTGGCGGGGCTGGCATTGATCGCGGCGCTGGCCTTTGACGTGCTGATCCTGAGCAACATCCCCGCGCTCCGGCGCGCGCTGGCCTGAGTACTGACTCTAGACCGGACCCCCGCGGGGTCCGGTCGCTAGACGTGCTGCGCGCCGTTCACCTCGATCTCGGTGCCCGAGATATAAGAGCTCTCCGGCGAACACAGGAAATAGATCGCGGCGGCCACCTCGCTGGGCTGGCCCAGCCGTTGCATCGGCAGTTTCTCGACGATCTTGTCGGTGCCGGGGCTGAGGATCGAGGTTTCGACCTCGCCCGGGGCAATCGCGTTTACCCGCACGCCAAGCGGCCCGAAATCATGCGCCATCTCGCGCGTCAGCGCCGCCAGCGCCGCCTTTGACGTGGCATAGGCCGCCCCGGCAAACGGATGCACCCGTGACCCGGCGATCGAGGTCACGTTGACCACCGATCCCTTGGCTGCGGCCAGCTCGTCCTTGAGCGAGCGGGCCAGCACCACCGGGGCAAAGAAATTGACGTGGAACACATGGCCCCAGTCCGACAGATCGGTGCTGAGCGTGCTCAGCCGCTCGCCATCGGACCCCTTGGGCGAGATGCCGGCATTGTTCACCAGCGCGTCCAGCCGCCCGTCCAGCTTGGCGCGGATGATCTCGGCCCCGGCGATGGTCGCCTGCGGGTCGCTCAGGTCGATCTGGACATGGTTGTTCTCGCCACTGCTCCAGGGACAGCCCGGCGGAACCGGCTCGCGCGAGCAGGTGATCACCCGCCAGCCCTCGGCGACGAAGCGGCGCACCGTGGCATGGCCGATTCCCCGGCTGGCACCTGTCAAAACAAGGGTCTTGCGCGTCATGATCCGGCCTCGTGACTGATTTCTCGCGGAGCCTATCATAGCGCGGCATCTTGGCAACGCCCCTTGGCAGGGGGGTACAAAACCCCTAACACAAGGCGCCAGAGGGACCTTGCCATGAAGACACGAGACATGAATCGCGACTGGATTGCCACTGCTGCCACGCTGAACGCGGCCCTGCCGTATCTTCAACGCTATGATGACGCGATTGTGGTCATCAAACTGGGCGGCCACGCCATGGGCAGCGACGAGGCGATGGAGAGCTTTGCCCGCGACGTGGTCCTGCTGCGCCAGGTCGGCGTGAACCCGGTGGTCGTGCATGGCGGCGGGCCGATGATCAACGCAATGCTGAAAAAGCTCGATATCCAGTCCGAGTTCGTGAATGGCAAGCGGGTCACCGATGTGGCCACGGTCGAGGTGGTCGAGATGGTGCTGTCGGGCGTGGTCAACAAGCGGATCGTGCAAGAGATCAACCGTCAGGGCGGCAAGGCGGTGGGCCTGTCGGGCAAGGATGCCAACCTGATGATCTGCGACCAGACCAACCCCGATCTGGGCTTTGTCGGCACCCCGACCGAGATGAATCCCGACCTGCTGCGCAACCTGTTTGCCCATGACATCATCCCGGTGATCGCGCCGTTGGGGGCGGGTCGCGAGGGCGAGACCTTCAACGTCAACGGCGACACCGCCGCTGGCGCCATTGCCGCCGCGCTCAAGGCCGACCGGCTGTTGCTGCTGACCGATGTGTCGGGCGTCAAGAATGGCGAGGGTGAGGTGCTGACCGAGCTGAAGGCGGGCCAGATCCGCGAGATGATCGCCGATGGCACCATCGCGGGCGGGATGATCCCCAAGACGGAAACCGCGCTGGATGCGCTCGACAACGGGGTACGCGCGGTTGTCATTCTGGATGGTCGGGTCGACAACGCCGTGCTGCTTGAGCTTTACACCGAACACGGGGCAGGCTCGCTGATCCGGCGCGACTGACGCAAACGTCAGATCGGCGGGCTTGCCTATTCCATTCACATGCTGAATTGTGAATGAATGGAAAACGAGAGCCTTGTCCGGCTGGCGATGTTTGTCGGCCTTTTTGTCCTGTTTGCGATTGCCGAGCGGCTGGCCCCGCGCCGGATGGTTCATCCACGGCGCCCGCGACGCTGGTTGACCAACCTGACGATATCGGTGCTGAACACCGTGACCCTGCGCGCCCTGGCGGTGGGCCTACCGCTTCTGGCTGTGGGTGCGGCGCTGGACGCCAGCGCGCTGGGCTGGGGCCTGTTCAACCATCTGGGCTGGCCCGGCTGGGTCGAAGTGCTGCTGGCCGTCCTGATCCTTGATTTCGCCATCTGGGGCCAGCACCTGATCACCCACAAGATACCGCTGCTCTGGCGGCTACACCGGGTGCATCACGCCGATACCGATATCGACGTCACCACCGCGATCCGGTTTCATCCGGTTGAAATCGCGCTGTCGATGCTGCTCAAGATCGGCCTTGTCTACCTGCTGGGCCCTTCGGCGCTGGCGGTGATCCTGTTCGAGATCCTGTTGAACGGCACTGCCCTGTTCAACCACTCCAATCTTCGCTTGCCGCTTGCGCTTGACGCCGTGTTGCGCAAGGTTCTCGTCACCCCCGACATGCACCGGGTGCACCATTCGGTGCTGCGCGAGGAACATGACAGCAATTACGGCTTTGCCTTGTCGATCTGGGACCGGATGATGGGAACCTATGTTGCACAGCCCGCCAAGGGCCATGACGAAATGACCATCGGGCTGGCATGGCAGGACGACCGGCCCACGCGGTTGGGATGGAGCCTGCTGCTGCCGTTTCGCCGCCGATGACGTTGGAGCGGATATCGGCGGAGGCCGCCGCCTCGGCCCTGATCGTGATGGGGGCGCTGCATCCTGCCGACGCTGCGGGCACCGTTGTTTTGCTGGGCACCGGCCCCGGTTTCTGGCCGGTCTTCAGCGCGGCGCAGGAATATGGCGACGGTCAGCGCGATCCGGTGGACCGCTGGTCGAAACGGGTGATTGGCGCCATCGCCGCCAATCTGGGCGCAGAGACCGCCTTTCCCTCGGATGGGCCGCCCTATCCGCCCTTTATCGCCTGGGCGCTGGCCTCGGGCCGGTTTCATACCAGCCCGGTCGGGATGATGGTGCATGACCAGGTCGGGCTGATGATCTCGCTGCGCGGTGCGCTGCTGCTGCCCGACCGGATCGACCTGCCCGTCGCCGACGCCCCATCGCCCTGCGACAGCTGCGATGCGCCCTGTACCCGGGCCTGTCCGGTCGGGGCACTTGCCGCCGGGCGCGCCTATGATGTCGATGCCTGTCGCGGATATCTGGACACCGCCGCTGGGTCTGCTTGTATGGAGGCAGGCTGTGCCGCCCGACTCGCCTGCCCGCTCAGCGCGGGGGCCGCGCGTGATCCGGCACAGTCCGCATTGCATATGAGGGCTTTTCTGCGCCGATGACCCGCATTCTGATCCTGACCCGCCACGCCAAATCCGCCTGGGACGATATCAGCCTTGGTGACCATGAACGCCCGCTCAACAAGCGCGGCAGACGGTCGGCGCAGGCGATCGGGGCCTGGCTGCGCAAACGCGGGTATCTGCCGGATCAGGTGATCAGCTCGGACGCCGTCCGGACCCGCGAGACATGGACCCAGATGTCGGCCGAGATGGGGCAGGCCGGGGGCGATCCCACCTTCACCCGGTCTCTCTATCTGGCGCCGGCGCAGCATATCCTTGCCAATCTCAGGCAGGCCAGCGGGCGCGTGGTACTGTTGCTGGGGCACAACCCCGGCATCGCCGAATTCGCAGGCCAGATCGTAGACGAAGCACCGGCCCACGCCCGTTTCTTCGACTATCCGACTGGCGCCACAACTGTGATCGAGTTTGCCAGAGACACTTGGGGCGACATCGGCTGGCACCAGGGCGAGGTGCTGGATTTCATCGTCCCGCGCGAGTTGACGGATTGAAAAAGGGCGGGGAATTCCCCGCCCATTCCGTGTCGTTCCGAACCCTGTTCAGTGGCCCAGGATCTGGCTCAGGAACAGCTTGGTCCGCTCGCTTTGCGGGTTGTTGAAGAACTCTTCCGGCTCGTTCTGTTCCACGATCTGGCCCGCATCCATAAAGATGACGCGGTTGGCAACCTGACGCGCAAAGCCCATCTCGTGCGTCACGCAGAGCATGGTCATGCCTTCCTCGGCCAGCTCGATCATGGTGTCGAGCACTTCCTTGATCATCTCGGGGTCAAGCGCCGAGGTCGGTTCGTCAAACAGCATGATGCGCGGGCGCATGCACAGCGACCGGGCAATTGCCACCCGCTGCTGCTGGCCGCCCGACAACTGACCCGGGTATTTCAGGGCCTGTTCGGGGATCTTGACCTTTTCCAGGAAATGCATCGCCGTTTCCTCGGCCTCTTTGCGGGGCGTCTTGCGCACCCAGATCGGGGCCAGCGTGCAGTTCTCCAGAATGGTCAGATGCGGGAACAGGTTGAAGTGCTGGAACACCATCCCGACCTCGGACCGGATCTTGTCGATGTTCTTGAGGTCGTTGGACAGCTCGGTCCCGTCGACCACGATCTTGCCCTGCTGGTGTTCCTCCAGCGCGTTCAGGCAGCGGATCAGGGTCGACTTGCCCGAGCCCGAGGGGCCCGCGATCACGATCCGCTCGCCCTGGTAGACGGTCAGGTTGATGTCACGCAGCACGTGGAAGGCCCCGTACCACTTGTTCATGTTCGTGATTTCGATGGCGACCTCGTCGCTCACCTGCATTTTCGAACGGTCGATTTCACGATCGATTGCGAGTTCAGACATAGGGCCCTCCTTAACGATGGCCGGTGTGGAGCTTGCGCTCCAGATACATGGAATAGCGGGACATGCCGAAGCAGAAGACGAAGAAAATCAGGGCGATGAAACCGTAGATTTCCCAGACAATTCCGTTCCAGTTGGCGTCCGCGCGAATGGCGTTCGACAGACCCAGCGGATCGAGAAGCCCGATGATCGAGACCAGCACGGTGTCCTTGAACACACCGATGAAGGTCGAGACGATGCCGGGGATCGAGATCTTGAGCGCCTGTGGCATGATGATCAGGCGCTGCGCCTGCCAGTAGTTGAGGCCAAGCGAATCCGCCCCCTCGTACTGGCCCTTGGGCAGGGCGGCCAGACCTCCGCGGATCACCTCGGCCATATAGGCCGCGGCGAACAGCGTCACCATGATCAGCACCCGCAGGATGATGTCGAAGTTGGTTCCGGGTGGCATGAAGATGTTCAGCAGGGTCGAGGCCACGAACAACAGCGTGATCAGCGGCACACCCCGAATGAACTCGATAAAGCCCACGCAGATATACTTGACGATCAGCAGGTCCGACTGGCGTCCCAGCGCCAGCACGATGCCCAGCGGCAGCGAACAGGCAATGGCGACAACACCGATGGTGATCGACAGCATGAAGCCACCGAACTTGCGGCTTTCGACCGCTTCGATGCCGATTGCCAGGACAGAGTCGAAGACGCCCACGAAAAAGCCGGCCAAGACCAGCCACCAGACCAGGGCAGCTGCCGCGCCCAGCAGGATGCCTATCAGGCTGCTCATCGTCTTGCTGACAGCCGAGTAGATCACCCAGCCCAGCACAAAGCCCAACAGCGCCGCAATCGGGCCCCAGATGGTGCCCCCCCACAGAAGCCAGGGGAAGATGAACGGATAGAGACCCGAGAAGATCAGCATCTTCGACGGCATCTTGTCAGAGAACAGGACCGGCGCCAGGGCCACGCCCAGCAGAATGAAGGCCAGGATCGGCCGCCAGTACAACTCGGACGGATAGAACCCGAACAACAGCTGGATCCAGCGCTCGCGAATGACGCCCCAGCAGGCGCCCGAGGTACCGTGATCACCAACCGATCCGGCAGCCGTCAGGATCTCGCGACAATTGCTGAGCGAAGTCCCGTTCCATGTGGGCGAGAAAATCCAGGGCAGAACGGCCGCAAGGATCGCAAAGACCGCATAGAGAGAGGCCAGCGTCAGAACGCTGTTGAACCAGTTCGAGAACAGGTTGGCACGTGCCCAGCCCAGCGCGCCGACGGTCGAGGCCGGCGGTTCACGCTCGGGGAGCATTTCGGTGCGGACAAATCCGATGTCAGACATCTCAACGCTCCTTCAGTTTGACGGATTCATTGTACCAGTTCATCACCGCCGAAATGGACAGCGAGATGGTCAGGTACACCAGCATCAAGAGCAGGATCGTCTCCAGCTCGCGACCGGTCTGGTTCATGGTGATACCGCCCAGCGTGCCGGTGATATCCATGTAACCCACGGCGATCGCCAGTGACGAGTTCTTGGTGAGGTTGAGATAGTTCGAGATCAGCGGCGGAATGATCACCCGCAGCGCCTGCGGCAGGATCACCAGCGACATGATCTTGTTCGAGCGCAGCCCCAGCGCGGATGCCGCCTCGGTCTGGCCCTTCGAAATCGCCAGGATACCGGCCCGCACGATCTCGGCGATGAAGGCGGCGGTATAGAGCGACAGCGCCAGCCAGAGCGCGATCAGCGAGTTGCGCAGATGGGTACCGCCCTGGAAGTTGAAGCCCTTGAGCTCGGGATAGCCAAGATGGAAGCCCAGCAGCACCAGCACCAGCCCGGTCGGAAGAACCACCACGGCCAGACGCTGCCACCAGGTCACCGGACGGTCGCCGGTCTGTTCCTGAATGCGGTCGGCGCGCTTGCGCAAGAAATTCGACACCCACAGGCTGCCGCCCAGAACGATCAGGATCAGCATCAGATCGAGGCTGATATCAAACCGCAGGCTGCTTTCGCCGAACAGGTGGACATTGCCCAGACTGTTGGAAAACAGGGCGTCGGGGATATAGACGCCGCGGTTGGTGACGGCCACGCTGTCGTTCAGCATCATGCTGGCGGTGGCGTCATCGCCCCGGAACGCGCGCGGCGCGGGCAGGGTCTCGATCAGGATCGCCATGATGAACACGATCCACAGCAGGACCGGAACGTTGCGGAACCCTTCGACATAGATCGTCATCAGACGGGCGACGATCCAGTTGTTGGACAGGCGCAGAACGCCGATGATCACGCCCAGAACGGTGGCGGTGATACAGCCCAGCACCGCCACGACAAGCGTGTTGAGCAGTCCGATAAAGGCCGCCCGCAGGTGCGTGTCTCGCGAGGAGTAGTCCAGCAGCCGCTGGTTGATGTCGTAGCTGGCCGGCTCGCTGAAGAAGCCGAAATCGATGGGCTTGCCCAGGGCAGCCAGGTTTTGGGCGGTATTGCTGATGAGCCATGCTGCCAGCAGCATGAAGCCTATCATCGCAATGACCTGGATAGTGGCCGACCGGTACCGCGTATCATAAAGGAGCATGGACAGCCGGAACTGCTCCTTCGGCGGGTCAGTGAGAGTCGTCATGACCTATGTATATCCCCGTGAGGTCCTGGCTTGTCTCTCTCCGGCAGGGTTTATCCCCGCTCCCACCAGCCAGGCACTTTGTATTCATGGATGCAAAAAGGGCGCAGGTTGCCCTGCGCCCCTTCGCTGTTTTGTTAACGGAACGGCGGCGAGTACAGCAGGCCGCCGTCGGTCCACTGTGCGTTCAGGCCGCGTGCCAGACCGATCGGGGTGCTTTCGCCGATGTTCTGTGCAAACACTTCACCATAGTTGCCGCCCACCTTGATGGCGCGCTTGGCCCACTCGGCGTCCAGACCCAGCATCTCGCCCAGGGTCCCTTCGGAACCCAGGATACGGTTGATTTCCGGGTTGTTGGTGCCGGCCGACATTTCGTCGATATTGGCCGAGGTGATGCCCATCTCTTCAGCCGAGACCAGCGCGTTCAGGGTCCAGCGGACCACATCGCCCCACTCGTGGTCGCCATGGCGAACCAGCGGGCCGAGCGGCTCTTTCGAGATGATCTCGGGCAGCAGAACGTGGTCGCCCGGGTTCTCGAAGGTTGCGCGCGTTGCGGCCAGACCCGAGGCGTCGGTGGTGTAGACGTCACAGGCACCGGCCAGGTACTGCTGCTGCGCTTCGGCGTTGGTTTCGATCGGAACCGGCTCGTAGCTGATGTTGTTGGCGCGGAAGAAATCCGCGAGGTTCAGCTCGGTGGTGGTGCCGGTCTGGATGCAGACGGTGGCGCCGTCCAGTTCCTTGGCCGAGCTGACGCCCAGCGATTTCGGAACCATGAAGCCCTGGCCGTCATAGTAGTTCACGCCGACGAATTCGAACTTCAGGTCCACGTCGCGCGAGAAGGTCCAGGTGGTGTTGCGGGCCAGCATGTCGACCTCGCCCGATGCCAGCGCGGTGAAACGCGTCTTGCCCGTGGTGGGCACGAATTCAACCGCGTTGCCGTCACCCAGCACGGCCGCAGCAACGGCACGGCACAGGGCCACGTCAAAACCTTTCCACTCCCCATTCGAATCCGGTGCTGCAAAGCCAACCAGACCAGTGGTCACACCGCAGTTCAGCTTGCCGCGCGCCTTGACGTCGTCCATGGTGCCCGCCGCAGCAACGCCAGCGGCCATCCCGGCGACCGTGAGAGCGCCCAAAAATACGGATTTCTTCATTTTTACCTCTTCCTGATTTTCCACCCCTGTTCCGGAGCGGTTCGACCGGCACACGTTGGCGCCGGAGCGGATCTCAAAGGAGCTGTCTCCTTCGATGGGCCCGAGTTTGGGCGCAATATCCGACAAAGGTCAAGGCTTCTATGTCGCTTTCCGCCCCATATCCGTTGAGGTTTTCGTCACTCTGACGGATTCGGTATCATGTCGAGATATCATAAGCTGCCTTGGCATGCAGGAACGCCGCGCGTTTCACGGCGGCCAGCGCCCGCGCTTCGTCATCGGGACCCCATTGTTCCTCTTGCCAGGTCTCGTCGAGGCGCGAAATCTGCCAGATTTCGTCCGCTTTGCGCCAATTCAGCGCCGCGGCAAAGCCCAGGACCAGTGAACCCGACAGGCTGACGAGATCGTGAAAGGCCGCCAGCTGGAACGGGTTCAGCGCATGCACCTTGCGCGTCAGTGTCTCGATGGCGGAGGCGGGTTGCGGCTGGTGCATCACCCCTTGGACCGGACGCAGTCGCACACCGAGGGTTTCGGCAGCCCAATCCAGCGCCGGGTCCCAGGTTTGCGCCTGCAGTTCGACCAATTCGGCCGGGGAATCCGCCCGATAGCACAACAGATCCGAATCGCCATAGGCCGCCAGCATGTCAGCGACTTCGGCCTGCTGGATGCGCACCTTGTCGATGGCCGCGTTGGCGGTTCGGGTAAAGGGCATGTTGATCGGATCGACCTCACTCTCCTGCGCGTCCCATTCCGCGGCGATCGCCTCGGCCAATGCGCGGGTCGGCAACAGCAGCGGCGCCTTGGCCGGGGTGCGCACCGGGCGGCCGTCCAGTTCCACCGCATAACCTTCGGCCGTTTCGGCCACGGCAGCCTGTTTCCAGAAGCGTTTCGGTTTCCAGTCGCTCATGTCGTTCAAGTCCAGATCTGTGTCAGTGCCGGCGGCAATTGAGGGAAGGTATCGACGATGCAGCGGGCCCGGGACAGCGCCCGGGGCGGATGATAACCCCAGCTGACGCCGATCCCGGCGATGCCCGCTGCCGCCGCCATCTCCATGTCGAACGAAGTATCGCCGATCATCGCCGCGTGCCCCGGGGCGGTACCGGTTTCTGCCAGTGCCGTCTCGATCATCGAGGGGTGCGGTTTCGAGGGGTGGTGATCGGCCACCTGCCGGGTGACAAAGACCCGCTCCAGCCCATGCGCCTCAATCAGGGCGTCAAGGCCGCGCTTGGATTTGCCCGTCGCCACACCCAGCAGGTAATGCGGCACCGCGTGCAACTGCTCCAGCATCTCGCGCGCGCCGGGATAGAGTGGCGAATGCCCCGCCCCCAGCGCCAGCCGGGTCGCGTGATAGGATTGCTTGTAAGCCTCGACCAGCCGCGCCTGTGTGGTCTCGCTCTGCCCCGGTGCCAGCCGCGCCATCGCCTGCGGCAGGGACAGCCCGACAATCGACAGGATATCGGCGCGCGCGGGCACCGGCAGCGACAACGCGTCGAATGCGGCGGTCATCGCCCCGACGATGGCCGCCTGGCTGTCGACCAGCGTTCCGTCCACATCGAACAGGATCAGGTGCAGGGGCTGGCTCACATCAGCTCCTCGAACGGATCCTCCGCCGCCAGATCCTCGGTCC
Source organism: Ruegeria pomeroyi DSS-3 (assembly GCF_000011965.2). Taxonomy (NCBI): domain Bacteria; kingdom Pseudomonadati; phylum Pseudomonadota; class Alphaproteobacteria; order Rhodobacterales; family Roseobacteraceae; genus Ruegeria; species Ruegeria pomeroyi. The sequence goes on along the minus strand of NC_003911.12, from coordinate 513,816 downwards.
AGCCGAAGGTGTCCCAGCTCTCGCGCATATGCTCGGGCAAGGGCGCGGTAAAGGTGACCTTCTTGCGGGTCGAAGGATGTTCAAAGCTCAGGCTGCGCGCATGCAGATGCAGTTTCTTGCTGATGATGCCGCCCAGTTGCGCACCCCATCCATCGCCCAGGTTTTCCTGCCCCGAGCCGCCGTATTTGCCGTCGCCGATGATCGGATGCCCGATCCCGGCCATATGCGCGCGCAGCTGGTGGGTGCGGCCGGTGACCGGCTCCATCGCCACCCAGGACGCGCGCCCCGCCACCCGGTAAAGCGTGGCATAATAGGTATGCGCCCGCTTGGCGCCGGGGGTCGCGTCAAGCTCGCTCAGATGCACCACGTTCATCTTCTCGCCCTCGCCCCGGGCACCGTGACCACCGGCCTTGACCAGCCCGGTCTTGATCTCGCCCAGATAGGGCGTCGGAACCCCAGCCACCAATGCCCAATAGATCTTGCGCGTGTTGCGGTGGCGGAAGGCCGCTGTCAGACGCGCCGCCGCCTCGCGGGTGCGCGCCAGCACCAGCACACCCGAGGTATCCTTGTCCAGCCGGTGCACCAGGCGCGGGTTCTCGTCATTGCCAAAGCGTAGCGCCTCGGACAGGCCATCCACATGGCGGGTCTGGCCGCTGCCCCCCTGCACCGCCAGCCCGGCGGGCTTGTTCAGCACGATGATATCGTCGTCGCGATGCAGGACACAGGCGCGGATCAATTTGGCATCACTGTCCGAGACACGCGATTTCACCGGCTCTGGCCGTTCACCGGGTGCGGGCAGCGGCGGGATACGGACCTGCTGGCCCACTTCGAGCCGGGTCGCGGGCTTGGCCCGCGCCCCGTCGACGCGCAGCTCGCCCTTGCGGCACATCTTCTCGATGCGCCCCTGCCCCACATGCGGGAACATCCGGCGAAACCAGCGGTCAAGCCGCTGGTCGCCGTCCCCCTCACCCACGGTGATCATCTGTACGCCGCTCATGCCAGCAATCCATGCGCGGGGCGGTTTCCCGCCCGTCGCATCCCTCGTTGAAGATCGAAAGAAAACATCGCCGTCTCTCACCCGCACGCGCCCGAGAGTCAAGGGACCAAGGGCAGTCCGCGGACGCGGGCGGGTGGGTGGGGCGGCCGCGGACTGCCCGCCCTATCCCTGCTCGCGCTGCGCCCGCAGGCGCGCGAAATAATCCAGCCGCTTCTTCAACTCGCGCTCGAACCCGCGTTCGACCGGTTGATAGAGCTGCGGACGCTCCATCCCGTCGGGAAAGTAGTTCTGCCCGGAGAACCCGTCCTCGGCATCGTGATCATAGGCATAGCCGGCGCCATAGCCCTGATCCTTCATCAACCCGGTGGGCGCGTTCAGGATATGTTTGGGCGGCGGCGCCGAGCCCGATTGCTTGGCCAGCCGCATCGCCGCCTTGTAGCCCACATAGGCCCCGTTCGATTTCGGGGCCAAGGCCAGATAGACAATTGCCTGCGCCAATGCCAGCTCGCCCTCGGGGCTGCCAAGGCGTTCATAGATTTCCCAGGCATGCAGGCAGACCGACTGCGCCTGCGGGTCGGCCAGCCCGATATCCTCGACCGCCATCCGGGTGATCCGGCGCGCCAGATAACGCGGGTCCTCGCCCCCCGTCAGCATCCGCGCCAGCCAGTACAGCGCCGCATCCGGGTCCGAACCGCGCACCGATTTGTGCAGCGCCGAGATCAGGTTGTAATGCTCGTCCCCGCTCTTGTCGTATTTGGTCGCCCGGCGCATCAGCCGCGCCGCCAGCGCCTCGCGCTCGAGCGGGGCCGCGACCTTCCACGCCGCCACCTGCTCGATCAGGTTGAGCAGCGCGCGCCCGTCGCCATCGGCCATCTCCTGAAGCGCCAGCCGCGCTTCGGGGGTCAGCGGCAGCTCTCGATCCAGCTCGCGCTCGGCCCGCGCGGTCAGATGTTCCAGATCCTCGGCGCTCAACCGCTCCAGCACCAGCACCTGCGCCCGGCTCAAGAGCGCGGCGTTCAGTTCGAACGAGGGGTTCTCGGTCGTCGCCCCCACCAGCAGGATGGTGCCATCCTCCATATGGGGCAGGAACCCGTCCTGCTGCGCCTTGTTGAATCGGTGGATCTCGTCGACGAACAACAGCGTGCCCTGCCCGTTGCCGCGCCGGATGCGGGCGGCCTCGAACACTTTCTTCAGGTCCGGCACCCCGGTGAAGATCGCGCTGATCTGTACGAAATGCAGGTCGGTCTCCTGCGCCAGCAGGCGGGCGATGGTGGTCTTGCCCACCCCCGGCGGCCCCCAGAAAACGAGGCTCGACAACGAGCCCGAGGCCAGCATGACACCCAGCGGCGCCTCGGGGCCAAGTACCTGCTGCTGCCCGATCACCTCACCCAGGCTTTGCGGGCGCAGCCGGTCGGCCAGCGGCCGGGGCGGTTCGCGCTCGGGCGAAGGCTTGGCGCCGGTATCGAACAGATCCGCCATCGCTCAGAGCCGGAACCGCAGCGAGACCCGCTGGCCGCGCCGTTGCAGGTCGATCTGTACCCGGCGCCCGGCCTCGCTCAGCGCCCGTTCCACATCGCGCGGGCTGTCCACCTGATCGCCATTGATCGCGCCCAGCACGTCGCCCGGTTGCAGACCCGCCCGCGCCCCATAGGGGCCGGGGTCGAGCACGACGACCCCGCGCGCCGACAGCGGCAGGCCCAGGCGCGCGATCACGGCCGGGTTCAGCCGGGCCACGGTCAGACCGGGCAGGATCGTGCGCTCTCCCAGCGTGGTTTCCTGCGCGGGAGGGGCATCGGGCGCCTCGATCAGGGCTACACTCAGGGTCTCGCGCTGACCCTGCCGCAGCCGGGTCATCCGCGCCTCGCCCCCGATCCCGGCCACCGACATGCGGAACTTCATCTCGGCCGGAGAGTTGACCGTCTGCCCATCGACCTCGGTCACCACATCGCCCACGGCAAAGCCAGCCTGCGCCAGCGGGCTCTCGGGATGCAGGTCCGAGATCACCACCCCTTCGGGCAGGACCAGCCCCAGCGAGTCGGCGATATCGGCGGTCATCGGCTGCCCCGCGATCCCCGCCCAAGGCTGGGCAAAGCTGCTGTTGCCCTGCCGGGCCTGGCGCAGGAACTCGGCCACCAGATTGGCAGGAATGGCAAAGCCGATCCCGTTCGAGCCGCCCGACCGGCTGAGGATCGAGGTATTGATGCCGATCAGGTCGCCATTCACGTCGATCAGCGCACCGCCCGAATTGCCCGGATTGATCGGCGCATCGGTCTGAATGAAATAGCCCCGCCCATTGCCGGTGGCCGCGCCCGAGCGCGCCAACCCCGAGACGATGCCGCTGCTGACGGTCTGCCCCACGCCAAACGGGTTGCCGATGGCCAGCGCCAGCTCGCCCACCTCGACATGGTCACTGTCACGCAGCGCCAAGAAAGGCAGGTCGCGCGCCGCGTCCAGGCGCAGGATGGCGATATCGCTCTCCTCATCTCCCAGCACCACCTGTGCGGTGAACTCGCGCCGGTCGGTGGTCACCACCCGGATTTCCGAGGCCATGCCGACCACGTGATAATTGGACACGACATAGCCGTCATCCGACAGGATCACGCCTGAACCGAGCGAGTTCTGCACCCGCGGCTGCGGCGCCCCGAAGCCGCGAAAGAAATCGCGAAAGAAGGGATCGTCAAAGATCGGGCTTTGCCGGCCCGCGGTGATGATCCGGGCATAGATATTGACCACGGCGGGGGCGGCCTTTTTCACCACCGGGGCAAAACCCAGCCCGATCTCGGCCCGCGAGGTCGGCACCCGGGTTTCCGCCTGAACCGGCGCGGCCAGGACAAGCGGCAGACAAAGCAGGATGGCACGGATCATGGGACCTCCATTTGCAGTCCCCTGCGATATGCGGGGCATGGGCGACAAATGCAAGCCGCGCGCTCAGCCCCGGCGGCGCAGGAATTTCAGTCCCGACCAATCCGCGTCAACGGCGCAAACCTTCACATCGACCCAGCCCAGCGGCAGCACCTCGGCGCGCAGCAAATCCTCGGTGATGCCCGCATGTCGGGGCGAGGATTTCTTGGCCCAGGACAGCCACAACATGCCACCGGGCCGCAGATGGGCGATCTCGGTGGCCGCGACCTCGGCCAGCGGTTCGGGACCGTGCAGGAACAGATGCGCCGCATCGGCATCGCGGGCGTCGGGGTCAAAGCGGATATCCACCGCCTCGGCCATGAGGTCGGCGTAATGGGGCGGCGGGTTGATGGCGCGCACGCTCCAGCCCGGTTTGAACCCCAGTTTGGCCACCAGAGGACGGCCCGAATATCCCGCAGGTGAAGATGTGCGCATGATGGCGGCAGGGTAGAAGGCCGGCCCCACCGGTGCAACACCCCCGACAACGAAAAACCCCGCCCGGAAACCCGGGCGGGGCGCAATCGGGAGCGATCCCGGAATGCTTATTCTTCGGCGGCAGCCTCTTCTTCGGCCAGGCGCGCCTTGTCGGCGGCACCCTTGGCATCGACGTCGCGATCGACGAATTCGATGATCGCCATCGGCGCCATGTCGCCATAGCGGAAGCCGGCCTTCAGGATGCGGACGTAACCGCCCTGACGATCCTTGTAGCGCTCGGCCAGAACGTCGAACAGCTTGGCGACGTCCTTGTCCTCTTTCAGCTGCGCCGCGGCCTGACGGCGCGCGTGCAGGTCACCGCGCTTGCCCAGCGTGATCAGCTTTTCGACGATCGGACGCAGTTCCTTGGCCTTGGGCAGGGTGGTCTTGATCTGTTCGTGCTCGATCAGCGAGCCGGCCATGTTCGCAAACAGGGCCTTGCGGTGTTCGTGTGTGCGGTTGAGGCGGCGGTAACCACGTGCGTGACGCATTTTCTATCTCCTAGCTAGCGTTTTGCTTTGTCCGACCGGCGATGCGTGTCACCGGCTCTCCTTGGGGCGGATGTGCCCTGATGTTCCCCGGCAGGTCCGGGCATTGGCAGGTAGGGCGGGCTGAAGCCCGCCTTACGGGGGACTCTGGCGTAAGCCGGGCTTCAGCCCGGCCTCGGCTCAGAAAGCGTCTTCGAACTTCTTTGCCAGATCCTCGATGTTGTCGGGCGGCCAGTCCTCGACATCCATGCCCAGGTGCAGACCCATGCCGGACAGCACTTCCTTGATCTCGTTCAGCGACTTGCGGCCGAAGTTCGGGGTGCGCAGCATCTCGGCTTCGGTTTTCTGGATCAGGTCGCCGATATAGACGATGTTGTCGTTCTTCAGGCAGTTGGCCGAACGGACGCTCAGTTCCAGCTCGTCCACCTTCTTCAGCAGCAGCGGGTTGAACTCCAGACCGTCATCGTCGTCCTGGCGGCCCGCCGATTCCGGCTCGTCGAAGTTGACGAAGATCGACAGCTGATCCTGAAGGATACGCGCAGCAAAGGCCACGGCATCGTCCGGGGTGATCGAGCCGTCGGTCTCGATCTTCATGGTCAGCTTGTCATAGTCCAAAACCTGGCCCTCGCGGGTGGGCTGCACGTCATAGGCGACCTTTTTCACCGGCGAATAGATCGCGTCGATCGGGATCAGGCCGATGGGCGCGTCTTCGGGGCGGTTCTTGTCGGCCGACACATAACCCTTGCCGGTATTCACGGTCAGTTCCATGAACAGGTCGGCGCCATCGTCCAGGTGACAGATCACGTGGTCGCGGTTCAGCACCTCGATGCCGGCGCTTTCGCTGATGTCACCGGCGGTGACGACGGCCGGGCCCTTGGCATTGACCGACAGGCGCTTGGGCCCTTCGACATCCATGCGAAGCGAGACCTGCTTGAGGTTCAGGATGATGTCGGTGACGTCTTCGCGCACACCGGCCACGCTCGAAAACTCGTGCAGGACGTTGTCGATCTGCACGCTGCTGATGGCCGCGCCTTGCAGCGAGCTCATCAGGATGCGGCGCAGAGCGTTGCCCAGCGTCAGACCGAAACCACGCTCCAGCGGTTCGGCGATCACGGTCGCCTGGCGTGCCGGGTCGTTGCCCGGCTTGACCTCAAGCTGGGTCGGCTTGATCAGTTCTGCCCAGTTCTTGTGGATCATGTAATCCCTCCATTCCTGTTCGCACCCCATGTCCAGCAAGGTGCAAACGCCCGAGGTTTCAAACGGCGTGCTGGGGCCGTGTACCAGACACGGCCCCAGCGTAATTCCTGGGTCGCTTAGACGCGGCGGCGCTTCGGCGGGCGGCAGCCGTTGTGGGCGATCGGGGTCACATCGCGGATCGACGTGATGTTGAAGCCCACGGCAGCCAGAGCGCGCAGAGCCGATTCACGGCCCGAACCGGGGCCCTGAACTTCGACTTCCAGCGTCTTGACGCCATGATCCTGCGCCTTGCGGCCGGCATCTTCGGCAGCCAGCTGAGCGGCGTAGGGGGTCGATTTCCGCGATCCCTTGAAGCCCATGGTGCCAGCCGACGACCACGAGATGGCGTTGCCTTGCACGTCCGAGATCAGGATCTTGGTGTTGTTGAACGTCGAGTTCACATGGGCCACGCCCGATGCGATATTCTTGCGTTCTTTTTTCTTCGTGGTGCGGGTCTTATCGCGTGCCATATCTCAACGCCCCCCTTATTTCTTCTTGCCGGCAATGGCCTTTGCGGGGCCTTTGCGGGTGCGAGCGTTGGTGTGGGTCCGCTGACCGCGAACCGGCAGGTTGCGGCGGTGACGCAGACCGCGATAGCAGCCCAGGTCCATCAGGCGCTTGATGTTCATCTGAACTTCACGGCGCAGGTCGCCTTCGACGCTGTAGTTGGCGTCGATATGCTCGCGGATGGCCAGGATCTCGGCATCGCTCAGCTCGTTCACACGACGGGTCGCGTCGATGCCAACAGCTTCGCAAATGGCTTTCGCCGAAGTGTTGCCGATACCGGTGATATAGGTGAGGGCGATGGGTACCCGTTTGGCAGTCGGGATGTTTACGCCGGCAATACGTGCCACGTGTCACTTTCCTTTTCGTTGCGGTTCCGTAGCGCCAGAACCTTTTTTCACAACGCTTGACCATGGCAGCGGCGCCAGCGGGTCCAGCATTTTCTGAGGTGGTCTTGAGGATGGACGAATCCACCCACAGGAATCGATTCCCGTCAGGGATGGGCGTGGGTAGAGGCTTTTGTCAGGATCGTCAAGGCCTGCCCTCAACCGGATGGAGACAAAGCCAGATTTTCGCTCAGGAAGGTCGAAATCACTGCCTTCAGCTCTTCGTGCAGGACGCCTCGATCGCGCATGCCGATATCCGAACAGATGTTCTCTTCGCCCATCAGTCCGATGATGATCCAGCCCAGGGTACTGCATTCGGAGAGGAAGCTGAAATGCCAGGCGCCTGGCGTTTCCACAAGGCGTGCTTGCGGCATCTGGCGCGCCATCGCATCGACGCGGGTCGCGGGGGGAACCTCTTCGCCCTGCCCCAGCGAGACCAGTAGGATCGGCAGGGTGGCCGCGGTCAGGCTGTCGCCCGTCATCGCCTGCGGCAATGCCGGGTCGATCGAAACCGTGGCCTTGATCCTCGGGTCGCGATAATCGGCCTCGTAAGCGGCCGGATCAATGGCGGCAAAATCGACACTCGCGGCCTGCATCCAGCCGCAATCAAACTCTCCGGCGTGGCGGTCGCAATAGTCGATAAACGCCGCCTTGGACACCCGGACCCCTGCAATGCTGAGCGCCGAGAAGCCCCCCAGCGAGAACCCGGCCGAGGCGACCCGGTCCATGTCGGGCTGCATCCCGAGCGGGGGATTGGTTTCCAAACTGTCAAGAATGGCGTGCAGGTCACGCGCTCGCTCCCAGATATGCGGTGTGCGGTGCGGATCGCTGTCGCGCGACATCGTGCCGGGATGGTTGGGCGCCACCACGATCATCCCCTGACGCGCGAGTTCCGTCGCCAGCCAGCCGTGATTATTGGCGTTGCCCCCGGAGCCGTGCGAAAACACGACCACCGGATGCGCGCCAGGCGCCGGCTTTGCATCCCGGAGGACATACTGTCCGTAGAACAGGGCGTTCTGCCCCACCAGTTCGGCAGTACCGTCCTGCGCAGCAGGATACCAGATATGCAGCGATACGGGGACATCGCGATGCCCGACTGACAGGGTGGTTTCGTGATAACCCGCCAACTGGTCGGGGACCGGGCGCTTGCCGGTGGCCAGCAAAGTGGCGGCAAGCGCAAGTCCGGCCAGAAGCCCGGCCAGAATCGCCAGTCCGATCAGAATGCGTTTCATGCGTCAAATCCTTGTCGACCGACCGCATGGCATTCCAGCCTTGCTGCGTCAGCCCAGAATGGCCTCGATCGAGGCGGTCACTTCCTTGATATCGGCCAAGCCGTTTACCGGGCGCAAATCGCCCTTGGCATAGTAATAGCCGATCAAGGGTGACGTTTTCTTGTAATATTCCATCAGTCGCGTGCGCAGGCTGTCGGCATTGTCGTCGGCCCGGCGCACCATCTCGGTGCTGCCGCAATTGTCGCAGACACCGTCCACCTTGGTCGGCTTGGTCTTGTCGTGATAGACCTCGCCGCAGCCACCGCAGGTGAACCGCCCCGAGATACGATCGACCAGCGCCTCGTCATCGACGCGGATCTCGATCACGGTGTGCAGCGACTGGCCCAGCTTGGCCAGCAGCGCCGCCAGCGCGTCGGCCTGCGCCAGGGTGCGCGGGAACCCGTCAAAGATGAAACCGGCGCCCGTCTGAGTGGTCAGCTGTTCCTCGATCAGGCCGATCACGATCTCGTCGGTGACCAGCTTGCCCGCGTCCATGATGGCCGCGACCTTCTTGCCCATCTCGGTGCCCGAGCTGCGCGCCGCGCGCAGCATGTCACCGGTCGAGAGCTGGATCATGCCGCGAGTCTCGACCAGATGCCGCGCCTGGGTGCCTTTGCCCGCACCCGGCGGGCCCAACAGAATGATGTTCATCGACGCGCCGGTCCCTTCCTGTTCGTGCGCTTGCGATTCTTGCCGCGAAGCTGCGATTTTTCGATCAGACCTTCGTACTGATGTGCCAGCAGGTGGCTCTGGACCTGTTGAATGGTATCCATGGTCACCGAGACGATGATCAGCACCGAGGTGCCACCGAAATAGAACGGCACGTTGAACTGGCCACGCATGATCTCGGGCAGCAGGCAGACGGCGGCCAGATAGGCCGAACCCAGCACCAGCACGCGGTTGACCACATATTCCAGATACTCGGCGGTCTTCTTGCCCGGACGGATACCGGGGACAAAGCCGTTCTGGTTCTTCAGGTTCTGCGCCACGTCATCGGGTTTGAACGAGACGTTGAAGGTATAGAAATACGCAAAGAACACGATCATCGACACGAAGAACAGCAGATAGAGCGGCTGACCGGGGCCGAAATTCGCCAGAAGCCAGGACATCACCGGCCCGTTCGCTGCCCCCGAAGAGAAGGTCGAGATGGTCACCGGCAACAGCAGCAGCGAGCTGGCGAAGATCGCCGGGATCACGCCTGCGGGGTTGACCTTGACCGGCAGGTGGCTGGAGCCGCCGTCATAGACCTTCATGCCCACCTGACGGCGGGGATACTGGATGTGGATCTTGCGCAGCGCACGCTCCATGAACACCACAAACGTGATGACCGCGATCACCATCAGGATGATGGCGATGATCACGGCGGGGCTGATGGCGCCCGAACGGCCGGAGGCGAAGAACTGCGCCAGCGCGGCGGGGACCTCGGCGATGATGCCGACAAAGATGATCAGCGAAACGCCGTTGCCGATGCCACGGGCGGTGATCTGCTCGCCCAGCCACATCAGGAACATGGTGCCGCCCACCAGGGTGATCATGGTGGCAAAGCGGAAATACATGCCCGGCTCGGTAGCCAGGTCACCCGATTCCAGCGAAACCGCCAGACCATAGGCCTGCACGGTGGCCAGGGCCACGGTGCCCAGGCGCGTATACTGGTTGATCTTCTTGCGGCCCTGCTCACCCTCTTTCTTGAGTTGCTCAAGCGAGGGGACCATGGCCGTCAACAGCTGAACGATGATCGAGGCCGAGATATAAGGCATGATGCCCAGGGCAAAGATGCCCATCCGCCCCAGCGCGCCACCGGTGAACATCGACACCATGCCGCCGATGCCCTGCCCCGCCTGCTCCATGAACTCGCGCAGCGCCACGCCGTCGATGCCCGGCACGGGAATGAACGTGCCCAGACGATAGACGATGAGGAGCCCCAGCGTGAACAGGATCCGATTGCGCAGGTCCGTGGCCTTGCCCAGGGCGGACCAGCTGGTGTTGGCCGCCATTTGTTCTGCTGCTGATACCATGTTGTATCGGTCTCTCTGATGCAAACGCCGCCCGGAACCGTTTTCCGGCTCGGGCGGCGTTTTGGAAAACTTGGGTGTCTATGTAAGCGGGACAGCGCCCGCTCACAAGCCGTTACTCTGCCGCAGCAGCGTTTGTGACCTTCAGCGAGCCGCCCGCCTTTTCGACAGCCTCGACAGCCGATTTCGACGCGCCGGTGACTTCGATGTTCAGCTTGGCGTTGAAATCACCCTTGGCCAGCACGCGAATGCCGTCCAGCTTGCGGCGCACCAGGCCGGATGCGACCAGCGCGTCCTCGGTGATGGCGGCGGCGCCGTCCAGTTTGCCGGCTTCGACGAATTTCTGGATCAGGCCCAGGTTGACGACGGCGAATGCCTTGCGGTTGGGCTTGTTGAAGCCACGCTTGGGCAGACGCTGATAGAGCGGCATCTGGCCGCCTTCATAGCCGTTGATGGCCACGCCCGAGCGGGATTTCTGACCTTTGATACCACGGCCACCCATCTTGCCCTTGCCCGAGCCGGGGCCGCGGCCGATGCGCATCCGTTTCTTGGTTGCGCCCGGATTGTCGCTGAGTTCATGCAGTTTCATTTCGCTTCTCCTTCGCCGGATGTGACCCACGAAGCGTGACGGGCCAACCACGGCATTTCTTGCTTGTTGATTCTTGCGGCCCTGGGGCCACCGGGGGCGTATAGACGCTGTAAACGCGTCGCGCAAGAGGTGCCCGAAATGCAAAACGCCCCCGGATATCCGAGGGCGGTGCAGCATTCCGTCAGATGGGCCGTTCAGGCACCATAGACGTGAAAGCGGGCGATATCCTCGATATCGCAACGGCGGATACCGATATCGGCCAGTTCCCGGTTCGACAGGCGGTCCAGCTCGTTGAACGTGCGCTTGTAAGCGGTGTTGCGAGCCCAGGTGGCGCGGGTCGATTTCAGGACGGACAGGACGCGGGCCACCAAGGAGGGTGCGCGGTCGGCGGTCACGGTTGCATATGCCATTTTCTCTTACCTCATACGGATGCAGCAGGGCCCTTCCCCACTGCCTGTTTTTCGGGCGTTCCGAACATGACAGGCAGATAGTGCTGCACCGCAGCATCAGCAAGAGGCGCTTTGGTCTAGCCGCCATGCAGCAGCGGCATGGCTGGGGGCAATCCAAAGGCGGATTGCGTCAGACACCCCCTCGAAACAGCCTCCACAAGAGCGCTGCCCAACAGGGTGCGTCCGGCCCAACCCCGGACAAAGGTGAAGACCCTTTTGCCCGGGATTGGCAAGTGGTTCGGACGGCAGTGAAACCATCAAGGAAGGGGATTGTGAAAGAGCGAATTCAGATCAAAACCCGTTGACCACTCTTCAGCGTTTTGCCCCGCAGCGCTCTAACCACACCCTTGCTTGTAGAGGCCAGGATCAACATTGATCCTGGCGAACCCATCGGTTCCATCGCATTTTCGGCGCCGGTACGGGACGGTCCCATCGGACAAACCAAAGATGTCGCCTTCGCCAGATGCTACGGCAAGCCCGTCAAGTATGAAACGGGGCGTACAGTCCCAGCTGCCACCCTGCTTTCCGATCACAGGATTAAAGGTATGACTTCCATACTTAAAGCAAACGTCACTTCCCTTGTACCGGACAAGCGCCGGCAAACTGGTTCGGTTCCCCGGATACCAAAGCCAGCTTGTTTCCGGCGTTTCGAAAAAGACGATCTGATACCCATGGAACGGATCGAAGTACATTACTGTACTTCCCGGTGAGGTCTCGGATGCAGCGTTTGTTTCGCGATCAACTGTGGTCTTGCAACCCATTAGCGCCATAAAGGACACCAATGACAAACCAAGCTTTAGCATTTCAGATGCACGTCAGCCATAATGGTACCAGTATTCGCCCATTCCTTAAGTTCAACCACTGGAATCCGTTCTTTCTTGACATTCAAATCGCCAATATTGGCGCCAAGAATGTTGCCTCCATTAGCCGCCATGATCCTGGCTATCGAAGCAGGGTCTGAAATTTTCGTCCCTTTCAAATCATAAACACCCACTTGGCGGCCAACACAGTAAGTACGCTTGGCTATCTCTTTTGCCAGCTTCAAAATCTGCCCGGTACCCGCACCAGTCTCGATCTGAGCTTTGGCCGCGCGAACGAGTTCAACTGGGATATCTGCTAGAATCTCATCGGGAATTCTATTAGAGGGGTTAGTGGTTCCCGAAGTGGTTGAAATCGGACGAAGTTCAACATCAAAGTAGGAAACCGGCAAGGAACTGCTTCGGCTCACCGAAACAGCTAGCCCCTGATAGATTCTGGAATCTGGATCAGCTGCAATGATGCCGTATTTGCGGTAGTCGCTTCGCTGTGCTTCGGTCGGTCCCGCTCGGAAACTGGCTATTTCAGCCTCTCTTTCTGCTGGCGAAGGACCACAGGAAGATAAAACCACGAGGCTGGCCAGCATCGAAAAAGGAAATCTCATTCTTTAGTCTCTCATACTCAGTCGAAAACTGATACCACTCTAAATAGAAACGCCCCACAGGCAACCTGCAGGGCGTCCTTTTTTCTATTTTTCGAAAAGAACTTAGCCGCGCTCTTCGATGATCTCGACCAGATGCGGGATCTTGCGGATCATGCCGCGGACCGAGGGGGTATCCTCCAGCTCGCGGGTCTTGTGCATCTTGTTCAGACCCAGACCAACCAGGGTTGCGCGCTGGTCAGCGGGGCGGCGGATCGGCGAACCGATCTGCTTGACGACGATGGTTTTTGCCATGTTGACGACTCCTTACGCTTCAGCGGCTTCAGCAGCCGGTGCTTCGTCCCGCTTGGGCAGGATGTCGGCGACCTTCTTGCCACGACGCTGTGCGACCGAACGCGGGCTCTGCTCTTTTTTCAGGCCGTCGATGGTGGCACGGATCATGTTGTAGGGGTTCGCGCTGCCCAGCGACTTGGACACGACGTCCTTGACACCCAGCATTTCGAACACGGCACGCATCGGACCACCGGCGATGATACCGGTACCTTCGGGCGCGGCGCGCATGACGACCTTACCGGCGCCGTGACGGCCTTCGATGTCGTGATGCAGGGTGCGGCCTTCGCGCAGCTGCACGCGGATCATCTGGCGCTTGGCCTGCTCGGTTGCCTTGCGGATGGCCTCGGGCACTTCTTTTGCCTTGCCCTTGCCAAAGCCGACGCGGCCTTTCTGATCGCCCACGACCACCAGAGCGGCGAAGCCGAAGCGCTTACCGCCCTTGACGGTTTTCGACACGCGGTTGATCGCGACCAGACGGTCGGCGAATTCGGGGGCTGCTTCCTCGCGGTCGCGACGGTTGCCCCGACGGTTTTCACGTTCTGCCATGCGGCATTCCTCTTTCTCTGTTGGCGCCTGGGCGCCGTTGTCTCCGATCCATGGTGGCCGCGCAGGCGCGGCCCCGGATCATCGGGGGGGCGGCAGGCGCCCCCCTCAGGTCTTAGATCTTCAGACCGCCTTCACGCGCGGCGTCGGCCAGGGCCTTCACCTTGCCGTGGAACAGGAAGCCGCCACGATCGAAATAGGCCTCTTCGACGCCAGCCTTCTTGGCGCGCTCGGCGATTGCCGCACCCACCTTCTTGGCCGCTTCGACGTTGTTCTTGCCAACAACGCCAAGGTCCTTTTCCATGGTCGAGGCTGCCGCCAGGGTCACGCCACGAACGTCGTCGATCAGCTGGGCGCTGATGTTCTTGTTCGAGCGGTGCACGCTGAGGCGCAGGCGCCCGGCGTTGACCTTGCGAAGCTTGTTCCGAACGCGCAGGCGGCGTTTCAGAAACAGGGTACGTTTGCTGTTTGCCATTGTTCGCGTCCTTACTTCTTCTTGCCGTCTTTGCGGAAGATGAACTCGCCCTTGTAGCGGATACCCTTGCCTTTGTACGGCTCGGGCGAACGCCACTCGCGGATTTTCGCAGCCACTTCACCAACCTGTTGCTGGTCGATGCCTTCGACAACGATCTCGGTCTGCTTCGGCGTGCTCACGGTGACGCCCGCCGGAACGGTGAAGTCGACATCGTGGCTGTAACCGAGGTTCAGCTTGAGCGTGTTGCCCTGGGCGTTGGCGCGGTAACCCACACCGGTGATCTCCAGCTCTTTCTTGAAGCCTTCGGTCACGCCTGCGACGAGGTTCGCCACCATGGTGCGCGACATGCCCCACTGCTGGCGTGCCCGCTTGGACATGCCACGGGGGGTGATGCTCACCACATTGCCGTCGACGGTGATGGTCACGTCGTCGGTGGCGGTGAAGCTGCGGGCACCCTTGGGGCCCTTCACTTCGATGGTCTGGCCCGACACAGCGGCGGAAACGCCACTGGGCAGCTCGACCGGTTTCTTACCAATACGAGACATTTGCAGACCTCCTTAGAAGACGGTGCAGAGCACTTCGCCGCCAACATTGTTGGAGCGAGCGTTCGCGTCCGACATCACACCTTTCGGAGTGCTGACAATCGACACGCCCAGGCCCTGACGGACCGAGGGGATGTCCTTGACGCCCATATAGACGCGACGACCGGGCTTGGAGACCCGCTTCAGTTCGCGAATGACGGGTTCGCCTTCGTAGTATTTCAGCTCGATGTTCAGCGTCGGGTGGCCGTTGACATCCGTCGACTTCTCATAGCCGCGGATATAGCCTTCGTCCGCCAGGACATCCAGAACCCAGGCGCGCAGTTTCGAACCGGGGGTGCTGACCGTGCTTTTGCCGCGCAGCTGAGCGTTGCGGATACGGGTGAGCATATCGCCGATAGGATCGTTCATATCACTCTCTCCTTACCAGCTCGATTTCACCATGCCGGGGATCTGACCAGCAGACCCCAGCTCGCGCAGCATGATCCGGCTGACCTTGAGCTTACGATAGTAAGCGTGCGGACGGCCGGTAAGCTGGCAGCGGTTGTGAAGACGGGTTGCCGAGCTGTTGCGCGGCAGTTTCGCCAGTTTCAGACGCGCCTTGAAGCGCTCTTCCATCGGGCGGCTCTCGTCGTTTGCGATTTCTTTCAGCTCGGCGCGCTTTGCGGCATATTGTGCCACCAGACGCTCGCGCTTCTTCTCGCGTTCGATCATGCTTTTCTTAGCCATGTCTAATCCTCGCGCGCTTAGGCGTTGAAGGGCATGTTGAAATGCTTCAACAGGCTCTTGGCTTCGGCGTCGGTTTTCGCTGTGGTGGCGATGACGATGTCCATGCCCCAGACCTCATCGACCTTGTCGAAGTCGATTTCCGGGAACACGATATGTTCCTTGATACCCATGGCAAAGTTGCCACGGCCATCGAACGAGGGCTTCACACCACGGAAGTCGCGGATGCGGGGCATCGCGATGGTGATCAGGCGATCGAGGAATTCATACATACGCTCGCCGCGCAGGGTCACCTTGGCACCCATCGGCATGTCTTCGCGAACGCGGAAACCGGCGATCGACTTCTTGGCCGTGGTGGTGATGGCTTTCTGGCCGGCAATCTTGCTCAGGTCTTCCTGAGCCGATTTGGCCTTCTTGCTGTCTTTCACCGCCTCGGCGCCGCAGCCGATGTTCAGAACGATCTTCTCCAGCTTGGGGATCATCATGTCGTTCTTGTAGCCGAACTCTTCTTTCAGAGCGGCCCGGATGGTTTCTGCGTACTGGGCTTTCAGACGCGGGGTATAGTTTGCAGCATCAAGCATCGATCACGTCCCCCGTGGTCTTGGCAAAGCGGACCTTCTTGTCACCTTCCATGCGGAAGCCGACGCGGGTTGCCTTGCCGTTCTTGTCCAGCAGCGCCAGGTTGCTGAGGTCGATCGGCAGCGCCTTGGGCAGGCGGCCGCCTTGCGAGGTTTGGGTCTGGCGGGTGTGACGGATGGCGATGTTCACGCCGTCGACAACAGCCTTGCCGGCTTTCGGGTCAACCGAGGTGATAGTCCCCTCTTTGCCCTTGTCCTTGCCGGCCAGCACGACGACCTTGTCGCCTTTGCGGAGTTTGGCAGCCATGGTTACAGCACCTCCGGAGCCAGCGAGATGATCTTCATGAAGTTCTTCGCGCGCAGTTCACGAACAACCGGGCCAAAGATACGGGTACCGACCGGCTCGTTGTTGTTGTTCAGGATGACGGCGGCGTTGCGATCGAAGCGGATCGCGGTGCCGTCTTCGCGACGGACTTCTTTGGCGGTGCGCACGACGACGGCCTTGCGGACGTCACCTTTCTTCACGCGGCCGCGCGGGATGGCTTCCTTCACCGAGACGACAATGATGTCGCCGACGGAGGCGTATTTACGCTTGGAACCACCCAGAACCTTGATGCACTGAACTCGGCGAGCGCCGGAGTTGTCAGCGACATCCAGATTGGTTTGCATCTGGATCATGTGGTTTCTCCCGACCTTTGGGGCGCCGATGCGAGGCGGTATCCCCAGGGTTTCGACTGTGCCAAGAGGGCCTAGTCGCCAGGAGTCTGACTAGTCAGACTCTTAGGCTTCCAGAACTTCCCAGCGTTTCGTTTTCGATTTCGGCGCGCATTCGATGATGCGGACAGTGTCGCCGACCTTGAAAGCGTTCTTTTCATCGTGAGCCCGGTATTTCTTGGACTTACGGATGGTCTTCTTCAGAACCGGATGGGTGAAGCGACGCTCCACCAGGACGGTCACGGTCTGTGCGTTGGCGTCGCTGGTCACGGTGCCTTGCAGAATACGTTTGGGCATCTCTCAGGCTCCTCAGTTCGCAGCTTCAGCGGCTTTTTCGTTCAGCACAGTCATGACGCGCGCGACGTCGCGGCGCACAGTGCGGATACGGGCGTTGTTTTCGAGTTGGCCGGTTGCCTGCTGGAAGCGCAGATTGAACGCTTCTTTCTTGAGGGTGACCAGATCTTCCCGGAGCTGATCCGGGGTCTTGTTACGCAGTTCCTGGGCGTTCATCGCCTTTTCCTTTGCTCAAAACACCAGAGGGCCCCGTGGCCGGGTCACCCTTGACCTGGTGGATGAATGACAAACAAGCGAATCCCCCGCTGGCGCGGGGGAACGCAAGATGCCGCTCTATAGGAGAGTTGCCATGGGAGGGCAAGGGAAACTTCGCCCGCCAGGCAGACCGCCGGCCAACCCTCAGTCGGCAGGTCCGTCTGCCGGCTGAGCGGCGGTGTCCGGACCGGTGTTCTGATAGGCCAGCTTGGCCCGCATGTCGCGGGCAACGCCGGTCTCGATCGCGGCCATGGCGGCCGGGCTGCTCTCGCGCAGCCGGTCGAGCTTGACCCGCTCGATCCGCCAGACCCGCCCGCTGTCCTGCATCACCGCCGTCGCCACCGCAAGTCCATCCCCCATCATGGACATCTCGCCGATGAAATGGCCCTCGCCCACCAGTCGCAGCAGCCGGCCCTGCCGTTCGATCCGAACCGCGCCGGAGGCCATATAGGTCAGGAACTCGGGCCGCTGCCCCTCGCGTGTCAGCACCGTACCGGTCGACAGCGTCTCCCACCGGCCCAGATCCAGCAAACGCCGGCAACGCCCCGGGGACAGGCCGCTGAGCAGGGTCTCGCGAAACCGATCCTCCTCAACCGTGAACCGCGCGCGCCGGTCGTTGCGCCAGAGCAGCGCCAGTTCGGCGACATTCACCAGCACCAGAAGGCTCTGCCAGAACACGCCGACCGGGTTTTGTAACCAGAAATGATCGAACGCAATGCCCGCCATCGCCGAAGCGATCACGAACAGCCGCAGCCACAGCATGTGGCGCATCAACATCGACAGCACGAGCAGCAAATAGGACAAATGCCCCGCCCAGCCTTCGATGATGAAATCCAGTTCCATGCCAGCGTGCTCCGGACCTGGCGGGCACACGGGCCTGCCACCTCCAGCGATAGCCCTCCGGCATGTTTCGGGCAAGGGCGACGCGCAGCCCGGCGATAGAGAGCGTATCCGCGCTGCGGTCACGCGCCTGGGTACATCCACCACAGCCGGGACCTAGCCCCGTGCCCGCAGAGTGAGGGGTCAGCTATCGACCCCGGCATGGGACCTGATGGAGAAAACGGGGAAGGCCCTACAGCTGTTCTATGGCCGACAGACCGCGCCTAGATCAATTTCCGAACCCGCTCCAGGATTGTCTCGAATTGCCAGCCATCCTGTAGCCGGGCCAACCACAGCCGAGTGTCAGAACCGTATATCATCATCGAACGCCGACGCCCGGTGACGCGCTGGATGTCTTGAATGGGTATCTGATCAACAATGCCTTGCTTTTCGATCACCAGAACACGCTTCGTGGTGATCATGTATACGGTCGAGCGAAAGCTACGATGGATAAAAAGCCAGATCACCAGTGCTATGGGCGCAAAGACGACGATAATCACGAGTTCTGTCAGGGTCGGCGCAATCCTGGCGTGTGTGGTGAAAACCACCTGCTCCGCTTCGCTAAGCAGAATGGCTGTGTGATCATACAACGAAAGTTCTCCAACTCTTCCAATACGGTACGTTGGCTCAGTGTAGATCAATCCCAGCGATAGTTGAAGCTGACCGAGATGCGTTCCTCTTCGGACATGTTCATCGGCACCTCGTGGCGCAGCCAGCTTTCCCACAGCAGCACATCGCCCACATCGGGCTTCATATAGATGAAGGGCTGCAATTCACGCCGGGCCGTCTTTGTGCGCGTCGGCGCCGCCATCATCCGGCCCGAGCGGGGGTCTTCCAGCTTAAGCGCGCTGGCGCCCTCGGGCATGGCGACATAGGTCGTGCCCGAGATCACCGAATGCGGGTGCAGGTGGCTGGAATGCATGCCGCCCTGCGGCAGGATGTTGATCCAGAGGTCCTCCAGCACCAGTTTGCGCCCGTCCAGATCGAACTCCAGATCGGCCGCGAAGGCAGCGACATGGGCATCAAGCGATGTCACCAGATCGGCAAAGATCGGGAACCGCCAGGGCAGATCGGTGAGCGAGGCATAGGAGGTATAGCCGGGATAGCCGTTTTCCTCGCACCATTCCTGCCCGGCCTCGTCATCCTCGGCGATGGAATAGCAGGAGGCCTCCATTTCCTCCGGGTCGATGGCGGGACCGTGCTCGGACAGGCGGGCACGATAGAGACGGGTGACAAAGAGAGATTCGATCTGGGACATGGCGGTCTCATATCCCAGACGCATGACAAGTGCGAGAGGTCGGGCCGCATGAGCGGCACACATCCCTATGTCGTCGGCACCGGGTAGGTTTCGCCGAGATACTCGACCTCGATATCACTGCAGCTCACGCCAGTTGCATTGAGCGAAACGACAATCTCGCGCGTGTTTAGCGTGTCATGTTCATAGGCCAGAATGACATTTGTGCTGAGGCCCCCGTTACCGTCGTCCACCTCTTCCATCCGCACATCGGCCAGTTCATAGGCGTCGTCATGCCGGCTCGCCTCGATAACCAACTTGTCGACGCCCGGCTCGAAATCCGCGATCTCGACGTTTGGCACGGACCACAAGCTGGTATCGCTGTACACATCATCGTCCAGCGAGGAATCGTGTTGTCCTTCGTTCACCAGGATCTCGAACGTGTCCGCACCCTCGCCGCCCCTGACGACCTGGTCCGCGACGAAATATCCGGGGAAGAAGTCTGAATATGCCGTGAACCGGATGAGGTCATCGCCTTCGCCACCATCCGGAAAGAGTGCTGATCCGCCTTCGGCTTCTCCGACGCCCTGGGCGACAATCGTGTCATTGCCGGCCCCACCCAGAGCTTGACCACCGGCGGCGTCCGTGGCGTCGATGAAATCATCCCCCTCGCCGCCGTCGACAATCAAGCTGTCCGAAGAGAGGGAGGCAACGTCGATGGAATCGTCACCCGCGCCGCCAGCGATGGTCCCGCCTGAAAAGAAGCCTGTTATCGTATCATCTCCCGCGCCGCCATCGACACGGCCGGAGACGCCGTTGGCATTGATGACGTCGTCGCCAAAATCGTCATACAGGTCCGGCGGAACATTCAGATCGATCAGGTCGTCGCCGCCCTGGCCGAGAATTTCGGGGATAGTGGTTACACCTTCGGGAAAGTCGCCTACCGTCAGGATGTCGTCATTCTCGGTACCGACGGCCTGATCGTCATCGAAAGTGAATCCTTCGGCGGGGGCGGATTCCTCGTCATCGTCGCCGGTCATTGCCAGCCCTGCCCCCAGCAGGCCGAAGCCGAGCAGAAAAAGAAGTTCCATGCCATACCCCCCAGATTCAACAAAAGCGACGAATATATAATAAATTACATATCTTATGGTTGTAAACGCTATCACTTCACTCAACGAAAAAAATATCGCGATGCTGAGTTTCACTTCGAGGTCACGCACGTTTTGGGGCAATGCCGCCCCAAAGGCGAAACACTCGAGGGTCAGTCCAGTTCACCCAAGACCACGACAAAGCCCAAGACGATACCGTTCACGCCCCCGCCAACATCATGATTATCACAGACAGTTCTGTCCTTCGGCAGTTCATTGTGCCTGACCGCTAGGAGGCAACCCTACCCAGTGAACTCCAAGTCGACCACAGCCGCTTCATTGTTCACCTTATCAATTAGGCCAAAGAGAGCGTACCCCCGATCAGTTCCGCAATGACGGTTCAATCGTATCGCTTGAACATCGTCATATCGAATTGCCTACAGTCTGGAAACGGAATGGAATCCAAAATTTCATACAATGAGTGGACCATGCAGGTCTAAACCCGCATTCCCCAAGCAACCTGACGTTTTCGCGCCTGTGGCGTTTGGTAATGTGTTATATTTCAGCACGTTAATAGGGTTGATGGCGGCAGATCGTGGATCACCTTGAGGATGCAGGCGAAACGGGTGCTGTTCGGCTTGGTTTTGACCGTCGGGTGCGACTGGAATTTCATGGCTCGAAGATCAGTTCGGACGGTGGGCTGCTGTTGTTTCGGGAACTGGATGAGGTACTCGGCCTGCACGACATTGCGCGCGGTGTTTTGCGCGACACGCGAACCGGCCACAACCGTTTGCATTCTATAGTCGGGCTTTTGCGACAATCGGTCTTCGGGCGATTGGCCGGATACGAAGACGTGAATGACGCCGACCGACTGGCGCTCGATCCGGTGATGCAGCAGGTCGTTGGCGGACGAGCCGTCGATACCAATGCGGCGTCCGCGAGCCAGATGGGACGGTTCGAGACCAAAGTACGGGCAACAGCCGAAAAACGCGCTGCGCTGGCTGAGTTGTCTGGGCAGTGGATCGACCGGGTTCATGCGTCTGCCCCACCCAAATGGATCACGCTGGACATCGACAGCTCGGTCTGCCCGACCCACGGTGCGCAGGAGGGCACGGCCTGGAACGGCCATTTCGGCTGCATTTGCTATCACCCCCTGTTCGTGTTCAACCAGTTCGGCCATCTTGAATGCTGCGCTCTGCGCCCGGGCAATGTGCACAGCGCCGACGGATGGGAAGAGGTTCTGAAACCGGTCATCGCACGATACGCGGATCGTCACCTGATGCGGTTCTTCTGGGCCGATGCCGCCTTCGCCATCCCGGGCCTCTATGAGGCGCTGGAAGCAGAGAACTGCTTCTACGCCATCCGGATGCGTGCCAATCGCATTCTTCAAGGCAGGATCGCGCATCTGCTCAAACGCCCGGTGGGCCGACCGCCGAACCATGTGCGGCGCATCTACGGTGACTTTGAGTATCAGTCGGCATCATGGGACAAGCCACGGCGCGTTGTCGCCAAGGTCGAGAGGCATCCCGGCGAGTTGTTCCCGCGCATCGGTTTCGTCGTCACCAATCTGCCGATGGTCCCTGACTGGATCGTCCATTTCCATAATCAGCGTGGCACAGCCGAGCAGCGCATCAAGGAAGGCAAGCAGGCGATCAACTGGACGCGGCTGTCCTGCAAGGGCTTGGCGCAGAACGAGGTCCGGCTTCAGCTTCACGCATTGGCCTACAATCTGGGAGTCTTCCTGCAAGGCGCTGATCTGCCAGAGGAGGTGGCCGAGTGGTCGCTGACCAGCCTGCAAACCCGGCTGATCAAAATCGGGGCACGAGTCGTCCGCCATGCCCGCGCCATCAAGTTCCAACTGGCAGAGGTTGCGGCCAGTGGCGACCGGTTCCGTCTCATCCTGACGGCCATCCAACGGCTGCGTGCGCCACCGGTTCCATCATGATGACGTCGGCGACAAAATCCGAACGAACCCGGCTCGACTGGTCTGCCCAATGGGGTGCCGATTCGTCCCGAAACCGCAAAAACCCCCCGCCGAGGCTATAAATCATGCTCAGTTCCCGTTTCAGATGCCAGAACTACGGCACAGCCAGCATATGAAGCTGGAACCGTGCGCAATGTGGCTGCAACATGTGACGGTTGGCGTTCTACTTGGGGGATGCCGGTTGAGGCGCATGTGCCGTCAAAATCATGGTTGAAAGGAAGCATTACATTGAAATGCAAAAGTATACTAGCTGCGGCAATATTGGCTTCCAGCACTTTGCCTGCGTTTGCTGACTGTACTGCCAATGAAAAAGTAGAAGTCCTCCGAGAACTTAAGACCAATTTTCTCACAGGAGACTATGATGCCTTTTTCGCCGCCTCTGATCCTGCTGAGGCAATACCTGATAATGTAGAGCACGATACAAAAGTGCAACTCATTCAATATATAGGGGTGCCCGTAAAATGCATGGATATGGTTAGAAAACGATATTCTGACAACTTTGAAACCTTGGTTTCAGTATTTTTAGGCCGCGACAACCAAATGGTGTTTCTTGTCTTTTCAGTACTCAAAGTCGATGACGAACATCAGATACTTGGAGTGCAGCTATCTACGGACTATAATGAAATATTTCAATATGTGAGGTAATATGGCAGATATTACATTAGGATGGGGTCAATCTTTCACCAAAGTGAATGGAGAAAGTGTGCTTAAGCTGGGTCGCTTGCCAGATGGTACCTTGTAATGCAATCCCTGCGACCATCACACAGCACTCAGTCGTGCTGCTAGATGTGTGTCAGATGACACCATGCGCTGTGATCCCTGCGGCCATCGTACAGCACTAAGATATGCTGCAAGATGTGTGTGGTAGTACCACACGATCTTGACAAGGGGGCTGCCGCGCTCCCCCGTTGTATCCCCCAAAGCTGATGGCCGAGATTGGCATTGAGCCAGTCACGACCATGCAAACATATCGGTGTTTGATCCCTCGTCGGGGAGATGTCATCTCTCCCCACACCCCATAGATCAACCCTGCGCGGATGAATGCCGTCAGCGCATCGGCGCTGAACCCGACCAAAGGGCGTATCGTCGCCCCTTGTGACTCACTCGCAGGATTTGGAGACTTGACCTCTCCACCTGCACCAAACCTTGCACAATCCTCTTGGTCGATTGATCCCCACTAAAATCAAAAACCCCCACCGGTGTCCCGGCGGGGGTTTCAATGTCTTGTCGAAGGACCGGGATTACCAGTCTTCGCGGACCACGACGCGGGTCTTGATCGGCAGCTTCATCGCGGCCAGGCGCAGGGCCTCGCGGGCGATTTCGTCATTGACGCCATCGATCTCGAACATCACACGGCCGGGCTTGACCTTGCAGGCCCAGTAATCCACCGAACCCTTACCTTTACCCATACGGACTTCGGTCGGCTTCGAGGTGACCGGCGTATCCGGGAAGATCCGGATCCAGACGCGGCCCTGA
This sequence comes from Ruegeria pomeroyi DSS-3, assembly GCF_000011965.2. NCBI lineage: Bacteria > Pseudomonadati > Pseudomonadota > Alphaproteobacteria > Rhodobacterales > Roseobacteraceae > Ruegeria > Ruegeria pomeroyi. Next base: position 489,974 of record NC_003911.12, on the reverse strand, counting down.
CGTTTCATGTGACGCGTCATGGCACGACGGGCGGCTTCGATCTGGCGGGCGGTAACCCGCTCGGGCTCCAGCGCCTTGAGGCCATAGGTTCCGAAGTTCAGGTCGCTTCCGCCTTTTGCCAGACCGTGGATACGGCCCTTGAACATCTTGCGGAATTTAGTGCGCTTTGGTTGCAGCATCTCTAATCCTCCTTAGCGGCGGCCACCGGCGCCACGCGGGGCCGGACCGTCCTGGAGTTCCTGTGCCTTGCGGTCACGCGCCTGCGGATCATGCTCGAGGATCTCGCCTTTGAAGATCCAGACCTTGATCCCGATGATCCCGTAAGGGGTCGAGGCCTCGGCCAGAGCATAATCGATGTCGGCACGCAGGGTGTGCAGGGGCACACGGCCCTCGCGATACCACTCGGTCCGTGCGATCTCGGCACCGCCCAGACGGCCGGCGACGTTCACACGGATGCCCAGGGCACCCATCCGCATCGAGTTTTGCACCGCGCGCTTCATCGCACGGCGGAAGGACACGCGGCGTTCCAGCTGCTGTGCGATCGACTCGGCGACCAGCTGAGCATCCATCTCGGGCTTGCGCACTTCGACGATGTTCAGGTGCAGTTCGCTGTCGGTCATGTTCGCCAGCTTCTTGCGCAGGGTCTCGATATCGGCGCCTTTTTTGCCGATGATCACGCCCGGACGCGCGGTGTGGATCGTCACGCGGCACTTCTTGTGCGGACGCTCGATGATCACACGGGCAACGCCAGCCTGCTTGCACTCTTCCTTGATGAATTCGCGGATTGCGAGGTCTTCAAGCAGCAGATTGCCATAGTCCTTGGTATCTGCGTACCAGCGGCTGTCCCAGGTGCGATTGACCTGAAGACGCATGCCGATCGGATTGACTTTATGTCCCATTAGGCTTGCTCCTCAACTTGACGCACCGTGATGGTGAGCTCCGAGAACGGCTTCATGATCTTGCCGAACCGGCCACGAGCCCGCGGACGGCCGCGTTTCATGACCAGGTTCTTGCCAACCCATGCTTCCGCAACGATCAGCTCGTCCACGTCCAGGTTGTGGTTGTTTTCGGCGTTGGCGATGGCGGACTGAAGGCATTTCTTCACGTCCTGCGCGATCCGCTTGTTCGAGAAAGTCAGGTCGGTCAGGGCCTGTCCAACTTTCTTGCCGCGGATCATCGCTGCAACCAGGTTCAGTTTCTGCGGGCTGGTGCGAAGCATGCGCAGTTTTGCCATTGCTTCGTTTTCGGCCACGCGGCGGGGGTTCTTTTCCTTGCCCATGACTTACTTCCGCTTCGCTTTTTTGTCAGCCGCGTGACCGTAATAGGTCCGGGTCGGCGAGTATTCACCGAACTTCTGACCGATCATGTCTTCGGTGACGTTGACGGGGATGTGTTTCTGACCGTTGTACACGCCAAAGGTCAGACCCACGAACTGGGGCAGGATGGTGGACCGGCGCGACCAGATCTTGATGACTTCGTTACGGCCCGATTCGCGCACTGCTGCTGCCTTTTTAAGGACATAAGCATCGACGAAAGGACCTTTCCAAACAGAGCGAGACATTGCTTAACGCCCTTTCTTCTTGGCGTGACGCGAGCGAATGATCAGCTTTTGCGACGCTTTGTTCTTGTTGCGGGTACGGGTACCCTTGGTGTCCTTGCCCCACGGGGTCACCGGCGTACGGCCACCCGAGGTGCGACCCTCACCACCACCATGGGGGTGGTCGATCGGGTTCATTGCGACACCGCGAACCGACGGGCGGATGCCCTTGTGCCGCATGCGGCCGGCCTTGCCGTAGTTCTGGTTGCTGTTGTCGGGGTTGGACACGGCACCGACGGTGGCCATGCATTCCTGACGCACCATGCGCAGTTCGCCCGAGCTCAGACGGATCTGAGCATAGCCGCCATCACGGCCCACGAACTGGGCGTAGGTGCCGGCGGCACGTGCGATCTGACCGCCCTTGCCGGGCTTCATCTCGATGTTGTGCACGATGGTACCGATCGGCATGCCCGAGAAAGGCATCGCGTTGCCCGGCTTGATGTCGGCCTTGGCGGATGCCACGACCTTGTCACCGACCGCCAGACGCTGCGGGGCCAGGATATAGGCCTGCTCACCGTCTTCGTATTTGATCAGTGCGATGAATGCGGTCCGGTTCGGGTCGTACTCGATCCGCTCGACGGTGGCCGCCACATCGAATTTGTTCCGTTTGAAGTCAACGATCCGGTAGAGGCGTTTTGCCCCACCACCGCGGCGACGCGAGGTGATCCGTCCGGTGTTGTTCCGGCCGCCCGATTTGGTCAGACCCTCAGTGAGAGACTTGACCGGACGTCCTTTCCAAAGCTCCGAACGGTCGATCAGCACCAGCCCGCGCTGGCCCGGCGTCGTCGGCTTATACGACTTGAGTGCCATGCTTTCTGTCTTCCGTTTAGCAACGGCGGGTTCCCCCGCCTATGTATTGAGGCCCCCGTAGGTGCCCATGGTATAGGGCCCCGAAGGTCCCCGGCTGCAAAAATCACGAGCCCCGGGACGAATCCCAGGGCGCAAGATTGGTGGCGTTTAGCAAGGACACCCGGGGTTGTCCATAGCCGAAGCGGACAATGCTGCGCACCATCGGCCCAAACCACGACTCGCCTGCTGGCGACCTGACCCGGCCAAACGGCGTCATCAGATCGCCCGCCGTTGGGAAGCCTCGCTTATGCCTGCACTTAATATCAACTTGAGACATGAAAGGGAGCATTTTTACGAAATAACTGCACTCTATGTGATCTAGGTTGCATCATTTTGGCAAATTATCCCCCAAAGTAGTGTCGCGCGCCCAATGAGCGCGCCAAAATTTCTGGAGGATTGAGATGTCGAAGAACGCATTTACCACATTCGCGACCGCCGCGGCCCTTTCATTGAGCCTGATCGCGCCCGCGTCGCAAGCCCGCGCCGGAACCGATCCGTTTGTCGGCGAGTTGATGCTTGCGGGTTTCAATTTCTGTCCGCGCGGCTGGGCCGAGGCGAACGGGGCGCTGCTGGCCATTTCGTCCAATACTACGCTGTTCTCGTTGCTGGGCACCATGTATGGTGGTGACGGACGCACCACATTCGCGCTGCCCGATCTGCGCGGGCGCGTCGCCATCGGTGTCGGCACCGGCCCCGGCTTGCAGCCCATCACACAGGGTGAAAGACTTGGCCAGCCCACCACCACCCAGACCATCGCGACGATGGCGCCGCACACCCACCTGGCCACCAGCAATGCATCGACCTCGATCCATGTGAGCAGTGACGATGCCAACATACAGGATCCCGGCAACGCGTTCCTGGGCACGACGTCCACCCCGACCTATACCACGACGCAACCCGACGAAGCCCTGGCAAACGGATCCGCGACAACCGGTGTCACCACTACGATTCTGAGCACCGGTCAGGGCCTTCCGCAGGAAAACCACCAACCGTCGCTGGGCCTGAAATACTGCATCGCATTGTTCGGCGTCTACCCGTCGCGGAACTGATCCGGCGTCTTGAGATTGACCAGGGCAGGACGAACGCTCCCGCCCTGGGCTGCTCCCGTTCGACTCTGCCGCCGCCATGGGCCTTGCCCGATCCCACCCAGGCTCTTAGCGAGGCCGGAAATCGGCCTTGCCCGATGCCGTCGATCCGCGCATATAGGGGGCAGCCGAAGACGACGGAGGATAGGATGCGCGCACGGATCTACCAGCCCGCACGGAATGCGATGACCTCGGGCATGGCCAAGACCCGCAAATGGGTTCTGGAATACGCCCCCGGATCGGCACGCGAGGTCGATCCGCTGATGGGCTGGACCTCGTCCAGCGACACCCAGAGCCAGGTCCGGCTGCGCTTTGACAGCAAGGAAGAGGCGCTGGATTACGCCAGGGCGCACGGGATCGACGCCGTGGTCACCGAACCGCACAAGCGCAAGCCCAACCTGCGCGCGCGCGGCTATGGCGAGAATTTCGCCACCGACCGGCGCGGTCCCTGGACCCACTGAGGGCCCCTTGTCCGGATTCGTGATCGAACGGGCCAACCCGTCCGCGCCCGAAGCCGCGGCCCTGATCGCCCGCCATGTGGCGCTGATGGCGTCGCAATCCCCCGAAGAGAGCTGTCATGTACTGGATGGCAGCGGCCTCGACAGCCCCGATGTCGCCTTCTTCCTGTTGCGTCAGGCAGGTGTGGCAATCGGCATGGGTGCGCTCAAGACCCTGTCGGACGGCGCGTTGGAGCTGAAATCCATGCACACCGTGTCCGAGGCGCGCGGCAGTGGCGCGGGGCGCGCGATGCTGGAGTTCCTGCTAGATCGCGCCCGCAGCCAGGGCGCGGGCGGCATCTATCTGGAAACCGGTTCGACCGACGACTTTCTGCCGGCCCGGCGACTCTATGAAACCTATGGTTTCACCGAATGCGCGCCCTTTGAAGGCTATGCCGAGGACCCCTGGTCCACCTTCATGACCCTCGATCTGCGCGCCGCCGCTTGACCCTCCACGCTTGCGTGGCATAACAGGCGCCAAGCGGTCCCATAGCTCAACTGGATAGAGCAGCTGACTTCTAATCAGCAGGTTCGGGGTTCGAGTCCTCGTGGGATCGCCAGCTTCCCTTGATATACCATCCCTGCCCGAAGCGGGCGGTGCCGCTTCGGGCAGAAGTTTTCCCAATTATCCACGAAAAAAAGCAAAGCAGTAGAGAGCCTTCTGAAACTCTGATGCTCAATGCTGCACATGTCCCGCAGATGCGACGGTGCCATCTTCATTAAAGCACACATAGAGCGAGTCGTAGTCAATCCTGATACCACTGCACATGCCAAGGCTGTATGCTGGGCACTCCAAACCATTGATCTGCACGTTGGATGTCGACCGGCCAAGGAGCTCTATTACTTCTTCGCGGCGGGTCGTTTGTGGCAGCAAGTGGTTGTTGGTTAGATCACGCACCATACTTCCGCGTGGACAAGTGCTCTCTTTCTCTACGCATTCCCAGTCACTCAGTCCTCTACAACTTCCGGCTTCAGCCCATGCCTGAGCGTCAAACCGGTCTCCCCGGAAAGGATCGACAACAGTGACCAAATACCCGCAAAAAAAGAGTGCTCCTACGGAGAGGGCAGCATAACCTACTCCTCTCAAGAATAGCCTGTTGAAATCTACGAAACGTAGTTGCTTCTGTTCTGACTTCGGAAAGGGCCAGCGATAAATCGGGTTGATCCGCCGAGCATGTTCGTGAAGTCTCTGATAGGTTGATTTTCGTGTCAAAAGGAGCAGGGCACACCCAATGAAAATTGGAACCAGCGAAAGAGCCAACGGAAAGGGAATCAAGCAAAGGTTCCTTTGTGCTCAAAAAGGTGTATTGGCCAACATAAACCCCATTGAGGTGTTCGCCGCAACTGTCGCCCTACGGCGCAGCAAAGAAGACCGCGCATCTGATCAACGACAGGGATGGGTTTCCAGACCCTCGTAGCAATTGTCTTGGTGCCAGATGATGTTTTTCGGTTCCTGATCTTCACCTCCTGCTGACGATGGTTCCATTGCCACAGGATCTCGTCCAGATATCTTTGAAGATGTTGCCGCCCCAAGCGGTGATAGACACCAATCAACGCCCGCTGCACTTGGGAGTTCACAGCCTCCACGGTGTTGATATGCGCTCCTTTGGAAGGCCGCGAATGCTGTCGTTTGCCATGGTTAACAGTGTGGTGTGATGCAAAGCTCCGACCGATCTTCCGATAAGCGGTGTTGCTGTCAGTCATGAGGGCCGATGAGGGATCAATCCATTCTTTCATGATCGGTCCGAGCGTCGCGCCCTTCGCATTCGGGATCAGAGTCGCCTTTGCCTGCCCGGTGCGATCCGCCGCGACCAGAACCATGGGCTTGCCTGTGCCTCGACCCCGCTTGTTCTTCACGCCTTTCTTGAACTTCGGCGCGCCACCAACATATGCCTCATCAACTTCGACAACGCCGGCCAACCTTGCGGAAACAGCCTCACGTTCATCCATCAGTTCCCGGATCGCATGCCCCAGTTTCCAGGCCGTTTTCTGATTCACACCCAGGATCCGCGCCATCACCACAGACGAGATTCCCTTGCTGGACGTCAGCATCAGAAAGATTGCTGCAATCCAGATCCGAAGGTCCAGTTTCGTGGCATGCATCGGGGTCTTTGTGGTCACCGTGAATTGGAGGCAGCACTCGCGTTCGGCGCATTGGTAGAGGCCAGGGCGAGCAGTGCGCCCTCGGATTGGGGTTGAGCTAAGGCTGCCACAATGTGGGCAATGGCGACCAGACGGCCAGATCATCTCTTCAAGGAAAATGCGTGCGTGGCGCTCGCTGGGCATCTTCTTCCAGATATCTCGCACCGACTTCAATTCTGTGATCATACTTGTCTCCAACTCCGTGGATCGGCAATCTTGGCCGAAACCGCGAATTTCAAAGAGACACGCCTCAAATCGCGCGAATTAGGGGAGCAAGTGTGTTTTCTATATGGTTTTCAACACCATGGAATCGGATACGCTTTGTTTCGTGGATAGTTGGGAAAGTTTTCATTCCTGATGAATGGCGTTGATCTTGGTGATACCGTCCTCGCCTGCGGCCTCGAAGACGATCCGGACCTCGTCGCCGACGGCCAGACCTTCGGGAATCTCCTCGACAAATTCCAGCGACCAGACCGTCTTGTCCTCGAGAACGATCCGACCGTCGACCCGGTCATAGGCCAGGATAATACCGGTCACCTCGTCTGCCAGTACGGGGGTGGCGGCTGCGAACAGGGTTGCAGCAAACAGAAGGCTGCGCATTGGGTGCTCCTTTGAGCATGGGTTGCGACCACATGGTAAATGGGGAACCCCGAACCGGGCACAAGATCCGGAGAAACAAATATTTAACGCCACATTATCAGTTAGTTATCCAAAATCCCCTGTCCTGCCAACTGCCCGCCATGGCGCCGCCATATTCGCGGGGCAGCTTTGCCCCATGACCGAGCTGCAAGCGATACGAGAGGCGCTCTATCCCGAGGCGCCAAGGAAACAGACCCGGCGTCTGCGCCGGGCCGATCGCACCCGCGCAAAGGCGCTGTCGCCCCTGCGTGTCCTGCTGCTGCTGGCCAGTCTGCCGGTGATCGCGGGGTCGACCGCCATAGGTGTCTATATGCGCACCAGCCCCTATCCGCCCGAGCTGGCGCTGCGCCATCTGGCGGCGCTGGCGGGGTGCGAGACCGCCGCTTTGGCGGGCCTTCCGCAGGCCCGGCGCGGCGAGCCCGGGTATCATCAGCGCAACGATGCCGATCTGGATGGTGTCGCCTGCGGCACCACGCTGGCCGATGCCGGCATGGAGGCGAGAACGCCCACCCAGCGCGCACCCGGGCAGGCGAAGTTCGTGCGGCCCTGAACGCTCAGGCCACCCGGCGCCCGCGCGACCAGACGGATTGCAGTGCCGGGACATCCTGGCTCATGCGGAACCGGATCAGATCGGCGCGCAGCCCCGGCGCGATCTCGCCCCGGTCATCAAGCCCCACCGCCTGCGCAGGTGTCCGCGTCACTGTCGCCATCCCGCGCGCCATGTCGCCCCAGAGCGCGCCCAGCCGTACCGCCGACAACAGCAGCGCCGACGGCACGTAATCCGAACTGAGGATATCCAGCAGGCCACGCTCGGCCAGATCCGCCGCCGCCACATTGCCGGAATGCGATCCGCCCCGGATCAGGTTCGGCGCCCCCATGATCACCTTGATGCCATGGGCATGACAGGCCTCGGCGGCTTCGATGGTGGTGGGGAACTCGGCCAGCCGGATGCCATGGCCCGCCGAGACCGCGACCTGTTCGGCGGTGGTGTCGTCATGGCTGGCCAGCACCGATCCCAGCCGCCTGGCGGCCTTGACCGTCTCGATCTCGTGGCGGTCGCCATACCGATCGCGCAAGCCCTTGAGCTGGCTGACATGTTGCAGGAACGTGTCATCGCTCATCGCATGCTTGCCCTTCATATAGGCCTCAAGCTTGGTCATGTCGCGAAACTGGCGCTGCCCCGGCGTATGATCCATCAGCGAAACCAGCCCGACCCGATCCTCGGGCGCGAACTCGTCCAGCTCCTCGACCAGGGTTTCCGAACAGACCTCGGCCCGCAGATGCAGGAAATGACTGATCTTCAGCGCAGAGGCCTCGCGCAGCTGCCACAGCTCGCGCGACAGGTTGCGGGCATATTGCAAATAGCGCCCGGCGCCCGAGGGGATCGAGCCGACCCGCATCGCGTCGAACACGGTGGTGATACCGGTGCCCGCCAGTTCCGCATCATGGGCCAGGATGGCGGCGGCATGGGGCCAGTCCACCTTGGGGCGCGGCTGGATATGGCGCTCCAGATTGTCGGTATGCAGCTCCACCAACCCGGGCGAGACGAAATCGCCTTCGCAATCTACGGCACCGGCGGGCACATGCGCGCCCTGGTCGATCCCGGCGATGGTCTCGCCCTTGATATGCAGGCTGCCGGTCACGGTCTCGCCGCGCAGGACCAGCGTGGCATTGGCAAGGATCACTTCATCTGTCATCTGAACTTCACATTGTTTGAGCTATGGAACGGGCCACACAACAGGAGGCCAAGGTGACTTTCTTGCGATACGCGATCTATTTCCTGCCCCCCGCATCCGAAGCCTGGGCAGGGTTCGGCGCATCCTGGCTGGGCTGGGATGTCGAAACCGGGCAAGAGCTGGCGCATCCTGCCGAAACCGGTCTGGACGTTGCCGCGCTGACCGCGACACCGCGCAAATATGGGCTGCACGCCACTATGAAACCGCCCTTTCGTCTGGCCGAGGGGCAGGACGTCGATGCGCTGCGCCGGGCTTGCGCAACACTGGCGGCCAGCCGTCCGGCGGTGACGCTGGACGGGTTGGAAATCGCCCGGCTGGGCCGGTTCCTGGCGCTGCGCCCGGTGGGGGAGCTTGGCGCGCTGAACGCGCTGGCGGCGGCCTGCGTGACCGAGCTGGACCCGTTTCGCGCGCCTGCCACGCCGCAAGAGCTGGTGCGCCGTCGCGCCGCAAGGCTGAGCCCGGAGCAGGACGCGCATCTGCTCAGCTGGGGTTACCCCTATGTGCTCGACCAGTTCCGCTTTCACATCACCCTGACCGGCCGGCTGGACGATGACATGCTGATGCAGGCGCAGACGCTGTTGCAACGGCGCCTCGGACCGTTGCTGCCGGTGCCCTTCACACTCGCTGATCTGGCCCTGGTGGGAGAGGCCGGGGATGGCCGGTTTCACCTGATCCATCGCTACGCGCTTTCCCGCTGAAGATGGGCCAGAACCGCATCGACGGTGCGTTCGAGCGGGCCTGAATTGTCGACCGTGATGACCCGGCGCACCCCTTCGGGCAGGGCCATGCCCGCCCGGCCCAGACGGCGCGCCTGTTCCGCCGCATCCTCGCGACCGCGCGCGGCCAGCCGCGCGGCCAGAACCTCGGGGCGCGCTGTCAGCGACAGAACCGCAAAGGGGTGGAACACCTCTTGCGCGCGCAACAACACGCCGCGCGAGAGGTTGACCAGCAGCGCGCGCGCATCGGCCTGTTTCACCTCCGAAGGCATCGGCACGCCATAGCACAACCCATGCGCCTCCCAGCTGAGCGCAAAGGCACCAGCAGCGCGCATTGCCTCGAACTCCTGTCGTGAGACGCCGGTGAAGGCCTCTCCTCCCGCGTCCTCGGGCCGAGTGATCACCCTGCGGATCAGGTGCACCCGGGGATCGCGCGTGGCCAGCGCCGTCATCACGCTGTCCTTGCCCACGCCCGAAGGCCCCACCACCGCGATCACCGGCACCTGGGTCATGCGGCCGCCCCCGGGGTAAAGGCCGAGACATCGACCACCCGGTCACAGACCCGCGCCCGTGCCTCGACATCGTGAAAGATACCCACGATCGCCGCCCCGCGCGCCTTGGCTTCCTCGATCAGTTCCAGCACCACCGCGCGGTTCGCCGCATCCAGGCTCGCCGTCGGTTCATCCAGCAACAGCGCCGGATAGGCATGGGCAAAGCCACGCGCGATGTTCACGCGCTGTTGCTCGCCGCCTGAGAAGGTGGTGGGGCTCAGTTTCCAGAGCCGCTCGGGGATGTTGAGCCGGCTCAGCAGCGCCTCGGCCCGCGCCCGCGCTGCATCCGGGTCGGCGCCCAACGCCAGGAGCGGCTCGGCCACAACCTCGACCGTCGGCACCCGTGGCACCACCCGCAGGAACTGGCTGACATAGCCCAGTACCTCACGGCGCAGCTGCAGAATCTCGCGCGGCTCGGCTTGGACCACGTCCAGCCCACCCACAAGGACAGAGCCGGAGGCCGCGAGGTAATTGCCATAGATCACCCGCATCAGGGTGGACTTGCCCGCCCCCGACGCACCGGTCAGCGCCACGCATTCGCCTGGCGCCACATGCAACGAGGCCCCCTCCATCACACGGATCACCGCGCTGCCCTGATTGTGCAGGGTGAAACTCTTGCTGACGTCACGGATGTCGATCATCCCAATTCCCTTTCATTTCGCCCCAAATACTCCGGGGGAGCGCCAAAGGCGCGGGGGCAGCGCCCCCTCAAACCTGCAACACACTCGACACCAGCAGTTGGGTATAGCCATGCTGCGGATCGTCCAGCACCTGATCGGTCAGCCCGCTTTCGACCACGCGCCCGTCCTTCATCACCATCAGCCGGTCGGCCAGCAGGCGCACCACCGCCAGATCGTGGGTGACGATGATGGCGCTCAAACCCATCCGCCGCACCAATCCGCGCAAGAGGTCCAGAAGACGCGCCTGTACACTCACGTCGAGGCCGCCGGTGGGTTCGTCCATGAACACCAGCCGGGGACCTGTCACCAGGTTTCGCGCGATCTGCAAGCGCTGCTGCATGCCGCCGGAAAAAGCCGTGGGCCGGTCGTCGATCCGGGCGCCGTCGATCTCGACGCGGTCCAGCCAATCGAGCGCGGAGGCGCGGATGCGGCCATAATGCCGATCCCCCACCGCCATCAGCCGTTCACCGATATTGCCGCCCGCCGAGACCGACATGCGCAGCCCGTCGCGGGCATGCTGATGCACAAAGGCCCAGTCCGTGCGCGACAGCATCCGCCGCTCGGGTTCCGACATGGTGACCGTATCCACCGGCCCCGTATGGCGGGTGTCAAAGATCACCTGCCCCGCATCGGGCACCAGATGACCCGCCAGACAATTGAGCAGCGTCGACTTGCCCGAGCCGCTTTCACCCACGATCCCCATCACCTCGCCGGGGTAGAGATCGAAACTCACATTGGTGCAGCCGATCCGCGCACCATAGCGCTTTTCGATTCCCCGCACCTCCAACAAGGGGCTCATCCCTCACCTCCCGCGCCCAGGATTTCTCCGAAATCCTGTCCAAAAAATTTCGTCGAAATTTTTTCACCCGCTCCAACCGACGCGCTCATGCCGCCGCCTCGCGGCGCGACCGGCAGTAATCAGTGTCGGAACAGACGAACATCCGCCCGCCCGCATCGTCCATGATCACCTCGTCCAGATAGCTGTCTTCGGCACCGCACAGGTCACAGGGATGCTCGGCCTTGGTCGCCTCGAACGGGTAGTCTTCGAAATCGAGACTTACGACGCGGGTATAGGGCGGCACCGCATAGATGCGCTGCTCGCGCCCGGCTCCGAAGAGCTGGATCGCCGCCATCTCCATCTTGGGGTTGTCGAACTTGGGGATTGGCGAGGGGTCCATCACATAGCGCTCGGCCACCCGCACCGGATAGGCATAGGCGGTCGAGATCGCGCCATGCTGGCTGATATCCTCGTATAGCTTCACATGCATCAGCCCGTATTCCTGCAGGCTGTGCATCTTGCGGGTCTCGGTCTCGCGCGGTTCCAGAAAGCGCAGCGGTTCGGGGATCGGCACCTGATAGACCAAGATCTGATCTTCGGTCAGCTCTGCCTCGGGGATGCGATGGCGGGTCTGGATCACCGTCGCCTCCTGCGTTGCCTCGGTCGTGGCCACCCCTGCCGTGCGCTCAAAGAACTTGCGGATCGACACCGCGTTGGTGGTGTCGTCAGCGCCCTGGTCGATCACCTTCAACCGGTCATCGGGCGTCAGCGTCGCGGCCGAGACCTGCACGCCCCCGGTGCCCCAGCCATAGGGCATCGGCATCTCGCGGCTGGCGAAGGGCACCTGGTATCCCGGCACCGCCAGTCCCTTGAGGATGGCGCGGCGGATCATCCGCTTGGTCTGTTCGTCGAGATAGGCAAAGTTATAGGCTTGCTCGGTCATGGCTTCCTTCCCGTCTGCTCATTCGCCCGATCGGGCGTCTTCGCGATGAAAGCCCGCAAGGGCTTGAAGAGCGGCGCGATCATTCCGCCGCCTCCCGATGCACGATCCGCTCTTCCGCCTCGCGGCGCAGCTTGCGGACCAGTTCCAGTTCCGACTGGAAATCGACGTAATGAGGCAGCTTGATATGCTCCAGGAACCCGGTCGCCTGGATGTTGTCGCTATGGCTCAGCACAAATTCCTCGTCCTGCGCCGGGGCGCCCAGATTGTCCTCGCCCAGCTCCTTCCAGCGCAGGGCGCGGTCGACCAGCGCCATCGAGATCGCCTTGCGCTCGGACTGGCCAAAGACCAGCCCGTAACCGCGGGTGAACTGCGGCGGTTCGGTCTTTGACCCCTTGAACTGGTTGACCGTCTCGCATTCCGTCAGCTCCAACTCGCCGATCTCGATGGCAAAGCCCAGTTCGGGGACCTCCATCTCGACCGTGACCCGCCCGATGCGCAATTCGCCCACAAAGGCGTGGTTGCGGGCATAACCACGCTGGGTGGAATAGGCCATGCCCAGCACAAACCCCTCGTCGCCGCGCGCCAGCGATTGCAGGCGCAGGGCGCGGTCGGCAGGAAATTCCAGCGGCTCGCGGGTCAGGTCGCCCGGCACCGCGTCGCTCACGGGTTCGGGCTGGATCAACCCCTCCTGACCCAGGAACTCGGTGATATGCGGTGTGGGTTCCCGGCGCGGGGGGGCGCTTGGCGCGGGTGGAACGTCGCCCTCGGCGGCCAGTTTGAAATCCAGCAGGCGATGGGTGTAGTCGAAGGTCGGCCCCAGCACTTGCCCGCCGGGCGCGTCCTTGAACGTGGCCGAGATGCGCCGGTCGCAGGCCATCGCGCCGGTATCCACCGCCCGGCTTGCACCAAAGCGCGGCAGGGTGGTGCGATAGGCGCGGATCAGAAAGATCGCCTCGATCAGATCGCCGCGCGCCTGCTTTATCGCCAGCGCGGCCAGGTCGGGATCATAAAGCGAGCCCTCGGCCATCACCCGGTTCACCGCAAGGCTCAGTTGTTCGCGAATCTGGGCAAGGGAAAGTTCTGCGACCGACGTATCTCCCCGCCGCTCTTCGGCCAGCCAGGCATGGGCGTTCTCGATGGCGCGCTCGCCCCCTTTGACGGCAACATACATGGCCTAACCCTCCGCCACGATGGTGGTACTGCGCGGCAGGGCCGCAACCCGGTCGCCACAGGTGAAGAAGAAATCGCAGCCCAGCGGGTATAGAATCGCGTTGCCCTTCAGAGTGTCCACATCCGGCAACGACAGGCGGGCGGTGTCGCGGATGCCCGGGCCGCTCAGCACCGCACCGGTGTTCTCCAATGCGTCGCATTCGACGATCAGCGCGGCCGACCGGTCGGGATATTCCGGCGTACCGATCCGGTAGCGCGACAGCGGCATCAGGTCGGCCCAGCTGCCCAGCGCAAAATCGGCCTCTGCCGCATCGACCAGTGGCGCGCCGGTGTGAAAGCTCAGCCATTGGCGCACCGCGTCCGTGTCCACCGCCCCGGCCAGATGCACCCGCGTTTCCGGGTCGCAAAGTGTCAGCAGCAGCGTGCCCGCCGCAACAGAAAGCGGCGCGGGTGGTTCGGCACCGGCGATCCGGCGAATATCACCGGGGCGCGCCATGGCGCTCATCGCGGCGCGAAAGGCATGCGCCGCGTCGACAGGCGCGTCGCGAAAGCCACCTGCATAAAGGCTTGATCCGTCCATCAATCCTCTCCTCTGACCAGCGTGAAAAACTCGACCTTGGTGGCGGCTGCGCGCGCGGCGCGGCCCTCTGAGCGCTCGGCCATCTGCGCCGCCAGCGGGTCCAGAACCAAGGCGCGGATGGTGTCGGCGGCGGCGGTCTGCATCAGCGCGTCGATCAGCGCCGCCGCCTCGGCCTTGGCACGCGAGCGACCCTGGACATAGGCATGCCCCACCGTGCCATCAGCCAGCGCCAAGGCGCAGCGGGTCACCGTCATCTCACCCAGGTTGAAGGGGGCGCCGGTGCCGCCGGCGCGGCCGCGCACCATCACGCCACCGGTTTCGGGCGCGCGCAGCCAGTCGAACGCGGGGCGCTCCTCGACCCGGTTCCACAGTGCCATCAGCATCGCCTCGGGCGCACGCGCCAAAAGGCCCATCCAGCCCTGCCGCGCCGCCGTCTCTTTCTCTTGTTCTGCCATAAAAGCCTCTTGGCCCGGTTGTCTACATTCACTATACAACTAGACAAATATTAGCGCGTCAGCCCACGCCCCGCAATCCATGCAACCATGAAGTTTTGATGACATGAGCCGCATCCCCGTCTGGAAGACCATCGCGCTGAGCCTGACCGAGGACATTGCCGAGGGCCGCTATGGCGAAGGCGACCGGCTGCCGACCGAGGCACAGCTGGCCGCGACCCATGGGGTCAACCGGCACACGGTGCGCCGGGCGCTGGCCGATCTTGCGGATCAGGGATTGGTCCATGCCCGGCGTGGCGCCGGCGTCTTTGTCGCAGCCCGGCCCACCGATTACGCGATCGGCAAACGGGTGCGGTTTCACAAGAACATCGCCGCCGGAGGCCGCATCCCCGGCAAGCGCATCCTGGCGCTGACCACCCGCGCCGCCGATAGCACCGAGTCCGAGGCGCTGGCCCTGCCCGCAGGCGCGCAGGTGCATGTCTATGACGGGCTTTCGCTCGCCGATGGCCAACCCATCGCCGTGTTCCAGAGCGTGTTTCCTGCCGCCCGTTTTCCCGGCCTGCCCGAGGTACTGACCGAAACACGCTCTGTCACCGCCGCCCTGCAACGGCTGGGGGTGGCTGATTTTACCCGGGTCTCGACCCGCCTGACCGCGCGACCAGCCAATGCCACCCAGGCGCTGCATCTGAGGCTGAACGAGGGGGCGCCGCTGATGTTCTCGACCGGGGTGAATGTGGACCCCGACGGGCGTCCGGTGGAATATGGCCGCACCTGGTTTGCCGGCGACCGGGTGACGCTGACACTGGGCGAGGACTGAGCGCTCCTTGATCGGGGTCAATGTACAGCGGCACCAGCCGGGGCTAGGCTGTATGGTATGAGTGATGCCAACCCCACCGGGCTCGACGCCTATAAACCCGCCGAAATCGCCCGTCTGGTGGAAACCGCAGGCGTGGCCAAGGCCGGGCTTGGCGCCGCGCAGACGCTGACGCTGGCGGTACTGGCGGGTGCCTTCATCGGCTTTGGCGGCGCGGCCTATACGATGGTGATGACAGGCGCGGATACAGGCTTTGGCCCGGCGCGCTTCCTGGGCGGAGTGGTGTTTTCATTGGGGCTGATCCTCGTCATTGTCGGCGGTGCCGAGCTGTTCACCGGCAATGCGCTGATGGTGATGGCGGCGGTGGACCGGCGGATCACCCTCGCCGCGCTGTTGCGCAACTGGGGGCTGGTCTATCTGGGCAACCTGCTGGGGGCGGTCGGGCTGGCGCTGGCTTTTGCTCTGACCGGCCTTTTGGACGGGCTGATGGGCGACACCGCGCAGGCCATCGCACGCGGCAAGGCGGCGCTGGACCCCGGCGCGGCCTTCATGCGCGGGGTGCTGTGCAATGCGATGGTCTGCCTCGCGGTCTGGCTGACCTTTGCGGCGCGCACGGCAGCGGGCAAGATCCTGGCCATTCTCTGGCCGATTTCCGCCTTTGTGCTGCTGGGGCTCGAACACTCGGTGGCCAATATGTACCTGATCCCCCAGGGCATGCTGGCCGGGGCCGAGGTGACGCCAGGCGCGGCACTGGCCAATCTGTTCTGGGTCACGCTGGGCAATATCCTGGGCGGGGCGGGCGGCGTGGCGCTGGCCTATCGCTTTGCCTATCTGCGATAGCGACCGGCCATGACCGACCCCTATCTGCCCGCCGATGCCAAAACCCGCGCCCAGGCCCGCGCCCTGATCGACTCCGCACGACATGGCGCGCTGGCGGTGCTGCAACCGGGCGGCCTTGCCCCCTCGGTCAGCCGCATCTCGCTGGCCACCGATGCGCAGGGCATGCCCGTCTCGCTGGTCTCATCCCTTGCCGCCCATACCGCCGCCCTGGAGGCGACCCCCGCCTGCGCCCTGCTGATCGGAGAGCCCGGCGCGAAGGGCGATCCGCTGACCCATCCGCGCCTGACCCTGCATTGTTCCGCGCAACTGATCCCTCGCGGCACGCCCGAACATGACGCCCTGCGCGCCCGCTACCTGATGCTGCGGCCCAAGGCCGGGCTTTATGCCGATTTCGGCGATTTCCGCTTTGTCCGTTTTGCCGTTGCCGATGGCCTGCTGAACGCCGGTTTCGGCAAGGCGGTGCGGTTGAGTGCCGAGGATCTTTCGACCTAGGCCCGCTTGCGCGCCGGCTCCTCGGCGAAACGGAGCGACACGCCCTGATCCGAGGCGCTGCCGCGCAGGAACAGACCCGCATCAGCGACCTGCGGATAGGTCTCGACCCAATCGCGAAAGCGGTCATTGGTGACGATCCGTGCGCCCAGATCACCGGCCTGCTCGATCAGCAGAGGATCCGCCGGAGTGCCCTTGGGTGCCACATTGATATGGGATGCCGGATAGCGCAGCGCGCGCGACAACTCGTGCGGGCCCATGTATTGCGAGCCGACCAGATAGCCAACATTGGCATCGAACCACAAAAGCGGGGTCCAGCCATTGCGCACCAACCCTTCGACACATTGGCGTACCGTGTGCAGGTTGGGTGTCTCGTCGCGCCAATAGAGCACGTTCGATCCGTCGATCACGATCCAGACCGGCGCCGCGCGCAATCTGAAGCGCAGCACCAGGACGACCCCGACGACCACGCCCAGCGCCGCCACCAACAGGGCTGGTGTCAGGATCGACCCGAAGGTCAGCAAGGACCACCCAAGCAAAAGCAGCGAGCCGGCAAGAAGAACGAGAGAAACAACCATATGGTGAGGTTATCCTCTCGTTACTCTCCCTTATCAAGAATTATTCATGCGCTTCGGCCGCTTTGCTCAGCGCACCACATGCACAGCACATTGCGCGTGGCGCACCACCTGAGTCGCGGTCGATCCCAGCAGCAGATCCTGCATGCCGGGGCGATGTGACGAGATGATGATCAGGTCGGGATTGTTGGTCTCGGCCCAGTCCAGAATCGAGCGGCCCGAATGCCCTTCGATCAGCACGCCGGTGGCGTTGGGCAACTGGGCGGCCAGCGCATCGAGCTCCTTCTTGAGCGCCTTGCGCGCCTCGGCCAGATAGTCGGTCGGCATATACGAGATCGCATAGGCAGGGATATGTTCGACCACGTGCAGCAGGGTGACCCGTGCCTCGGGCGTGGCCAGCAGCTGCGCCAGTTTCAGCGGGCCGGATACGTCGCGTTCGGCATCGAACGAGATCGGAACAAGGATGTTGTGATACATGTGTCGCGCCTCCGTTTGGGAATGGCGACAGAATGCCCCGGCTCCGGCCCGCAATCCTTGATCCAGATCACCCCCCGGTTCAGTTGCCGTCGAAGGTTTCGGCCACCTCATACATCACCGGTTCGAAACTCTTGCACATCTCGTTGATGCGCCGATTGCGCTCGCGCATTTCCGGGGTTCGAAGCATGGCCAGGAAGTCCTCGCGCCGCTGCCATTGCGAGTAGTTGGCGATGCGGGTCTGAGCATCGTTCACATGCAGGCCGGCGGCGACAAACCCGGGTTGTTTCGAGATGAAATCGGCATAGGCCTCGGTCAGCGCCTCGAGCAGGTCCTGACAGGTGCCGGGCGTCATTTCAAAGGTCGTGATGACGGTCTGTACCGGTGCGGCTTTGGCGATCTTGGGCATGGCGTTTCTCCTGCGAATGCAGGACCAGCCTAGCACAGGTTGCGCGCCCTCATAACCCCAGCGCGATTTCGATTTCCCGCATCAAACCAGTTACTTCGGCATGAGCGGGCCCTTTGGGCGCCTCCAGCGCAGCGCGGCCGTGGCCCAGCGTTTCGGCATAGGTCACACGGTTTGCCAGCGCCGCTTGCGCCAGCTCGGCGTTCAACTCTTGCGCCTTGGCCGCCACATCCTGCGCCAGCCGGGTACCGGGGCGGTTGCGGGTCATCACCATCAGGGCCGGCTTGTCCTCACGCTCGGCCAGATAAAGCACCATTTCCACCGCCCAGAGATCCAGATGCGAGGTCGCCACCGGGATCAGCACCAGATCGGCCTCGCGCAGGGCCGGGCGCAGGTCGCTGTCGGCCTTGGGCGGGGTGTCGATGATGACGATGTCATGGTCCTTGGCCAGTTTGCGCACCTCGTAGCTGACACCCCAGGCCGAAGCGGTCGAGAATTCCAGCCCCGGATCGCCACCCGCCTCGAGCCGCGCCATGAACCAGCGACCCGCCGACCCCTGCGGATCGGTATCCATCAGCGCCACGCGCCTGCCCGCGCGCATGAAGGCAACGGCCAGGTTCACCGCCAGCGTGGTCTTGCCCGACCCGCCCTTCTGCTGTGCGACCGTGATGACATGTCCCATGCGGCGACTCTCCCATGCTGCATCGCAGCATAGCGCCCGGCCGCCGGTTCACAACGGCAAAACCACAGCCACCCTGCGGCACAACCGCACTAACCAATCGTTAACCAAGCTCCGCGAAGCTTGTGACGGAGGGTGCGGAATGGGCCGCCTGCTGATTGCCTTGTGGATCTGCATGACTGCCGCTTGCCCGGCGGCGGCAGGGGCTTGGCTGCGCGAAAAGGGTCATGGGTTCACGTCTGCTTCGGTCACGCTCTATCGGTTTCAGGGGGCCTATGATTACAAGACAACCGCCTATGCCGAATGGGGCATGGCCGAACGGCTGACACTTGGCATCGACATCAACGAACAACCAGGCCTTGCCGGACACGCCCTGATCTTTGCACGCTATCCGCTCTGGGACTTGGGCACCAAGGGCCGGTTTGCAGCCGAGCTGGGTTTGGGCGCCCATCACTGGCTGGGCGACTGGGCGCCGATGGGCAAACTCACCCTGTCCTATGGCAAGGGGCTGGAAACCCGCTGGGGCAATGGCTGGCTGGCGGTGGACACCGGGTGGGAGCGGCGCAGCGGCACCAAGACCAACATATTCAAGCTTGATATGACCGCAGGCCTGTCAACCGCACGGCGAATCGACCCGATGTTACAGGTTGAAACCGCGTATGTGCCGGGCCACCCGCTGTTCTGGACCATCACGCCATCGCTGCTGATCGAGGGCAGCAAAGGCAGGACATGGGTCCTGGGTCTGGAACGCAAATCCGACCTGCCGGGCAGCCTCAATATCAAGTTCAGCCTCTGGCGCGAGTTCTGAACAAAAATGGGGCCGCAAACGCGGCCCCGATACTCCTCCTCCGACAGGCCTATTTGTCGGCCCGGACTGTCACAAACACCGTCCCGGAAACAGGCTCGCTCCAACGCAGGCGCAATTGATCCTGATTGGTCCCCTGCTGCACCTGGGCATAAGGCGCCAAATAGGCAACCGCACCCCCCGATTCCCGCAGCGGCCCCTGTGGCACCACAGCATCGACTCCGCGCGTCTCGGCCCCGAACGGCAAGGTTGCATCGGTATTGATCAGCCAGTTGTCCGATGCGCTGGTCTGGTCCACCTCCAGCCGCAGGGGGTTGGCGCTGCGCGTGCTGACCCCATGATAGGTGTTCCCCTGATAGATCAGATCCCGGGTCCGATCGAAATTCAGCCCCGAGAAACTGGTGTCGACCCGCTCGGCCCGGTCGATGTATCCATTGATCGAGCGGAACTTGTTGCCGGTGACTGTCATGCCATTGATGAAATGGCCAACCCCATGCGGCTTGATCACGATATAGCTGAACCAGGGCGCCACCTCGCCCGACAAAAAGATATTGTCGGTGATGCTCAGCGCGCTGAACGAGAATCCGCCATTGAAGTCAGGGTTCGGGTCTTGTTCGTTAGTCCATTCCAGGCTGCAATTGTCGACATAGTTCTCGGCAAAAGTCGCGCTCGAGTAAGTCCCGATCAGTACGATACCCGCTGTGCGCGGCCCGTTGTCAACGGCATCGCCCTGAAAGAAGTGGTTGCCCAGGATCATATGGTTCTGCCCCGCCATGACGGCAAAATGACGGAACCGGGTCGCCCGGCAATGGCGCAGCTTGACGTCGTTGGCATTGGTGTTGAACCCGATGCTGCTGCGGTCCGGCACGTTCAGCGCCTCTTCCGACGAGAGAAACTGGCACCCGTCGATCAGCATGCCCTGACAGCCACCACCGATCGAGGTGATTCCACGATCCTTTGGCCGACTGATAAAACAATCGTAAAGCGCGAATGTAGCGCCGTACGGAGCCAGCCGGATCGCGCTGCAATGGGTGTTACACTGGAACTCGATGTTCTGCATGTTGAACTTCGACAGCGAGCTGAAGCCGCTGAAATCCAGCATGTATTTGAAGCTGCGGAAGGTGAAGACCTGGGTGCCTGCCGCATCATAGAGCGGCGCGTTCAGTGTGATCTCACCGGCCCCCACGTTTTTCGAGCGCACATAGATTTCGCGCCCGACACCCGCTCCCGTCACCAAGGAACCCACCGGAATATTGGCGATATTCGTCACGTTGTTCAGCTTACGCGCGTCATTGGGGTCATATGTCGCCTGCGAGATAAAGGTATCGGTATCCCAAGCGGGACCCGCCACCGCCACCAGCTGCCCGTTGCGGATCACCCGTCGGGTCGAGAAACTGGTCCGGTTTGGAACAGCCGCCTGCATGTCGATCGGCGCGGTGACCGACACATTGCGCCCGCCCATGTCCAGCGATTCGTGATCCGACCCGTTCAGCAGCGCCTGAAACGCCTTGCGAAAGGCGGTTTCCTCGTCACCAAAGGCCGCGATATAGGTCGGAAGATCAAAATTCTTGGTCAACAGCAGCATCTTGTCGACAGGCATCGTCACCGTGCCCTCGAAATCGATCTCCGATGCCAGGCTGACCGTCTGCCCCAGGAAATAAGTTCCGCCCGGCACGAAAACGCGGCGCCCTCCGGCTGCGCTATCGGCGGCCTCGAATGCGGCCGAGTCGTCGGTGACCCCATCGCCCACCGCACCGTAATCACGGACATCGACCTGGCTCAGCATGTCACGCAGGAACGCGCCGGTGATATCGGTGATCTCGATATCGTCGATCCGCACGATGCCGCCATTCGACCCTTCGAGATCGAGGCCGAAATGACCATAGAGCGCCGACGCCCCCCAGACCATGTCGACACCGCCGCGATTGCCGGATCCCACGATGCCCGTCACCTCGACCACATCGCCATAGCTGGTCAGCGTGGTCGAGGGCCCCTGTTCCGTCACGCCGCCGACATGCGCACCGCCTGCCGCACCGGCCCACCCGGCGACCCGAACGCTGGGCAGGTTGCCACTGATCGCCTTGATCCGGACCTTGATCTGCAGGTAACAGCCCGGCTGCAAGGGCGTCTGCCCCATATAGCGCAGCTTCTGAACCGATGCGGTCTTCTGCAATTCCAGGCAGCCGCCAAAATCGGCATCCGCCGGAACAAAGGCCGCATTCGGCGCCCCATCATAGGTATCCGACCCCGGCGTGCCGTCGCCGCTCGACCACACATTCAGCCCCAGCTGAAAGGCGGGCGGCATGAAGTTGATGCCGTCGGTGATTGCCTTGTTCATACAAATCCCTTTCCCAATCGCGCCACTGACGACCTGCCAGCGCGCTTTCATGTGACGGGTCCGGGCCGCACCCGAACGCGCCAAATGGGTAGAACAAAGGGATTAATCCCGGCTCATAGCACCGTGACGGTGACGTTGCCTCAAACCGAGGGGGGCGGTGTCTCCAGAACTTGAACCGCGTTGATCTTCCAGCCACTTTCCAGGTTAACCATCTGGTAGGCAAGCACGTGGGCAAGGCCCTGCCGATCGGTCACCCGCACCAGTTGCCACAGGGTACCCTCGCGCTCCTCTAAACCCAGGTAACGGATTTCCGCGGGACGCCAGACCATGGGATAGCCGTTGCGCACCATGGAACCGAAATTCTCGGGCGTTCTGAAAATCTCGCGAATCATCGGACTGGCAAAGGTGAACGCGGTCGCGAAATCATCGGCCAGAAAGGCTTCGATCTGATTGCCGATCACAGCCTTGATCTCATCGCTCTGGGCCTGGGCCGGACCAACCAGACCGACACAACAGGCCAGTATGAACAGAAGTTGACGCATGTTGTGTCTCCTCTTTCCCTGAGGAGTGATACGAAGCGCAAGGCCCGCCGGATCAGTCCAGATCGGTCCAGGGCCAGGGTTTGACATTGCTGGCCGCAGTCTGAAACCGCGCCGCCTTGGCGATCCAGATGCCCAGGTCGGTGCCGAAATCGGCAAGCCGTTCGTTCGGCTGGCTTTTGCTGACGGCCATGATGATGAATTGCACCACCGTAACCACCGCCAGAATGGTCTGGGCCAGATTGATCATTATCGCGATCAGGATCATGTGCAGCAGCCGCCACCACAGGTTTTCGGGATCCTTCGGCTCGGGCCGTTCACCATGTATCCGGCCCTGAAACTTGTCTTCATCGGGTATCGTCACACCGACCTCCACGCCTCTTGTCAGAAACAGAGTATCACAGATGGCGGCGCCCGCCAGCGGGCACCGCCATCCTTCCGAAGAAGCTCCGCAAGGAGCTGATGAGGGTTGGCTCAGACCAGCTCGCCCGCCAGCGCCTTGTCGATCAGCGCGATGGTCTCGGGAATGCCGTAAAGCGCGATGAACCCGCCAAAGCGCGGGCCCTGAGACGCGCCCAGCAGCACCTCGTAAAGCGCACCGAACCAGGCGCGCAGCGGGTCGAACCGGTCGCGGCCCACCGCATAGACGATGGATTGCAGCGCCTCATCCTCGACCGGCCCGTCATAGGCGGCCAGTTGCGCGCGCAGCTCCTCCAGCGCCTCGCGCTCGACCTCGATCGGCGCCCGGTAGACCCGCGTCGGCTTGACGAAATCGTTGAAGTAGCGCACCGCAAACCCGGCCGCCTGATCCAGAT
This sequence comes from Ruegeria pomeroyi DSS-3, assembly GCF_000011965.2. NCBI lineage: Bacteria > Pseudomonadati > Pseudomonadota > Alphaproteobacteria > Rhodobacterales > Roseobacteraceae > Ruegeria > Ruegeria pomeroyi. Next base: position 466,785 of record NC_003911.12, on the reverse strand, counting down.
CGGGATGGCTCTCGGCGCTGGCCTCGGGCGCATAGCGGCGGATGAAGCCCCACAGCGCCTCCTTGTCCTCGGCTCCCGACACGCTGGCCAGGTTCAACAGCATCCCGAACGGCACGATCAGGGTCGAGGCAGGCACATCGCCGCCGTGGATATGCCACACCGGGTTGTTCAGCTGCGCCGCCAGATCCTGGGTCGGATAGGCGCGCAGTTGCTGGTGATACTCGTCCACCGCCTTGGGGATCACATCGAAATACATCCGCTTGGCGGTCTTCGGCTTCTGATACATGAAATAGGCAAGGCTTTCCGAGCTGGCATAGGTCAGCCATTCGTCGATGCTCACCCCGTTGCCGCTCGACTTGGAAATCTTCTGCCCATTCTCGTCCAGAAACAGCTCATAGGTGAAATGCTCGGGCGCGGGCACGCCCAGCACCCGGCAGATGCCGTCATAGATCGGCGTGTTGGTCGAGTGATCCTTGCCGTACATCTCGAAATCGACGCCCAGCGCCGCCCAGCGCGCGCCGAAATCGGGCTTCCACTGCAATTTCACGTTGCCGCCCGTCACCGGCAGCGTCCATTCGCGCCCGTCCTCGTCGTCAAAGGTGATGGTGCCGTCCTTGGCGTTCACCTCTTTCATCGGCACATACAGAACCCGCCCCGTCTCGGGGTGGATCGGCAGGAAAATCGAATAGGTCTGCTGCCGCTCCTCGCGCAGCGACTTCAGCATGATCTTCATGATGTCGTCATAACGTTCCGCGGCGCGCAGCAGGATCTCGTCGAACTGGCCGGACCTGTAGAACTCGGTCGCCGAATAGAACTCGTACTCGAACCCGAACGTATCGAGAAACCGCCGCAGCATGGCGTTGTTGTGATGGCCAAAGCTCTCATGGGTGCCGAACGGATCGGGCACCGAGGTCAGCGGCTTTTGCAGATGCTCGCGCAGCATGTCCTGGTTGGGCACGTTGCCCGGCACCTTGCGCATCCCGTCCAGATCGTCCGAGAAACAGATCAGCCGGGTCGGAATATCGCTGATCTCGTGGAACGCGCGGCGGATCATCGTGGTGCGCGCCACCTCGCCGAATGTGCCGATATGGGGCAGACCCGAGGGGCCATAACCGGTCTCGAACAGAACATATCCCTTCTCCGGCGGCGCCTTCTCATAGCGTTTGAGCACCCGCCGCGCTTCTTCAAAGGGCCAGGCCTTGGACGCAAGTGCGAGTTCACGCGAGTTGGACATGTCGGTCTCCATCGGGGAAGGAAGGGCGCCCCATGCGCCCGGCCCGGCTGTCCTATTGTGCCAGTGCAGCATGAGTCAATAAATGCTGGCGCCAAACCGCGCTATTTGTGACTTTTTTCAAGGATCCAGCCCAGGATCCCGCGAACATGCGGGGCGGCCGCCAACCCCTCGCGCGCCGCCATGAAATAACCGCGCGAGGACACCGCTTCGGGACCTTCCAGGCGCACCAGCGCGCCAGCCTCCAGAAACCGGTCCAGCACCCCGTCCCAGCACAGGCAAACCCCCTGCCCTGCCAAGGCCGCATTGACCAGCATTGCATAAGAGCTGAAGTCCAGCACCCGGGCCTTCTGCGGCATGCTCATCCCGACCGAGCGAAACCAGCTTGGCCAGTCATGCCACTGGCTGCGCGCCGATTCCATCGTCAGCAGAGTCATGCGGGCGAAATCATAGTCGCTGCCGCTCATCTCGCGGCGATCCAGATAGAGCGGGCTGGCCGCCGGGAACACACCGTCCCCCAGCAACCGCCTCTCTGTGCCATCCTCGGGCAGCCCGAACCGGATGGCGATATCGCCTGGTCGGGTCGCCTCACCATACTCCTGACTTATGATCCGGATGGTCACATCCTCGAAAGCAGCCTCCAGTTCCCCCAGCTGCGGAATCAGCCAAAAGGCGACAAAGCCCGACGGCGCAGTCACGGTCACCACCTTGCCCTGCGCCGCTTGCCGGATTTGGGCAACCGCCGCCTCGATCTGGCCGAACCCACCTTGCAAAGCCCGCAGCAGGTCCCGGCCTGACTGGGTCATACGCACCGGTTTGTGACTGCGATCGAACAGCGGACTGCCCAAATCCGCCTCCAGCATCGCGATCCGGCGCGAGACCGCGGGTTGCGACACGTTCAGCTCTGCCGCTGCCGCGGTCAGCGTGCCGCGACGCGCGGCCGCGTAGAATGCAGTCAAGCCGGAGAAGCTTGGCAAACGCTCCATATCATAACCTCATCGTATAATCTGATGCAGTTTTACGCGATTGCGCCCCCCCTGCAAGAGCGACTAACTGACCCCAAGCACAAAGGAGCCCATCATGACCGCCATGCTCGACAGTTTCGCAACCGATCTGACTGCGGCGACTTCGCTGCACCAGCCCGGCAACCTGCCGCACCCCCCCCATGCCATTGACGCCGAAAACGTGCCACTGTCGGGTGGCACCGACCCCACCTATGGCGAGGTGCGCTGGCGGACCCTGATCAACGGCACCGAGGCCGCGCCGCGCGACATGGTGCTGGGCATCGCCGAATTCGGCCCCGGCCACCAGTTGCGCCCCCACCGCCATACCCCGCCCGAGTTCTATCTGGGCCTCGAGGGTTCGGGCATCGTAACCATCGACGGCGTGCCGCACGAGATCCGCGCAGGTGTCGCGCTCTATATTCCCGGCGATGCGGAACATGGCACGGTTGCCGGTCCCGAAGGTCTGCGCTTTGCCTATGGCTTTGCCTCTGCCAGCTTCGAAGCGATCGAATATCGGTTCACCGCCAGCGCCTGATTGCCGCAAACCCGGTAGCGCACGGGGAGTTGAACCCCCCGCGCGCCATCCCTATCCTGCCCTCCAACGAAACCCCTCTGGCAGGACAGATCATGACCGAGCAACCGACCCACCCGATGACCCCGCAGGATTGCCTGGTCGCGATCATGATGGCGGTCTCCGCCTCGGACGAAAACATCCGCACTGCCGAACTGGTCAAGATCCAGTCGGCAGTGAACATGCTGCCGGTCTTTGCCGATTACGACATCGACCGGATGAAGCGGGTCAGTCAGGTGGTGTTCGACCTGTTTGAACAAGAGGACGGGCTCGACGCACTCTTTGGGCTGGTGCGTGACAACCTTCCCGAACGCCTGTTTGAAACCGCCTATGCGCTGGCCTGCGATGTGGCCGCCGCCGACGGTACCCTGGCCGAGACCGAGCTGCGTCTGCTCGAAGAAATCCGCTACGAGCTCAATATCGACCGGTTGCATGCCGCCGCCATCGAGCGCGGTGCCCGCGCCCGTCACGTGGTCTGAGGCCCAATCGCGAGGAAAGCCCGCCAGGGCTTGACGAGCGGCCCGGCACCTCAACTGCCGTAGATCGCGCCCCATCGCTCGATCAGTGCCTGTTGCAATTTCTTCGACCGCGCATTCCAGCCGCGCGCGCCCTCTGGGCGCTCGCGGTCCTCCGGCGGGATCGCCGCGCGCCGGTCTGGATCAGCGGTCAAAATTGCAAAGGCCAGCACCGTGCCATCCGCGGCGGTCATGAAGCCTCCCAGCCCCGAGACGAAATTCAGCGTCCCGGTCTTGGCTGCCACCTTGATCGGATGCCCTTTTACCACACGCCCCTTCTGATCCCGCATCGGGATATCCTTCAGCATTCGGGGCAGCCGCCCGGTCTTGCCCGCCTGCACCAGGATCGCCACCAGGTCCCGCGCCGTCATCCGCGACGCATCCCCCAACCCAGAATGATCAACCAGCCGCGAGCCGCGCAACCCATACCGCTCTGCCGCCCAGACCGACATCTCCTCCGCCGAGGCGCGCAGAGTGGCCGGGCGCTTGCCCCGCGCAACCGTCGCCGCCAACCCCACCATCTCTGCCGTCAGGTTGGTGGAGTATTTCAGCATGTCGCGCAGAATATCTTCAAGCGGCGCGCTGTCATGATGAACCAGCGTCCGTGCCCCTCCGGGCAGGGACTTCACCACCTCGACCCGGCCCAATACGATACCGTTTGACCGCGCCAGCGTCTGCAACACATCGCCGGCATAAAGCGCCGGCTTTCGCACCGGCAGCCACCGCGAACCGTCCTGCCCCAACGCCTGACTGGCCACGGTCCAGCTGTCGATGCGCTGACGCTGCTCGTAGGTATAGATCGGCAGCGCCCGGCTCACGACCTTCATCTCGGCGATCGCCACGGCGGGCCTGATCTTGGCGCTGCGCGCATCCATACTGACGGACCAGCCCTTGCCCGCCCGCTTCCACTCGAAATGCACCCGATTGAAGTTCAGCGCGATACCCGACACCGCCGGGCTATAGCCCACATGCTCGGGCTGTTCGGGGTCAATGCTGAACACCTCGGGCAGTGACCCGTCATAGACCTTGAAGGCGCCGCGCACTTCGCGCAGGCCGCTCTCCTTCAGCGCCCGCACCAGCGCGGCCAAGGCGTCGGTATCGAGTGTCGGATCACCCCCGCCCGCCAGGATCAGATCGCCCTTGAGCACCCCGTTCTCGACCGGCCCATCTGCCAGCACCCGAGTCCGGAACCGGTGGGACGGCCCCAGCGTCTCCAATGCGTAAAGCGCAGTCAGCGCCTTGGCGACACTCGCCGGGGGCAAGGCAAGACCCGGCTCGACCGTTTCCAGCTCCAGCCCGGTCTCGGCATCGGCAACGGCAAACGCAACCCGCCCCGACAGGCCCGATCCCGACAATACCGCCTCGGGGCCAGCAAGCGCTCGCGCATCCTTGAGTCTGAGCGGCGGGCGCAGCGACAATGCGGGCGCCTCGGCATAGGCCGCCGAATGGCTCAGCGCCGCGCCAAGCCCCGCCAGGAAAACACGTCTGGAAATCGCTTCAACCATGGTGCAATAAAAACCCAGTGACCCGCGCCGCACAAGCGGTGGTTTCGCATTTCGCCCCCGCTTTCATCATGTTACGGCGCAGGCATGGGCCGCGCCATCGGAATCATGTTCATCGCCATGTCGCTGATCCCCGCGGGGGATATGGCGGGCAAGCTGCTGACCGGCACCTATGGAGCCGCACCGATCTATGTGGCCTGGTCCCGCTTTGCCCTGGGACTGCTGATGCTGATGCCCTTTGTGCCCGCTGCCGCCTGGCGCCTGCTGGCCAATTGGCGCATCTGGTTCCGGGCGCTGCTGCTTGCGGGGGGCATCCTGTCGATCCAATCCGCCCTCAGGACCGAGCCGCTGGCCAATGTCTTTGCCGCCTTCTTTGTCGGGCCGATCCTCAGCTATGCCCTCTCGGCCCTGCTGCTGCGAGAGCCTGTCACCATGCTGCGCAGCGCGCTGATGCTGCTCGGGTTCGGGGGCGTGCTGCTGGTCGTTCGCCCGGGGTTTGGCGGCTCGCCCGGCCTGCTGCTGGCGCTGCTGGCGGGGTGTTTCTATGGCGGTTTCCTAACCGCATCGCGCTGGCTCAGCCCGCTTGGCTCGCCACTCGCGCTCAGCCTCACACAGCTGGCCATTGCCGGGCTGGTGCTGATGCCCTTTGGCCTGTCGGCGCTGCCCTCCTTCTCACCACAGGTGGCGGCGCTGACGCTGGCCAGCGCGCTCGGCTCGATGCTGGGTAACCTGCTGTTGCTGGTGGCCTATGCCCGTGCCCCGGCAACCCGTCTGGCCCCGCTGGTCTATTTCCAGTTGGCGGCGGCGACAGGCCTGGGCTGGGCGGTGTTCGGCGACCTACCCGATCTGTGGACCTGGGCCGGGCTGTCACTGGTCCTGGGTGCCGGTCTGGCCTCGGCCCTGCTGCGCCGCTGACCAGCCGCCAGCCGCCCGAATCCGGGTCGAGCTGACATCGACCATCGGCACATTGACGAAACACCAGGCCGGCGCTTCGGCCCGACCCAGCAGGTGCCGCGCCTGCCCATCGATGCGATAGGGCGCATAGGCCCGCGCCGCCGGTGACATCCGGGCCGAGATGCGGTCGCCCGGCCGCGCCAGCACGCCTACCGGCACAGTCTCGATGATCTGCCGCCAATCCTTCCAGCGGTGCAGCTGCGCCAGGTTGTCGGCCCCCATCAGCCAGACGAAGCGCACCCGCGGATAAATCCGTCTGAGCGCCGCGATCGTATCCGCCGTCACCCGCGTGCCCAGATGCGCCTCGATATCGGTGACATCGACCCGGGGGTGTCGCATCATCGCACGCGCCGCCTCCATACGCCGGTCCAGCGGCGCGGGTCCGTGCGCTTTGAGCGGGTTGCCCGGGGTCACCAGCCACCAGACCCGGTCCAGCCCGAACATCTTCAGCGCCTCGCGCGTCACATGTACATGGCCCGCATGCGGCGGATCAAACGATCCGCCGAACAGCCCGATCACCTGTCCGGGCCGCGCATATGGAAAACCCTGCCTCATGAACGTCTTGCTTGGCGCCTGCGCAGCGCCTTGTCAATCGGCAGGCCGCACCGGATCGCCCAACTTGATCAACCCCGGCTCCAGCACTTCGGCACACCAGCCGCCATGCCCGCGCACCGCCGAATAGCCGCCGGTGCCGAATGTCTCTTCCATCCGCGAACAGGGCGCACAGATCACGCTCAGGCGCAGAACCGCACCGCCCACCCGCACCGCGCGACCCTTGAGCGCGGACAGGTTGATCCCCTCGACCACGATGTTGCGCCGCAGATCCAAGGGCGACACTGCCCCGCGCCCCAGATAGGCGCCGATGGCACCCAGATGTTCGCCCTGCACCAGCGTTACCGCCCGCTTGCCGGGCCGCCCGTGATCGCCCGCCAGACCGTCAAGCCCGACAAGACCCTCGTCAACCGCGATCAGCGCCGCGCGCCGCTCGGGCCTGAGCCCGATCCAGCCGACCCGCCCCGGCTGCGCCCAGCCCGCGATCAGTGTTTGCAGGTCGGTCATCACTCTTCTCCGCTGCGGTGGCACAACTCACGCTACGACTTGCTTCAAACAAGCGGAACCATCCCGCGCAAATCACAAGCCCGGCACCGCCAAGAAAAAGGCCCCGACCGTTTCCGGTCGGGGCCCAGATGCAGCAGCCAAACCCGCTACATGCGGATCAGGCAAAGATGAAGTCGCCGCTGTCGTCGACCGAGAGAGCAAGGTCGATCTCGTTGACCGGGTCCACCGTCCCCTTGTCACCCGGCAGCGCAAAGCCGATGCCGGCGGGCAGCGGATCTGGGTCGGTCCCGTTGGTATTGTAATCGCCGTAGGCGTAATACTCGGTCGTTTGCAACCCGCCCTTGATCACCACGCCCATCAGGTCCGCGTCCGGCTCAAGGAACGGAACATTGGTGTCGTCATTGATCAGCGCGAACAGGAAATCGTCGATATAATCGTCCAGATCATTGCCCTGGGCCGCAACCAACGCATCGGTGTAGTCCACCTTGATCGTGTAATAGCCATCGCCGCTGGTGTCGCCCACGGTCTGGTTGAACACGAACACCACATGCGAAATATCCTGTCCCCATTCCGGGAAGTCGTCATCGCTGGGCGGCTCGACCGGGCAATATGTACCGGTATCGGCCAGTTTCAGACTATCCTCGCGATCCTCGCCCACGCTGGTGGCGCGAATGCCAATTTCGGCATCGGCCAGCTCCGCCAGACTGGAAATGCCCAGTTCGGCCATCGTAAAGGTCAGCGTCCCCGAGGTCGTGTCCTCGTCATTGCCGCCGACGGTGCCGATCTCTTCGGCGATGTCGAACCCGTCCAGCCTGTCGCCGTCGCTGTCGCTGCCCTTCATGTTGTTGCCACCGGACAGCTTCGAGATATCCCCGCCGTCATTTCCGATGTCGATGAAGAACCCGTTCAGGTCGGCAATCCCGCTCACCAGCTCGTAGGTGAACGTGATGTTGCCAAAACCGTCGTCGGTCGCGATCACCTCGACGGTCACGTCGCCAGAGGTCAAAGTCCACTTTACAGAGTCACAAGTCATATTCGTTTTCCCCCACTTAATATGTCCTTTGGCGCCTAAATCTGGTGGAACCAAAGCCCTAACAGCGGAAATATTAACATTTTTGTATATTTTTAATATGACATATATCAAATTATGAATACTTAGGGGAATCTCGGGAAAAGGACTCGCCCGCTGGTATATGCACGCTCATTTCAGACTGTGCTTTGCCGCGGAAAAGCTACGCTGGGTTGTGCCCCCAAAGTAACTCCCCGGCAGCATTAGACGGCTGAATGATTCGATTTCGCCCCGATTTGGCCCCTCCAACCAGCGCGCAGACGCTGGCGCATTGTCCCGCGACAGATGTTTCTGTAACAGGGCCTGCAAACAGAATTACCAACCGGAGTCGACCGATGGCCGCCTATCAATATGTCTACCACATGCAGGGTGTTTCCAAGAGCTACCCCGGTGGCAAGAAATGCTTCGAGAACATTCACCTGAGCTTCCTGCCGGGGGTCAAGATCGGCGTCGTCGGCGTCAACGGCGCCGGTAAATCCACTCTGATGAAGATCATGGCCGGCCTCGACAAGGACTTCACCGGCGAGGCCTGGGCCGCCGAGGGCGCAAAGGTCGGATACCTCCCGCAGGAACCGCATCTCGACCCGAACCTGACCGTGCGCGAGAATGTCATGCTGGGGGTCAAGGCCAAGAAGGACATCCTCGACCGCTATAACGAGCTGGCGATGAACTACAGCGACGAGACCGCCGACGAGATGGCCAGCCTGCAAGACCAGATCGACGCCGAGAACCTGTGGGATCTCGACAGCCAGATCGACGTCTCGATGGAAGCGCTGCGCTGCCCGCCTGACGATGCCAATGTGGAAAGCCTCTCGGGCGGGGAACGCCGCCGGGTGGCGCTGTGCAAACTCCTGCTCGAAGCGCCCGACATGCTGCTGCTCGACGAACCGACCAACCACCTGGACGCCGAAACCATCGCCTGGCTGCAACAGCACCTGATCGACTACAAGGGCACCATCCTGATCGTCACGCACGACCGCTATTTCCTGGACAGCATCACCGGCTGGATCCTGGAACTCGACCGCGGCCGCGGCATCCCTTACGAGGGCAACTATTCCGCTTGGCTCGAGCAGAAGGCCAAGCGCCTGGAGCAGGAAGCGCGCGAGGACAAGGCCAAGCAAAAGACGCTGGAACGCGAACTGGAATGGATGCGGCAGGGCCAAAAGGCGCGCCAGGCTAAATCCAAGGCCCGGATCCAAGCCTATAACGAGATGGCCAACCAGTCCGAACGGGAAAAGGTCGGCCGCGCCCAGATCGTCATCCCCAACGGCCCGCGCCTGGGCTCCAAGGTGATCGAGGTCGAGGGCCTTTCGAAACACATGGGCGACAAGCAGCTGATCGAGGGCCTCGACTTCTCGCTGCCCCCCGGCGGTATCGTCGGCGTCATCGGCCCCAACGGCGCCGGTAAATCAACGCTGTTCAAGATGATCACCGGGCAGGAACAACCCGACGCCGGCAGCATCGAGATCGGCGATACGGTCAAGCTCTCCTATGTCGATCAGTCGCGCGACGATCTGAAGGATGGCGATACCGTGTGGGAGGCGATCACCGGCGGCGCCGAGATCATCCAGCTGGGCGATGCCCAGGTGAACAGCCGCGCCTATTGCTCGTCCTTCAACTTCAAGGGCGGCGACCAGCAGAAGAAGGTCTCGCTGCTTTCGGGCGGCGAGCGCAACCGCGTGCACATGGCGCGGCTCTTGAAAGAGGGCGGCAACGTCCTCCTGCTTGACGAACCGACCAACGACCTCGACGTCGAAACCCTGCGCGCGCTCGAAGACGCGCTGGTCGATTTCGCCGGCTGCGCCGTGGTCATTTCGCACGACCGCTTCTTCCTCGACCGCATCTGCACCCATATCCTCGCCTTCGAGGGCGACGCCCATGTGGAATGGTTCGAAGGCAACTTCGAGGATTATGAAGAGGACAAGAAACGCCGCCTGGGCCCTGACGCCCTGGAACCCAAGCGGTTGAAGCACAAGAAGTTCGTGCGATAGGTCCAAGCTGAGTACGCCAGTAGGCCGGGCTTTAGCCCGGCCCAACGACAGAAGGCGGGCTGAAGCCCGCCCTACACATCTCTCCGGAGGTCTGCATTTTGCGATGCACAGTGGAAAACGGCCACGCCTTGGCATCCGTGACCAATCCATGCTTTACCGGATCGTTGTGACAGAACGAAACTGCCGCCAAATACTCGTCCGGCCCTCTGATGTGATGCTCCCAGAATCGCCTCTGCCAAACGCCGGCTTCACGTTTTTCTGAACGTAAGCCGGGCTTCAGCCCGGCATATCTTCCAGACCGCACCACAGGCAGATCGGGCGGCGGGCTGAAGCCCGCCTTACGAACACCCATGGTAAACCGTGCCTTGATCGCGCCCCAGCGGGTCGAAAAATCCGTATCTCCGCGCGGCAGCGTCCAGACAGCATGCAGGTGATCCGGCAGCACCACCCAGGCGTCGATGTGGAACGGGCGCTCCCTTCGCGTTTGCCAAACCGTCGTGCGCAGCAGGCCGATTTGATCGGTGAGCAATCCGCTCCCCTTGTTGGCCAGCGTCACGGTAAAGAAAATCGTGGCGCCGGGCACCCTGGGCCTGACATAGATCGACATCCGCGAACTCTGTCAGCCAGAGGTTAACATATTTTGAACACATTCTTCCCTAGACTGTCTCAGCATCGACAGTCGTCCAGCGCGATTTCAGAATGTTTGGGAGAGGGACCTTATGGCTTGGATCGGAGTCTTCCTGGGAACGTTTGCCGGGCTTGCCAGCAGCATCCTCGCCTGTGTCCTGTGGGAACTGCCGCTTTGGGCGGCCTTGCTGCTCTATCCCTTGGCCGGTTCCGCCATCGCGGTTGCGGTGATTCTTCTCTTCATGCTGCGCGAAATCCGTGTCCCTGCCGCCGAGCCGGTGACCGGCGGCAGAACCGTCAACGGTTAGACGCGGGCCAGATCAGAACGCGGTCCCGGTCTTGAACCCCAGCTTCTTCAAAACCATGGCCGCCGGGCAAAATCCGGTGACCGAGGACTGGATCAGGTTTACACCGATGAACACGGTGAACCACATCCACAAGGGCGAGACCAGCGCCGTCAGCAACACGCTGAGCAGCACCATGAAGCCGGCAAACATCATCACGGCACGATCGAGGGTCATCCATTCAACTCCTGTCAATCGCCGGGCACCCCACCCGGCCTTGCCTCGGATATAGACCCGTCAGAAATAACATTCAAGTATCAGAATGTTTTCTAACCGCGCACCCAGCCCACGATCTGACCGGATTGCATCGCACCGGATTGACGTTTCTTCTCTTTGCCGCGCTCAAAGGCGACCATGGTCGGGATGCCCCGGATTCCATAGCGCCCGCCGGTGGACTGGTGTTTTTGCGTGTCGAGCTTGACCAGACGCGCCTGACCGGCCAGAACCCCGGCCGCCTTGGCATATTCCGGGCCCATCATGCGGCAAGGGCCGCACCATGGCGCCCAGAAATCCACCACCAGTGGCAAATCGTCGTTCTTCTTGGCCTTCTCGAGTATGGCGGGATCAACATCCCTGGCCTGGCCTGTCAGCAACCCGTCGCCGCACTTGCCGCATTTGGCCCCGGCTGTCAGCCGGGCCTCGGGAACGCGGTTGAGCTGGCCACAGGCCAGGCATGTCAATGTCTTGTCACCCATGTCGGCTCTCCAGAACTCATATATTCGGAAAGCGACATAAGTTTCGACGGCTCACCCTGCAAGGCCCCGCCTCATGCCATTGCGCGCGCAAGCCCGGTCGGCGATTGCGCCCTGTCCCGGCCCCGGCGCAGAAGGCGCAGTGAGAACACCCAGACGACCGGAACCGCACCGATTGCCACCGGCAGCCCCCAGACGAGGCTCAGCCCGTCGGGCCACAGGAGTCCCGCTGTCAGATAGCCCGCCCCGATCGGCGCCAGCGAGGTCGCCACCAAAGACGCCACCGAGGCGAACAATTGCCCCCGCGCCCAGGCCGGCGCGGCCGGGTCATGCGCCCGACCATAGGCCCAGGCATAGATCAGCACCGCCAGCGAAAGCCCGGCAATACCCACCAGAATTTGCATGATGATCTCCACGATCCGGGCGCCGGATACCCGTCGGGTCCACGTTGGCCCGTCACTCTGAGTCGGGCGCCCGAAACAGGATGATATGAGGCTTTGGCCGCTTGAGAAGAGGGCTTCTACAGCGCCTCTCTCGCCTTCGGCGGCAATCAGCCTGCAGCGGCGGCATCGACCGGGCGGGGCCGACCTTCTTCGTCGATGGCAACAAAGGTGAACACAGCCTCGGTCACCTTTTCACGCAGCCCCTGTCGGTCACGCAGCGCCCAGGCCTCGATCTCGATCGCCATCGAGCTGCGCCCGACCCGCACCACCTGGCAATAGATGCACAACACGTCGCCAACGCCGACGGGCCGGATGAACTTCATCGCATCCACCGCCACCGTGGTCACCCGTCCACCGGCCCGCGCGCCGGCTGTAAGACCCGCGGCGATATCCATCTGGCTCAGCACCCAACCGCCAAAGATGTCGCCGTTGACGTTTACATCGCGCGGCATCGCAAGTGTGCGAAGGGTCAGTTCCCCGCTCGGCTGTGGATCGGTCATCGCAGGGTGTCCTTGTTTCTGCATCGCGGCTAGTGAAAGCGTAAACCAATTTGTGAAAAACTGCGCAATCATGTTCAAGACAATGTTCACCCCCATTTGCCAACGCACAACCAAACCCAGATACCCAGTATGACACGCGTCAATCACATCCTCATCCCGGGCATCGTATTGCTTGTTTCGGCCCTTCTGGTTCAGATCAGCGGGTTGACCCTGTTACTTGGCGCTCATCCCTGGTGGGCGCACAAGGTGATCTGGATGGGCCTGCCGATCGGCATTGGTCTGGCCCTGATCGCTGGGGCTTTGCGCGTTCCGCGCCGGCTGCGGCAGATCGGATTCACCCTGTTGACGCTCGTCGCATTTCTGATCGCCACGGAAGGCAAAACCCAGTTCACCGCGTCTTTTGCCGAAAACACCGCCGCCGGACGCGCCTGGTATTTCGGTTGGATCGCAACCTGTGCCCTGATCACCGCAACCGCCGCATCACTTTTCCGCTATTCCCACCAAACCGATTGACCCCTTGCCCGGGCCACCGGAAAATACCTGTCATTCCGTTTTTTCAAGTTGCGAGGCCAGACATGATCACGCGCCGCACATTCATCGCTGCTTCGGCTGCTGCCGGTACATTGCCCTGGGCCATACAGGCCAAAGCCAGCGATGCCTTCGATCCAACACCTCAGGTCGTGCGGATCAAGAAACAATTCGAACCGGGGCGCCTGCTGATCCTGCCGCGCTCGTTCTACCTCTATTACGTGACCGAGGAACGTGAGGCGATCCGCTACGGCTGTGGCGTTGGCAAGGCCGGGCTGGAATTCACCGGTACAGCCACCATCGACGTGAAAAAGGAATGGCCCACCTGGCGGCCCACCCCCGAGATGATCGAGCGTGATCCGCGCACCTATGCCAAATTTGTCGACAACAATTACATCCAGCCCGGCGGCCCGGAAAATCCGCTGGGGGCCCGCGCGCTCTATCTTTTCCAGAACGGGGTCGACACCTATTTCCGCATTCACGGCACCACCCAGCCCCAAACCATCGGACATGCGGCCTCGAACGGCTGTATCCGGATGCTGAACGAGCATGTGATCGACCTTTATAACCGGGTGCCGCTGGGCACGGTCGTGACGGTACTCTGACGCCGGGATTCAGGCGCCATACAAGGGGAAATGCGAGAATCTTCTTGCCAAACGCCTGCGCGCAACCCATTTCTGGGGGCGCAACGTTACGCTATCGACTACACTGCTCCTTTTCCGGCTCAGTCCTCGATTTCGCATTGACCGAGCCGTTCTGCCGCATATCGCGGGCAGGGAACTGAAAGAAAAGACAGGAGATATGACGATGGCCACCGGCACCGTCAAATGGTTCAACACCACCAAAGGCTTCGGCTTCATCGCCCCCGAAGAAGGCGGCAAGGATGTGTTCGTGCACATTTCAGCTGTCGAGCGTTCGGGACTGACCGGCCTCGCCGACAATCAGAAAGTCAGCTACGAGCTGAAGCCCGGGCGCGATGGCCGCGAATCCGCGGTCGATCTGAAGCTGCTCTAAGCTTTGCCTGCCGGGTCCGGATTGCCGGACCCGGTCTCTCTACGGCGCCGACCAATCCACATCGGTGGCCCGTTCGATCCGCAGCCGGCCCTCGGGCCAGGGGCGCATCAGCGCCTGAACCTGCGTTTGATCCCCGTTCAGCCAAACCGGCACATCCTCACGTGACAGCAACACGCCCATCCGGTGATGGATCGGCGCGACATCCGCATTTGGGGGGCAGGTGACTGCCGCCACCTGATGCAACTGCTGCCCGCCGGGCGCGGTCCAGACATCGGTGATGGCGGCAAACAACAGCGGCGCGCCAGCCGCATCGCTGATCCGCCAGGCTGTCTTGCGGCGTTTTTCTCCCGTCCATTCGTACCAGCCATCCACCGGGATCACCGCCCGCCCGGTTCCGGCAAAGGCCGATTTGTCGAACACGGTTTCGGAACGCGCGTTGATGATGGTCTCCATCACCGGGCGCCCCCTTGCGTTGACCCGGCCCACCGGCACGATCCCCCAGCGCATCGGGCACAGGCCCTGCCCGGTCAACACCAGCACCTCCTGCCCGGGCTGGATATTGCGGCGCGGCGGTTGCGTGCCCAGGTCGGGCAATGCGCAGCCCAGCCAATCCGCCAGCTCCGTCAGCGGCCGGGTCAGAAAGAACCGCCCCGGCATCTCACTTCTCCGCCGCCTGCACCAGGTCCAGCACAAACGGGCCCAGCGCCGCCACGATCCGGGCCACGCCCTCCGCATTAGGGTGAATGCCATCGCCCTGCATCAGACCCGCCGCTGCTGCCGGATCGCCCTCGGCCATCAACCCGGCAAAGAAGCTCGGCGCCAGGAGCGCGCTATGTTCGGCGGCAAGCTCGGGATAGATTGCATCGAATGCCACCTTGTAATCGGCACCATAGTTGCCCGGCGCCTGCATGCCCACCAGCAGCACGGCGACGCCTGCCCGCTGCGCCTCGGTCAGGATCGTGGCCAGGTTGCCACGCGCCACCTCGGGCGCGATGCCGCGCAACAGGTCGTTACCACCCAGCGCCACGATCATCGCATCCACCTCGGGCGTCAGGGTCCAGGCCACCCGCGCCGCGCCACCCGCCGTGGTATCGCCCGACACACCCGCGTTGATCAGCGTGACCTCGGCCCCTTCGGCCATCAGCCAGCGTTGCAGCTGCGGAACAAACCCTTGCTCGGGCACCAGGCCATAACCCTGGGTCAAACTGTCGCCCAACGCGGCGATCACCACCGGTTCGGCCGTTGCAGCCATGCCCCACCCCGCCAGAAGAAGCCCGATCAAAGCCTTGCGCATATCCCTCGATGCTCCATATGCCCTAGAATACCCAAGCGAAGGCCCAGCATGACCGACCCTGCCCTTGTCCTAGAAGATGCCCGTTTGTCGCTCGAAGGCAATGCCGGCAAGGTCGATATCCTGCGCGGTATCTCGCTGAATGTGCCCGCCGGGCAGACGCTGGGGCTGGTCGGGCCTTCGGGGTCGGGCAAATCCTCGCTGTTGATGCTGATGGGGGGGCTTGAACGCGCCACCGGTGGCCGGGTGCAGGCCCTGGGGCATGATCTGGGCGCGATGGACGAAGATGCGCTGGCCCGCTTCCGCCGCGACCGGATGGGCGTGGTGTTCCAAAGCTTTCACCTGATCCCCACCATGACCGCGCTGGAAAACGTGGCCACGCCGCTGGAACTGGCCGGCCATCGCGACGCGTTCGCACGCGCAGCAGCCGAGCTTGAGGCGGTGGGTCTGTCCCACCGCGCCGGACATTACCCGGCGCAGCTTTCGGGCGGCGAACAACAGCGTGTGGCGCTGGCCCGCGCCGCCGCACCCCGCCCCGCCATCCTGCTGGCCGACGAGCCAACCGGCAATCTGGACGAGGCCAATGGCGCCGCGATCATGGATCTGCTGTTCGGCCTGCGCGACCAATATGGCGCAACGTTGGTTCTGGTCACCCACAGCGCCCGGCTGGCCAGCCGCTGCGACCGGGTGGTCCGCCTGCGCGATGGCCGTATCGAGGATACCGAGAGCCGTGAGGCCGCGCAATGAGCCTGCGACTGGCCGCCCGCCTCGCCCGGCGCGAGTTGCGCGGCGGGCTACGGGGCTTCCGCATCTTTCTGGCCTGTCTCGCATTGGGTGTCGCGGCCATTGCCGCCGTCGGCTCGGTCCGCAGCGCGATCGAGGCCGGGCTGTCCCGCGAGGGCGCGGCCCTTCTGGGCGGTGACGCGCAGATGGGCTTCACCTATCGCTTTGCCACCCCCGAGGAGCGGGACTGGATGCAGGCCCGCGCCAGCCGGGTTTCGGAACTGGTGGATTTCCGCTCGATGGCGGTGGTGGGGGCCGAACGCGCCCTGACCCAGGTCAAGGCGGTCGACGGTGCCTATCCCCTGCTCGGCAGCGTCACGCTGGACCCGGACCTGCCGCTCGATCAGGCGCTGGCGGGTGCCAAGGGCCTGCCCGGCGGAGTGATGGAACCCGTCCTGTCCGATCGGCTCGGGCTTCAACCCGGCGACCGGTTCCGGCTGGGCACGCAGGAGTTTGTCCTGATGGCGCGGCTGATGCAGGTGCCCGACGGTGTCGCAGACGGCTTTGCCCTCGGTCCACGTACCCTGGTGCGGACCGCGGACCTGGCGCAATCCGGCCTGCTGGCGCCGGGCACGCTCTTTGACACCAAATACCGGCTCGACTTGCCACCAGATAGCGACCTGGCCAGCATCGCACAGGACGCGCGCGGGCGATTCACCGACAGCGGCCTGCGCTGGACCGATGCGCGCAATGGCGCGCCCGGCATCGCCGATTTCACCCGACGGCTGGGCGCGTTCCTGATCCTTGTCGGCCTGTCGGGGCTTGCGGTCGGAGGGATCGGCGTTTCAGCAGCGGTGCGCGCCTATCTGGCCGACAAGACCACCACCATCGCAACGCTGCGCACGCTGGGGGCCGACCGGCGCATCGTGTTTCAGACCTATTTCCTGCAAATCGGCGCACTGTCGGGCCTTGGCATCCTGCTGGGGCTTGTGCTTGGCGGGCTTGCGCCCCTGCTTCTAGCCCCGCTGATCGAGGCGCAACTGCCGGTGCCGGCTGTCTTTGCGATCTACCCCGAACCGCTGGCCGAGGCCGCAATCTATGGCCTGCTGACGGCGCTGGTCTTTACCCTCTGGCCGCTTGCCCGCACCGAGGAGGTGCGCGCCGCGACCCTACTGCGCGATGCCCTGTCCCGCGCCCCTCTGCTGCCCCGCCTGCGCTATGTGCTGGCAACGGGTGCCGGGCTGGCCCTGCTTTGCGGATTGGCTGCATGGTTCAGTGGGGCCCTGGCCCTGACACTCTGGACCCTGGGTGGCATTGCCGGGGCACTCCTCCTTCTGGCAATCGCCGCCAGTGCGGTGCAGGCGCTCAGCCGCGCCGCCGCCCCGCTTGCGCGCGGTCGCCCGGCGCTGCGCTGGGCGCTGGCCTCGATCTCTTCGCCCCGGCAGGGGGCCGCGCCGGTGATGCTGTCGCTGGGGCTTGGCCTGTCGGTGCTGGCCGCCGTGGGCCAGATCGACGGCACGCTGCGTAATGCGATTTCCGGCAACCTGCCCGATGTGGCACCCTCGTATTTCTTTGTCGATATCCAGCGCGACCAGATGCCCGGGTTTACCGCCCGGCTTGAGTCTGACCCAGGTGTCAGCCGCGTTGAGAGCGCGCCAATGCTGCGCGGGATCATCACCCGCATCAACGACCGCCCCGCACGCGAGGTCGCCGGAAACCACTGGGTCGTACGCGGTGACAGGGGGGTGACCTACTCCGCCGAGCTGCCCGACACCACCCGGCTGACCGAAGGCGCATGGTGGCCCCAGGATTACGACGGCCCGCCCCTGATCAGCTTTGCCGCTGAAGAGGGCGCCGAGATGGGTCTGCAACTGGGCGATACCCTGACCGTCAACATTCTGGGCCGCGATATCACCGCCCGCATCGCCTCGTTCCGCGAGGTCGATTTCTCGACCGCCGGAATGGGATTTGTCATGGCCATGAACCCTGCCGCCCTGTCCGGAGCCCCCCACAGCAATATCGCCACGGTCTATGCCGAGCCCGATGCCGAAGCCGCCATCCTGCGCGATCTGGCCAGCGCCTATCCAAACATCACCGCGATCCGGGTACGCGATGCCATCGACCGCGCCGCGGGCCTGCTGGCCGGGTTGGCCAGCGCCACCTCATATGGGGCGGGGGTGTCGCTTTTGACCGGATTTCTGGTGCTGATCGGTGCCGCCGCCGCAGGTCAGGGCGCCCGAATCTACGAGGCTGCCGTGCTGCGCACCCTGGGGGCCTCGCGCCGCCGCATCCTGCTCAGCCTTGCGCTGCGCAGCGCCCTTCTGGGTGCCGCTGCCGGCACCATCGCGCTGGCTGCGGGGATTCTGGGCGGCTGGGCGGTCAGCCGCTTCGTGTTCGAAACCTCGTTCACCGTGATCTGGCCTTCGGCCATTCTCATCGTGCTTGGTGGGGTTCTGGCGGTTCTTGGTGCCAGCCTTGTCTTTGCACTGCCGCCGCTGGCCGCCCGCCCGGCGCGCGTCCTGCGCGCCCGGGAATAGTCCGGCCCAAAACCGGCAGGATTTCAGCGCGCGCAGACCACCGGATTGAGGATCTTGAGCAGATCCGTGTTATCACAGACCAGCGCATCCAGAGTGATCTCGTCCAGCGAGGCGTAAAAGGCCTGTGCCGCATCCCGCAGCGCAAGCCGCAGGCGGCAGGCGTCGGTCAGGGGGCAGCTGTTATCGGCATCCGCGAAACATTCCACCATCGGCAGATTGCCCTCGACATGGCGGAAAACTTCGCCAATCCGGATCGCATCCGCCGCCATACCCAGACACATGCCGCCGTTACGGCCCCGCTGCGTGGTCAGAAAACCCAGCTGACTGAGCTGGTTGATCACCTGCGCCAGATGGTTTTCCGAGACGTTGCAAACCTCGGCGATCTCGGACTTGGTCACCAGCCGGCCGGGATGGGCGGCGCAGAACATCAGCAGCCGAACCGCAATATTTGTGCGCTTGGTAATGCGCATGGTCGGGTCCTCCCCGTGGGATTTCACATGCAGGCCTTATTGCACATCCCCTGAAAAACCTGTTTGACATACATCAATTCCACCGGATCGGCGGCAAGACACTGATGGCAGACCCCTATTTCTTTGGCTACGGCAGCCTGGTGAACCTGGCAACGCATGACTTTCCCGATCCGCGCCCTGCCCGCCTGTTTGGCTGGCGCCGGTTGTGGCGCCATACCGATCTCAGGCAGGTGGCGTTCCTGACCGCCATTCCTGACCCCGAGTGCAGCATCGACGGCATGATCGCCCATGTGCCCGATGACGATTGGGAGGCGCTGGATGCACGCGAATGGGCCTATGACCGCGTCGCGGTGTCCGCACATGTCCGCCACGACCTGAAACGCCCTGCCGAGGTCGCAGTCTATGCCGTTGCCCCGGAAAAGCAGAGCCCGCCCAGCACCCGGCACCCGATTCTGCTCAGCTATATCGACGTGGTGGTGCAGGGCTATCTGCATGCCTTCGGCCTCGAGGGCGTGCGCGATTTCTTCGCCACCACCAGCGGCTGGGATGCACCGATCCTGAACGACCGAAAAGAGCCCCGCTACCCGCGCCACCAGCAATTGAAAGCGGCAGAGACCGATCTGGTCGACCGGTCCCTGAATGATATCGGCGCCGATATCATCACGGCTGGCTGAGGGCGCACAGCCCTTTCACCTTGCCGCAAACACTCCCGCCGGAGGCCCCAAGATTTTTCGTCGAAAAATCTTGCCCCCCGCTCGCCTGTCTGCTCACCCCCGCGCGCGGATCACCTGCATCAGCGGCAGCAGGGTGGCCATTTCCGGGCCGCGCTCCATGCCGGTCACTGCTTTGCGCAGCGGCATGAACAGCCCCTTGCCTTTGCGCCCGGTGGCCTCTTTCACCGCCTGGGTCCAGGCGCCCCAGCTGTCAGCGTCAAGCGGTCCTTCGGGCAAGAGCGCCATGGCCTCGGTCACAAAGGCGCGATCTTCGTCGGCGATCAGCGGCTCGGCCCCGTCCCGGCACAGCGCCCACCACCCCGCCAGATCGTTCAGCGTGGTGATGTTCTCGCGCGCCATCGACCAGAAGGGAGCGGCCAGGTCCTCGGGCACGCCCGCCGCGGCCACATCCTTTGCCACCGCCTCCAGCGGCAGCGCCTGCAGGTAGCGCCCCGTCAGCGGGAACAGATCCTGCACATCAAACTTGGTCGGCGCCGCGCCAAACCGGGTCACGTCGAACCCCTCGATCAGCTCGGCCATGTCGCTGCGCAGCTCGACCGGATCGGACGAGCCCAGCCGCGCCATCAGGCTGAGCAGCGCCATCGGCTGCACCCCCTGCTCGCGCAGGTCGCGCAGCGCCAGCGTGCCCAGACGTTTCGACAGCGCCTCGCCCTGCGGGCCGGTCAGCAACGAATGATGCGCGAAGCGGGGGTGTTCGAACCCGAGCGCCGCCATGATCTGGATCTGGGTCGCGG
This sequence comes from Ruegeria pomeroyi DSS-3, assembly GCF_000011965.2. NCBI lineage: Bacteria > Pseudomonadati > Pseudomonadota > Alphaproteobacteria > Rhodobacterales > Roseobacteraceae > Ruegeria > Ruegeria pomeroyi. Next base: position 446,252 of record NC_003911.12, on the reverse strand, counting down.
TATTGGTCACATGGTCCGAACCGCGCACAACATCGGTGACACCCATATCGGTGTCATCGACAACCGAGGCCAGCGTATAGAGTACCTGACCGTCGCCCCGGATCAGGACCGGGTCGCTGACACTGGCCGCGTCGATCGAGATATCGCCGAGGATTCCGTCGGTCCACTCGATCCGCTCCTGATCCAGCTTGAACCGCCACACCCCGTTGCCGCGCTCGGCACGCAGGGCCTCTTTCTCACCTTCAGACAGCGCCAGCGCCGCCCGGTCATAGACCGGCGGCTTGCCCATGTTCAGCTGTTTCTTGCGCTTCAGGTCCAGTTCGGTCGGGGTCTCGAACGCTTCATAGAAACGCCCCATCGCGCGCAGCTTGTCGGCGGCCTCGGCATAGCGGTCCAGCCGCTCGGACTGACGCTCCACCCGGTCCCAATGCAGGCCCAGCCAGTCGAGATCCTGCTTGATCGCGTCGACATATTCCTCTTTCGACCGCTCGGGATCGGTGTCGTCGATACGCAGGATGAAGGTGCCGCCTGCCTTGCGGGCGATCAGATAGTTCATCAGCGCGGTGCGCAGGTTGCCCACATGGATGTAACCGGTGGGCGAAGGGGCGAAACGGGTGGTGGTCATGGACATCTCCTGTTGCCGATCCCCTTGTCACAAGGCCCGGCAATTGTCCAGTTCGGCGCCCGGCCAAGGGCCGGCATCCCCCGTCATGATGGCCCTGATCACCCCTTGCCGGCGCGAACATCCGGGCGGGTGCCAAATCCGCACAGAGATATGCGCAAATGACAAGGTTGCCGGGCCTCTGCCATGACCTATCGTTATCCGTGTTTCACACAGTATTGGGGAGGTCTGACCATGACCCTGAAGCTTTCGCGCCGCGCCGCCCTGACCGGTGCCGCATCCCTGCCGCTTGCCGCCGCCGCGGCGCCCGTCCTTGCCGGTGGCCATGGCGGCAAGGCGGCGGCTCCTATCGCCCGCTCGTTCAAGCTGGGCAGCATGGGGGTGACCACCCTGCTTGACGGCAGCCTGCCGCGTGACGGGGCCAAGGACATCTTTGGCGGCGGCGCCTCGGACGAAGATTTCGCCCGTGTCTCGGCCGAGAACTTCATCCCCGCCGACATGGCACAGTTCTTTTTCACCCCGACGCTGATCGATACCGGGGCCGAACTGGTGCTGTTCGACACCGGCCTGGGCCAGGGCGGCATTACCCGCGCGCTCGACGCTGCCGGCGTCGCGCCCGAGGCAATCGACGTGGTGGTGATCACCCATATGCATCCCGACCATATCGGCGGCATGGTGACCGATGGCGCCCCCACCTTTGCCAATGCCCGTTATGTCACCGGCGCCGCCGAGTATGACTTCTGGTCAAAGGCCGAGGCCGGCAACCGCGTCGGTGATCTCGTCAAGTCACATGTCACGCCGCTGGCCGAGAAGATGACCTTTGTCGAACCCGGCGCCTCGGTCGCGGCGGGGGTGACGGCGGTCGATGCCTCGGGCCACACGCCGGGGCATATGGGCTATATGCTCGAAAGCGACGGGCAGCAGCTGATGCTGACCGCGGATCTGGCCAACCATTATGTCTGGTCCTTTGCGCATCCTGAATGGGAGGTACGCTTTGACATGGACAAGGCCAAGGCAACCGCCTCGCGCCGCGCAATCTTGGGCATGCTGGCCGCCGACCGGGTGCCGATGATCGGCTATCACATGCCCTTCCCGGCGGCGGGCTATGTCGAGACCCGTGGCGAGGGCTTCCGCTTCGTGCCCGTCGGTTATCAGTTGATGGGGTGATCCCCCTTCGCTGGGGTCAATAGCCCGGATCGGGCGCCACCCGGCTGCCGTCACTGAACCGCGACAGGCGAAACGCCCACGGGTCGACCACCGGGGTTTCGCCCGTCGCCAGATCGGCGACCAGCCGCCCGGCGCCCGGCCCGATCCCAAAGCCGTGGCCGGAAAACCCGGTTGCGATGAACAGGCCCGGCAGGGCGGGCACATCCGAGATCACCGGGATCGCGTCCGGGGTGACGTCGATCATCCCGGCCCAGCTCTGCATGATTTCGGACCCGTCGAGCATCGGAAAGGCCCGGCGCGCCGCATTCCAGGCGCGGCGCAGATGTTTCTGCGAGGGTTCGGGGTCAAGTATCCGGGTCAGCTCGAACGGGGTCACATCACCCGGTTGCCATTGCCGCGCCTGCTGCGCCTCTTCCAGCCAGCGGCGCGACAGCCGAAAGCGCAGCGACCGCCATTCCTGCCGGAAAGCGGGCAGGAATCGATGTGCCAGCCGCAGACTGTCGGGCACCAGATCAACCGTGTTCTGCGTGCCCGCAGCTATGGTAAAGCCACCATCGGCACGACGGCGCATGGCGAACCCGTCAGACCAATAGGCGGCATTCGGACCCTCGACCGTGGGTGAACTGCGCAGCACCGTGTTCAGAACCTTGAGCTGCGGCAGCGACACACCCGCATTCCCGGCGAACAGCCGCGACCACGCCCCGCCCGCCAGGATCACACGGGAACAGGCCACCCGGCCCCGTTCGGTATAGACGCCGGTCACCTGCCCCGCCTCGACATCCACCGAGCGCACAGCGCAGGCGGTCAGGATTTGCGCACCCCGGTCGCGGGCGCCCTCGGCGACCGCAGGGGCCGCCCATTGCGGCTCGGCCCGGCCATCCTGTGGCATGAACAGCGCCGCGCGCGGCAGCTTGCTGTGACCGGGCAGATGAGCGGCAAGTTCCGCCCCCTCGATCATCCGTGCCCGCGTCTCCAACCCATCCACATGGCGCGCCCAGCGTTCCAGGTTGCCCACGCTGCGCCGCCCCGAAGCGGCGAACAGGATGCCCGAGCGCACGAAACCGGTGCTGCGTCCAAGCCGGTCATCCAGCCCGTCCCAGATCTCCAGCGCCGCCTGCATCAGGGGTATCTCGCGCGGATCGCGCATGCCCAGACGCACCCAACCCCAGTTGCGTGAACTTTGTTCGGCCCCGATCTGGCCCTTCTCGCACAGCAGGACCGAAACGCCCCGCTCGGCCAGTTCCAGCGCCGCCGATACCCCGATGATGCCGCCGCCAACCACAACAACCTCGACCTGCTTGGGCAGGGCGAGGTCGGAATAGAAATCTGTCGGGCGAGGTCCGGGCATTAGGGCTCAATCAGATGACACAATCGGTGCCAGTGATGTAGCCCGACCCGCCCGGACAAAAGGGTCAAAATCGCCGCGCCGGATCACATCCTTGCAGTCTGTGGCAGAACTGCCATTACCCTGCGTCAGGCGTTTCGGCCTGTTCGGCCTGGAAACGCGAGAACGGATCGAGACGCATCTTGTCATGCGAGACAGGCGTATCCCGCAGATCGGGCAGGTAGAGCCCCGAGGTCCAGCGTTCAGGCAGCCAGGACAGCACCCGCTCGACACCAGCGACACGGCGCATGGCCCAGCCGCGCAGGATCTCGGCCCGAACCGGATCAAGCCGGCGAAAACGGGCAAAAGCAGCCGCGACACATTCCGAGGCCCGATCATGGCCCAGCGTCAGATAGGCAATGACCGGAACCACAACCGCAAGCCCCAGCAGGGCCACCAGCAGCCCGGGCCAGCCGATCAGCAGCGCCAGCGCCAGAATAGCCGCCGAATGACGCCATTTGGGCTGATAGCGCGGCTTGCGTTCTTCGCTTTCTTCGGACGCAGCCGCCTCGGGCACGGCAGGGGCAATCTCGGGCAGGGTCTTGCGCGGCTTGGGCGCGGCGGCCTCTTGGCGCATCACGGCCTGCACGAACTGGTCGATCTCGGCTTCGTCGATCTCACGCGGTGGCGATTTCAGCATTTCCACCCCTTGCGGGGGCGCATTCAGAGGGTTGAACATGGCACACATCCCAGACACGAGTAATTTCCTGCCCCGGCTTGCGCCCGTCGATCGGGGCATGGAGCAATGACTTTGGCGATTTTGCCATCATCACGGGCCCCGCGCCCTTAAAATGTCACATTTAGGTCAAATTCGCCTCAAATCGGATTTGACCCGAGGACAGTTCCCGCCAAACACCGGCGATTGTTGCCGGTGCCGCATCAACTCGGGTCGCGCCAGCGATTCACGATGGGATAACGCCGGTCCAGCCAGAAGGCACGTGGGGTCAGCCGCGCACCGGGGGCCGCCTGATACCGCTTGTACTCGCTGATATAGATCAGATGCTCGACCCGGCGGGCGACATCGCGGTCGAACCCGGCGGCCACGCAATCGGCGATGGAGCCGTCCTGATCGACCAGAATATCCAGGATCGCGTCCAGCTCGGGATAATCCGGCAGGCTGTCGCTGTCCTTCTGATCCTCGCGCAGTTCGGCACTGGGCGGCTTGTCGATGACCGAAGGCCGGATCACCTCGCCCGCCGGTCCCATCATCCAGAGCCGGTGATTGGCGTTGCGCCAGCGGCAGGTCTCGAACACCCGCGTCTTGTAGAGATCCTTGATCGGGTTATAACCACCCGCCATGTCGCCATAGATCGTGGCATAGCCCACCGCCACCTCGGACTTGTTGCCGGTGGTCAGCAGCATCTCTCCGAACTTGTTGGACAGCGCCATCAGCAAGAGGCCGCGCAGGCGGGACTGGATGTTCTCCTCGGTCAGGCCCGGCTCGGTCCCGGCAAACAGCGGCGCCAGCGTATTGGTCACCGCCGCCCGGCTTTCCGAGATCGGCACATAGTCATAGCGCACGCCCAGCGCCTGCGCCACGGCCTCGGCATCGTCCAGCGATGACCGGCTGGTGTATTCCGAGGGCAGCATCACACAGCGCACGTTCTCAGGCCCCAGCGCATCGGTGGCAATCGCCGCCACCAGCGCCGAATCCACCCCGCCGGACAGGCCCAGCAGCACCTTGGCAAAGCCGGTCTTGCGCATGTAGTCGCGCAGGCTTTCGACCATCACGCGGTAATCCTGCTCCCAGGCATCGGGCAGCGGCGCCACCTCTCCCTGGACGATCTGCCAGCCCTCGGACCCGCGTTCCAGATCGACATGGGTGATCGCCTCGTCAAAGACCGGCATGCGGAACGCCAGCGCGCCGCCCGGGTTCAGACCGAATGTGCCACCATCGAACACCTGATCGTCCTGACCACCCACCATATTGAGATAAATGAGCGGCAGGCCGGTTTCGACCACCCGCGCCACCATCTGGTTGATGCGCATGTCGTATTTGTCGCGGTAATAGGGCGAGCCATTGGGCACCAGCAAGAACTCGGCCCCGGTCTCGGCCAGGGTCTCGGCCACATCCTCGTGCCAGGCATCCTCGCAGATCGGGCTGCCGATGCGGGTATTGCCTACCGAATAGGGACCGCCCAGCGGCCCGGCATCGAAAATGCGCACCTCGTCGAACACCGTCTCGTTGGGCAAATGGGTCTTGAGCGAGCGGCTGACGATCTTGCCGCCCTTGAGGATCAGGTAAGCGTTGTACAGCTTGCCTTCCTCGACCAAGGGGCCGCCGATGGCCAGCGCCGGGCCGTCGGCACATTCCTCGGCCAGCGCCTCGATCATCGCAATCGCGGCATCGTGAAACACCGGTTTCAACACCAGGTCTTGCGTGTTGTAGCCGGTCACGAACATTTCGGGCAGAGCCACCAGATCGGCCCCCGCCTCGCGGCCATGCTCCCAGGCCATGCGCGCCTTGGCGGCATTGCCCGCCAGATCGCCCACGGTGGGGTTGAGCTGCGCCAGAGTGATACGGAAACGGTCGGCCATGATGCCCCCTTGCCCTTGCTCCTGATCTGCCGATTTATCAGATCGACGCGCGAGGAAAAGCCAAATGCGGCAAAAGACATTGCCCCTTGCCCGGACCTGCCTTAATTTCGCGGTGCCGCATCCAGACGGTCGACAGGGCAGACAGAGGCACCAATGACCAGAAACCGCAGACGCATCGCATTTGCCGCCATCCTGGCCATGGCCACGACGGCCCATGCCCAGCAGGGCCAGGTCCTGACCACGCAGGACGAGATCGGCGGCGTCTACGAGGGCACGTTCCGGGGCGGTCTGCAACATGGCACCGGCACCTATCGGCTGCCCAATGGCTATGAATACAGCGGTGAATGGGTCGATGGCGAGATCCGCGGCCGTGGCGTCGCGCGCTTTCCCAACGGGTCGGTCTACGAGGGCAGCTTTGCCCAGGGCAAGCCCGAGGGCATGGGCAAGATCACCTTTTCCGATGGCGGCACCTACGAAGGTGAATGGTCAAACGGGGTGATCAACGGCCAGGGGGTCGCGGTCTATGCCAATGGCGTGCGCTACGAGGGCGGGTTCCGCGATGCCCGCCATCACGGCAAGGGCGTGATGCAAAGCCCGGGCGGCTATGTCTATGAGGGCGACTGGGCCGATGGCCAGAAAGAGGGGCTGGGCAAGATCACCTATCCCGACGGCGCGGTCTACGAAGGTGGCATCGTCGCGGGCCAGCGTCATGGCGAGGGCACGCTGACCCTGCCCGACGGGCTGGTCTATGTCGGTTTCTGGGCCGATGGCCAGATCAACGGCAAGGGCACGCTGACCCAGGCCAATGGCGATGTCTACGAAGGCGACCTGATCGCCGGCCGGCGCGAGGGCAAGGGCAAGGTCACCTATGCCAATGGCGACGTCTATCAGGGTGATTTCACCGATGACCGGCGCGAGGGTCAGGGCATCTTCACCGGCACCGACGGCTACAGCTATGCCGGGTCCTGGGTTGCGGGCCAGATCGAGGGTCAGGGCCGCGTCACCTATCCCGACGGCTCTGTCTACGAGGGCAACTTCCGCGCCGATCTGGCCGATGGCCAGGGCAAGATCACCTATCCCGACGGCTCAAGCTATGAGGGCGAATGGGTCGCCGGCGTGATCGAGGGCACGGGGACCGCGATCTATGCCAATGGCATCGTCTACAAGGGCACCTTCAAGAATGCCAAGAACCACGGGCAGGGCGTCATGACCTATGCCGACGGCTATCGCTACGAGGGCGAATGGCAGGACGGGGTCCGCCACGGTCAGGGCAAGGCCACCTATCCCGACGGCTCGGTCTATACCGGTCAATATGTCAACGGCCAGCGCGAGGGCGACGGCGAGATCGTGATGGCCGACGGGTTCCGCTACAAGGGCCAGTGGCAGTCAGGCAAGATCAGCGGCATCGGAGTCGCCACCTATGCCAATGGCGATATCTACGAGGGCCATTTCCGCAATGGCAAACGTCAGGGCGAGGGCACCATGAAATACGCCAGTGGCCAGGAAGAAAAGGGCAACTGGGACAATGGCGCGCTGACCAAGGGCGCGGCAGCCTCGGACGGCTAGGCGCCGCCGCGCGGCGGCGCCCTGCCCCGCACTTGGCTCAAAGGGCAGGCGTCAGACCGGACAAGCGCCCCCGCAGGGCCAAGGCCAACGCAGCCAGGCCGACACTCAGCGCGACAAGGTGGATTGTCGGCACCAGCCCGATCAGATCGACCAGCCACCCCAGCAGGAACGTGCCCAGCGTCGCCAGCCCCCAGAATGCCGTCTGCTCGACGGCAATGACCGATCCGCGCAGGGTGTCGGGGCAATTGCGGATGTATTTTCCATAGACCATCGCCTTGCCCAGCTTGACCATGCCCAGCACCGCGACCAGCACGCACAGCCAGGCAAACCCCGGTACCAGGGGCAGCGTGACCAACGCACAAGCATATCCGCCCCAGACCAACAGCGCGATCCGCCCCGGGTGGCCGATCCGCCGGGAGAGTCGGCCAATCGCCCAGGTCGCCGCAATCGCACCCAGCCAGCTGGACACCGTCATGACCGCCAGCAGGTCGCCATATCCCGGAAAATTGGCACGCAGCGCCAGCGGCAGCAGGATATACCCGACCGGGACCACCAACAGCCCCAGCATGGCGCTCGACAGCAGGATGTCGAAATTCTCGGGGCACTCTCGAAAATGCGCCCACAGGCGGCGAAGCGAGGGCCTCTCGGACAGCTCCGGTTCCGGTGCCCCCTGCCGGGTTGCGGGCTGAACCGGGCGCAGACTGGCCGCGCTTGCCAGCATCAACAGACCATTAACCCCGAACCCGCCCACCGCGTGCAGCAAGGGCAAGGTCAACCCGGTCAGGTTCCCCGCCAGCTTGGCCATGTTGTGGGCATTGGCGGCCAGCAAGGCGTTCTCCTGCGCCCGGCGCGGGGTCGCATCGGGGATGAACGTGTCGATGGCCGGGTTCGACACCGCGCTAACCACCCCCGCCGCCAGACAATAGGCAAAGAACAGAACCGGCACGAAGCCAAAGACGTGATCCAGCACCCCATACCCGATCAGCAACAGACCGAACAACACGGTCGCCGCGCGGAAACTGCGCCGCGCGCCGATACGGTCGGTCAGGATACCCCCGGCGATGGTGAACAGCAGAAAGGGTGACAGAACCAGGGCCTGATAGAACCCGATCTGGCTGGCGGGCAGGCCAACGTGAAAGGCCATGTACCAGGTGAACAACACCGTTTGCAGCCCCTCGCCCCAATGCCAGAACCCATAGGCGCGAAGAAAGGAAGAATTGCGCATCGCAAGGCCTTTATCTCAATACGTTGCCGAATTATGATTCTTTATCTTAAAATTGATTGCTAAATTGAGATGAGTCAATGAGCGAGACAGCGCCGCGGCAAACAACTCCGATCATCGGCACCCGCATGCGCGAATTGCGCAAAGCGCGCGGGCTGACCCTGAAGCAACTGGCGGCGGCAACCGGTCTCTCGATCGGATATCTCAGCCAGCTGGAGCGGCAGGCTGCTGATCCGTCGGTGCGCGCACTGAATGTGATCAGCACGGCGCTTGGGGTGGGGATCAACTGGTTCTTTCCCGATCCCGACACCGTCAGCGACCCCGAGGCCGATCTGGTCGTGCGCGCGGATCGCCGCCGCACCCTGCGCTTCTCCTCGGGGGTCCGGGACGAGTTGATCAGCCCGAACCTGTCGGGGCAACTGGAACTGATCGTGACCACATTCGACCCGGGCGCTGGTTCGGGGGCCGAGCTTTATGCGCACCGGGGCGAAGAGGCGGGTTTCATCGTCGAAGGCCAGCTCGAGGTGACCGTGGGCGCGCGCCTCGTCACGCTCGGGGTTGGCGATACCGTACAGTTCGCCTCGACCATCCCGCACCGGTATCACAACCCGGGGCCGGGCCGCACGGTGATGATCTGGGCGGTCACACCGCCTTACTATTGACCGGCAGAGGGGTGCAAAACCCTCTTTCCATTCCCGCAAGGCGCTGTATAACCTGACCCCATGATCAACCGCGCAGACATATCCCTGACCGGCAGCGCCATTTCTGGCGCCGCTCTGCGTGGCCTACTGATCCTAATCCGCCTCTGAGCGTGCCCTTTCGGCGCGCCCGCTCAGAGGAGGAGTCTTGCGCGCCATTTGGCTTAGGACAGATACGAAAGTTACCGACATGACCCATGTGACCGACCAAGACCGCGTCTTGATCTTTGACACCACCTTGCGCGACGGTGAGCAGAGCCCCGGCGCCACCATGACCCATACCGAAAAGCTCGAGATTGCCGAGATGCTCGACGAGATGGGCGTGGACATCATAGAGGCCGGCTTCCCCATCGCCTCCGAAGGGGATTTCAAGGCGGTAAGCGAGATCGCCAAACGCGCGCAGAACAGCCGCATCTGCGGGCTGGCACGCGCCAATTTCGCCGATATCGACCGCTGCTGGGAGGCGGTGAAACACGCCGAAAAGAACCGCATTCACACCTTCATCGGTACCTCGCCGCTGCACCGCGCCATTCCGAACCTGACCCAGGACGAGATGGCCGAGAAGATCCACGAAACCGTCAGCCACGCCCGCAACCTGTGCGACAACGTGCAATGGTCGCCGATGGATGCAACCCGGACCGAGTGGGATTACCTCTGCCGGGTGATCGAGATCGCGATCAAGGCCGGCGCCACCACCATCAACATCCCCGATACCGTGGGCTATACAGCCCCCGCCGAAAGCGCCGATCTGATCCGGCGGCTGATCGAAACGGTGCCGGGTGCCGACGATGTGATCTTTGCCACCCATTGCCACAACGACCTGGGCATGGCGACGGCCAACAGCCTCGCCGCCGTCGCCGGTGGCGCGCGTCAGATCGAATGCACCATCAACGGTCTGGGCGAACGCGCCGGCAACACCGCGCTGGAAGAGGTGGTGATGGCGATGAAGACCCGCCACGACATCATGCCCTGGCGCACCGGGATCGACACCACCAAGATCATGGCGATCTCGCGCCGGGTGGCGACCGTGTCCGGGTTCAACGTGCAGTTCAACAAGGCCATCGTGGGCAAGAACGCATTCGCCCATGAAAGCGGCATCCACCAGGACGGGATGCTGAAGAATCGCGAGAATTTCGAGATCATGCGGCCCGAGGATATCGGCCTTTCCGGCACCTCGCTGCCGCTGGGCAAGCATTCGGGCCGGGCGGCGCTGCGCGACAAGCTCGAACACCTTGGCTACGAGGTGGGCGACAACCAGCTCAAGGACATCTTCGTTCGGTTCAAGGAACTGGCCGACCGCAAGAAAGAGGTGTTCGACGACGATGTGATCGCGCTGATGCGCTCGGGCGAGAATGCCGAGCAGGACCATTTGCAACTGGTGTCGATGAAAGTGATCTGCGGCACCGGTGGCCCGGCCGAGGCGACGGTCGAGATGGAAATCGACGGCAAGGATGTCAGCGCCACCGCGCATGGCGACGGGCCGGTGGATGCCAGTTTCAAGGCGATCCGCGCGTTGCATCCCAACGAGGCGCATCTGCAGCTTTATCAGGTGCACGCGGTGACCGAAGGCACCGACGCCCAGGCGACTGTCAGCGTGCGGCTGGAAGAGGATGGCATGATCGCCACCGGCGAGTCGGCCAATACCGACACGGTGGTGGCAAGCGCCAAGGCCTATATCAACGCGCTCAACCGTCTGATCGTGCGGCGCGAGAAGGCCGGTCCCGGCGCCGATGCCCGCGAGATCAGCTACAAGGACCTGACCTGACGCCCGAGCGGGTCGGAATTCTGCAAGAATTCCGAAACGGAAAACTTCGTTTTCCGGGCCGTTTTCCGGCTCGGAAAACGGCGCCCCTCTCAGAGCTGGGCGAACAGGCCCGAAAGGCGTGCCGCCTCGTCGGCAAGTCCGAAGGGCGCATTGATCACGAACATGCCCGACCCGACCATCCGGTGCCCCTCGCGGGCGGGCGCAAAGCGGACCTCGTGCCGCAGAACCCTGGGCAGGTCCAGCCGCTCCAGCGCCGCCAGCATCACCTTGTGCCGTTCATCGGTCAGGATCGGGTACCAGAGCGCGATCACGCCCACATTCCACTTGCGATGCAGCTGCGCGATCACCGCCGGTATCCGGTCATAGTCGGATTTCACCTCATAGCTGGGATCGATCAGCATCATGCCCCGCCGAGGCTCGGGTGGCAGCAGCGATTGCGCCATCTCGACCCCGTCCCGCCGGTAGACCCGTGCCGGATATCCCGCCATCGCCTGTTCCAACGCTGCGTGTTCCTGCGGATGCAGCTCGGCCAGGTGCATCATATCACCGGGCCGAAGCAGATGCGCCGCCACCAGCGGCGAGCCGGGATAGGCCATAGCGCCGTGATCCGTCCGCACAGCTGCCAGCACCCGCGTCATCGGATGGGCCGGATCGAACCATGCCGCCCCTTCGGCCCGGCCGATCCCGGCCCCCGCCTCGCCCGTGCGCACCGCCTCGGCCGCATCCAGGTGATAAAGTCCACGCCCGGCATGCGTTTCCAGATAGCTCAGCGGCTTGTCCTTGCGCGTCAGATAGTCAAGCGCCAGCGCCAGCAGCGCATGTTTCTGGACATCGGCCAGGTTCCCGGCATGATAAATGTGCTGATAAGATAGCATTTGCCTGTCCTGCCCCCGCGTCATATGTCTCGGCGCGGCGGATTGGTGCTGACCCGCGCAGAATCGGCCCTTTTCCACAGTGCCTGCGCGCCCTATAAGTCAATCGGCCCCGAGCCGTCGAGTCGCGGGCAATCGCAACAATCGAGAAGAGCAGGATCAACCGCAATGGGGTTCTTTGACAATTTGAGTGGTCTGTTCGCAGCGGACATGGCCATCGACCTGGGAACCGCCAACACGCTGGTCTATGTCAAGGGACGGGGCATCATCCTGTCCGAACCCTCGGTGGTGGCCTATCACGTCAAGGACGGGGTCAAGAAGGTTCTCGCCGTGGGCGAGGATGCTAAGCTGATGCTGGGCCGAACCCCGGGCAGCATCGAGGCGATCCGCCCGATGCGCGAAGGCGTGATCGCCGATTTCGACACCGCCGAAGAGATGATCAAGCATTTCATCCGCAAGGTGCACAAACGCTCGACCTTCTCGAAACCCAAGATCATCGTCTGCGTCCCCCATGGCGCCACCCCGGTGGAAAAGCGCGCGATCCGTCAGTCGGTGCTGAGCGCCGGCGCCCGCCGCGCGGGCCTGATCGCCGAACCCATCGCGGCGGCCATCGGGGCCGGCATGCCGATCACCGACCCGACCGGCAACATGGTTGTCGATATCGGCGGCGGCACCACCGAGGTGGCCGTCCTGTCGCTGGGTGACATCGTCTATGCCCGCTCGGTCCGCGTCGGCGGCGACCGGATGGACGAGGCGATCATCAGCTACCTGCGCCGTCAGCAGAACCTGCTGGTGGGCGAAAGCACCGCCGAACGCATCAAGACCTCGATCGGAACCGCGCGCATGCCCGATGACGGGCGCGGCCAGTCGATGCTGATCCGGGGTCGCGACCTGCTCAATGGCGTGCCAAAGGAGATCGAGATCAGCCAGGCCCAGGTGGCCGAGGCGCTGGCCGAACCGGTGCAGCAGATCTGCGAGGCGGTGATGACCGCGCTGGAGACCACGCCGCCCGATCTGGCAGCCGATATCGTCGACCGGGGCGTCATGCTGACCGGCGGCGGTGCGCTGCTGGGCGATCTTGACCTGGCCCTGCGCGAACAGACCGGGCTGGCGGTTTCGATTGCCGATGAAAGCCTGAACTGTGTGGCACTCGGCACCGGCAAGGCGCTGGAATACGAAAAGCAGCTGCGCCACGCGATTGACTACGACAGCTAAGCCGCGCAGGATCCGGGGGTAACTGGCGGTCTAGGCGGCTGCCATCCGGCGGCTCGGACGATTGGCGGAAAGGACCTCTTTGGCACGCGACCGCTCACAGCGCGAGGACTATGCCGGCCCCCTGCGCCGCCTGTTGCTCGGGGTTCTGCTGCTGTGTCTGCTGGGCATCTTTCTGGTCTGGCGCATCGACAGCCCGCGGGTCGAACGCTTCCGCGCCCAGGTCGTCGACACGGTCATCCCCTCGATGGACTGGGCCATGGTGCCGGTCACCGGCACCATCAACCTGATCCGCGATTTCCAGAGCTATCAGCGGCTGAGCGAGCAGAACCGCGAGCTGCGCAGCGAGCTGCGCCAGATGCGCGCCTGGAAAGAGGCCGCGCTGCAACTGGAACAGGAAAACGCCCGGCTGCTGGACCTGAACAATGTCCGCCTCGATCCGCGCCTGACCTATATCACCGGCGTAGTGATGGCCGATAGCGGCTCTCCCTTCCGGCAATCGGTGCTGCTGAACGTGGGCGCGCGCGACGGGATCGTCGATGGCTGGGCCGCGATGGACGGGATCGGGCTGGTGGGCCGGATCTCGGGCGTGGGGCAATCCTCGGCCCGGGTCATCCTGCTGACCGACGCGGCCAGTTCGATCCCCGCCACCATCCAGCCCTCGGGGCAGACCGCGCTGATCACCGGCGACAACACCGCTGCCCCGGTGGTCGATTTCCTGGAGAACCGCGAGCTTGTCCGTCCCGGCGACCGGGTGGTCACCTCGGGTGATGGCGGCGTGTTTCCCGCCGGTCTCTTGATCGGACAGGTGGCCGAGGACCGGACCGGGCGCCTGCGCGTACGCCTGTCGGCCGATTACGAACGGCTGGAGTTCCTGCGCGTGCTGCGTCATCACGGCACCGAGAAGATCGAAGATCACGGCGACGTGGTCGGCCCACCGGCCCCCGCCGCGCCCGATACCTCGGCGCTGACCACCCCAGCGGAGGCCACCGATGGATAGCCTCGCGCCCTCGCGCATCTGGGTGATGCGCCTGAGCTATGCCGGTTTGGCGATGGTGATCCTGTTCTTTCACCTGCTGCCGCTGGATACCTTGCCCAAGCGCTGGGCCTCGCCCGATCTGCTCCTGGCGCTGACACTGGCCTGGTCGCTGCGCCGACCCGATTTCGTGCCGCCGCTGTTGATCGCCATCGTGATCCTGCTGGCCGATCTGCTGCTGCAGCGCCCGCCCGGCCTGCTGGCGGCGCTGACGGTGGCGGGCACGGTGTTCCTTCACAGCCGTTTCGGCAATCATGGCGAGACCGGCTTTGTCGCGGAATGGTTGGCGGTGGCGGTGGTGCTGATGGCGATTGCCCTGCTTTACCGGATCGTGCTGGCGATCACCTCTGTCGATCAGGCGCCGCTGTTCCTGGTGGCCTCGCAACTGGTGCTGACCATCCTTATCTATCCTCTGGTAGCCGGGGCCAGCCAGGCGGTGTTCGGCGTGCGCCATCTGACACCTGCGGATGCCGAGACTCTGGGAGCGCGCTGAGATGAGACGGTCGGCCCGTGACATGGACAAGGTACAGCGGGTTCTGACCCGCCGCACCCTGCTGCTGGGCGGGATACAGGCGGCCTTCATCGGCGGGTTGGCGATGCGCATGCGCTATATGCAGGTCGATCAGGCCGATCAGTTTCGCCTGCTGGCCGAGGAAAACCGGATCAACATCCGCCTGATCCCGCCGTCCCGGGGCGAGCTGTTTGACCGCAACGGTGCCATCATCGCCCAGAACACCCCTTCGTATCGGATCGTCATGGTGCGCGAGGACGCGGGCGATGTGGATGCGGTGGTTGCCAATCTGCAGCGTCTGATCCCGCTCGATCCCGAGGAACTGGACCGCGCCCTGGCCGAGATGCGCCGCTCGCCGCCCTTCCTGCCTGTTACCCTGGCCGACCAGATCAGTTGGGAACATATCTCGAAAGTGGCGGTGAACGCCCCCGCCCTGCCCGGCATCACGCCCGAGGTCGGCCTGACCCGGGTCTATCCGCAGGCCAGCGATTTTGCCCATGTGGTGGGCTATGTCGGCCCGGTCAGCGACTATGACCTGAGCCAGATACAGGACCCTGAACCGGTGCTGCGCATCCCGCGCTTTCAGATCGGCAAGGTCGGGCTGGAGGCCAAGCAAGAGGATCTGCTGCGCGGCAAGGCCGGCGCCAAACGGGTCGAAGTCAACGCCAATGGCCGCGTCATGCGCGAGCTGGACCGGCGCGAGGGCAAGCCCGGCGCCGATCTGCAGCTGACCGTGGACTCGGCGCTGCAATCCTATGTGCAGGCAAGATTGGGACAGGAAAGCGCGGCTGCCGTGGTCATCGACTGCGAAACCGGCGACCTGCGCGCCATCGCCTCGGCCCCCAGTTTCGATCCCAACCTGTTCGTGCGTGGCATCTCGGTGGCCGACTACCGGGGCCTGACCGAGGACCCCTATCGCCCGCTGGCCAACAAGTCGGTCCAGGGCGCCTATCCGCCCGGCTCGACCTTCAAGATGATCACCGCGATGGCGGCGCTCGAGGCAGGGATCACCAACCCCGAGGAGACGGTCTATTGCCCCGGCTTCCTCGAGGTCAGTAACCGCCGTTTCCATTGCTGGAAACGCGGCGGCCACGGCCATATGAACCTGGAAGAGTCGCTGGAGCAGAGCTGCGACGTCTATTACTACGACGTGGCGCTCAAGGTCGGGATCGACAGGATCTCGGCCATGGCCGAGGAGTTCGGCCTGGGCGTCCGCCACGATATCCCGATGTCCGCCGTGGCGCGCGGGCTGGCCCCCAACCGCGACTGGAAGGCGCGCGTGCATGGCCAGGACTGGCTGGTCGGCGATACCGCCAACGCCTCGATCGGTCAGGGCTTCATGCTGGCCTCGCCGCTGCAACTGGCGGTGATGACCGCCCGGATCGCCACCGGGCGCAAGGTGGCGCCGCGGCTGGTGAAATCCATCGACGGGGTCGAGCAGCCCTCGGGCGCGGGCGAGCCGCTGGCGGTGAACCAGGCCAACCTGCGCCGCCTGCGCAAGGGCATGTACGCGGTCAGCAACAATCGCCGTGGCACCGCCTATCGCAGCCGCATCCTGGCCGATGACAACCGGATGGCGGGCAAGACCGGCACCAGTCAGGTCCGCAACATTACAGCCGCCGAGCGTGCCGCCGGGGTGATCCGCAACGAGGACCTGCCCTGGGAACGCCGCGACCATGCGCTGTTTGTCTGCTTCGCCCCCTTCGACAACCCGCGTTTCGCGGTGTCGGTGGTGGTCGAACATGGCGGCGGCGGCTCGACCGCGGCGGCGCCGATCGCCCGCGACATCCTGCTTCAGGCGCTCTATGACGGGTTCCCGCCACTCGAGTCCTATCCGGCCAAGGACCGCAGCCGGATCGAGGCGCAGCAGGAACGGCTGCGCCGCGAGTTGCGCCCGGTCACCCGGCCCGAGGACAAGGACCGCGCATGAGCTATCTTGAGTATACGGTCAAATCGACACCCAGCGGCCTGCGCAAGATTCTCTACATGAACTGGCCGCTGACGCTGCTGTTGATCTCGGTCGCCTCGGCCGGTTTCCTGATGCTCTATTCCGTCGCCGGCGGCTCGTTCAGCCCCTGGGCCGAACCGCAGATCAAGCGGTTCATGGCCGGGCTGGTGGTGATGACCGCGGTGGCGATGGTGCCGATCTGGTTCTGGCGCAACATGGCCGCCGTCGCCTATGGCGGATCGCTGGTGTTGCTGGTCATGGTCGAGCTGTTCGGCGCCGTCGGCATGGGCGCCCAGCGCTGGATCGACCTGGGTTTCATGCGCCTGCAACCCTCGGAGCTGACCAAGATCACCCTGGTGATGGTGCTGGCAGCCTATTACGACTGGCTGCCGGGCAAGAAGACCTCGCGCCCGCTCTGGGTGCTGGTGCCGGTGCTGATCATCCTGGTCCCCACCGCGCTGGTGTTGAAACAGCCCGACCTGGGCACCGCCATCCTGCTGCTCTCTGCGGGTGGGGCGTTGATGTTCCTGGCCGGGGTGCATTGGGCCTATTTCGCCGCCGTCATCGCGGCGGGCGTGGGGCTGATCACGGCCGTGTTCAAAAGCCGTGGAACCGATTGGCAATTGCTCAAGGATTATCAGTTCCGCCGCATCGACACCTTTCTGGACCCGTCCTCGGATCCGCTCGGCGCCGGCTATCACATCACCCAGTCAAAGATCGCGCTGGGGTCGGGCGGCTGGTCGGGGCGGGGCTTCATGCAGGGCACCCAGTCTCGGCTGAACTTCCTGCCCGAAAAACATACCGATTTCATCTTTACCACGCTGGCCGAGGAGTTCGGCTTTATCGGCGGTATTTCTCTGCTGTCGCTCTATGCGCTGATCATCGCGTTTTGCGTGGCCACCGCGCTTGCCACGCGCGACCGGTTCTCCTCGCTTGTGACACTGGGGATCGCGGTCAATTTCTTCCTGTTCTTTGCGGTTAACATGTCGATGGTGATGGGGCTCGCCCCGGTGGTCGGGGTGCCGCTGCCGATGGTCAGCTATGGCGGTTCTGCCATGCTGGTGCTGCTGGTGGCGTTCGGCCTTGTGCACAGCGCCCATATCCACCGGCCCCGCTGACCTAGTGAAAGGCTCCCTGATGCCCGCAAATGTGCTCTTTTCCGCGCGTTCCGAACTTTGGCCCGTCTATCAGCCGCTGATCTCGACCTATCTCCGTGAAATGGGCATCGACTTTGACCTGCGCAGAGACTTCCCACCGGAGGAGGTCGACTATGTCGTCTATGCCCCCAATGGCGGCCTGCGCGATTTCACCCCCTTCACCCGGCTCAAGGCGGTGTTGAGCCTCTGGGCCGGGGTCGAGAGCATCGCGGACAATCCCACCCTGACGGTGCCCTTGGCGCGGATGGTCGATCACGGGCTGACCCAGGGCATGACCGAATGGGTGGTGGGGCATGTGCTGCGCTACCATCTCGGGATGGATGCCCATATCCACGGGCTGAACGGCGACTGGCGCCAGGACGTGCCACCACTGGCCAGCCAGAGGCAGGTCACCATCCTGGGCCTCGGCGCGCTGGGAGAGGCCGCCGCGCGCGCCCTGAGCGCACTCGGCTTCCAGGTCACGGGGTGGAGCAGATCGCCCAAGGAACTGCCCGGCATCGCCTGCCTGCATGGGCCGGACGGGCTGGACCAGGCGCTGGCCCGCGCCGAAATCCTCGTTCTGCTGCTGCCCAGCACAGCGGCAACCGAAAACACGCTTAATACCCAAACGCTGGCCCGCCTACCCCGGGGCGCCCGCATCATCAATCCCGGACGCGGGCCGCTGATCGACGACGACGCCCTGCTTGCCGCGCTTGACAGCGGGCAGGTGGGCCATGCGACGCTCGATGTGTTCCGCATCGAACCGCTGCCCCGCGATCATCCCTATTGGGGACATCCCAATGTCACCGTCACCCCGCATATCGCCTCGGAAACCCGTCCCGAAACGGCAGCACAGGTGATCTGCGAGAATATTCGCCGGGGCGAAAGCGGCGAGATGTTCCTGCACCTGGTCGACCGCAGCCTCGGCTATTGACCCTGCGCCCCTTCATTTCACCGAAAACACGCCCGCCGGAGGCGAGATTTTTCGACGAAAAATCTCAGGCCGCGATCAATCCGCGGCCTTTGAGCAGGGCCTCGACCCCCGGCAAGCGGCCCCGGAAGGCCAGATAGAGGTCCTCGGCATCGCGCGACCCGCCTGTCGACAGGATATGCCGCTCCAGCGCTTCGGCCCGGTCCGGGTCAAAGGCACCGCCCGCCTCCTCGAACGCGGCAAAGGCGTCGGCATCCATCACCTCGGACCACATATAGCTGTAATAGCCCGAGCTATAGCCATCACCGGCAAAGACATGCGCGAAATGCGGGGTGGCGTGCCGCATGCCGATGGCATGGGGCATCCCCAGCTCCGCCAGCACCTCGGCCTGTTTCGCCATCGGATCAGACGGCGCCGGGCCGTCGTGAAACGCCAGGTCCACCAGGGCCGAGGCGACATATTCCACCGTCTGGAACCCTTGGTCAAAATTGGCCGCGCCCAACACCTTTTCCAGCATCTCGGCGGGCATCGGCGCACCGGTCTCGGCATGGGTGGCGAACTCGGCCAGCACCTCGGGCACCTCCAGCCAATGCTCGTAAAGCTGGCTGGGCAGTTCCACGAAATCGCGCGCGACCGATGTGCCCGACACGCTTTCATAGGTCACATCCGACAGCATCTGGTGCAGCGCGTGGCCGAATTCATGAAACAGAGTGCGCGCGTCATCATAGCTCAGCAGCGCCGGATCGCCCTTGGCGAAGTTGCAGACGTTGATCACCACCGGCGCCTGGGTGCGCGGGAACTTCGCCTGCGCCCGCATCGCCGAGCACCAGGCGCCCGAGCGTTTCGAGCCGCGCGCGAAATAGTCGCCGATAAAGACGGCCACATGCCGACCATCCCGTGTCACCTCCCAGGCCCGGCAATCGGGGTGATAGAGCGCGATGTCGAGCGGGCGGAACTCCAGCCCGAACAGGCGGTTGGCACAGGCAAAGGACGCCTCGATCATGCGGTCGAGCTGCAGATAGGGTTTCAGCGCCGCTTCATCCAGATCATGCTCGGCCTTGCGCCGCCGTGCCGCGTAATAGTGCCAGTCCCAGGGTTCCAGCGGGCCGTTGATCCCGTCCTCCTGCATCATCGCCGTCAGCACCTCGGCATCCGCCTCGGCCCGCGCGCGGGCGGGTGCCCAGACCTGCATCAAGAGATCGCGCACCCGGTCGGGGCTACGCGCCATCTCGGTTTCCAGCTTGTATGCGGCGAAACTGTCATAGCCCAATAGCGCCGCGCGCTCCTGGCGCAGGGTCAGGGTCTCGGTCGCGATGGCGCGGTTGTCGGTCTTGCCGCCATTGGCCCCACGCGCCACCCAGGCGCGATAGGCCCGCTCACGCAGATCGCGGCGCGGCGAGAATTGCAGGAACGGCACGATCAGCGAGCGCGACAGGGTCACCACCGGGCCTGCGGCCTCTTTTTCTTGCCCCGCCGCGCGGGCGGCGGCGGTGACGAAATCAGGCAGCCCCTCCAGATCGTCCTCGGACAGGTCCATGAACCAGTCGCGCTCGTCCGCCAGCAGGTTCTGGGTGAATTCGGTACCCAGCACCGCCAGTCGCGCCTTGATCTCTTTCATCCGCGCTTCAGCCTCACCGCTGAGCGCCGCGCCCGCACGGACAAAGCCACGATGGGTCAGCATCAGCACCCGCTGCTGTTCGTCGCTCAGTTCGAGATCCGCGCGCGCCTCCCACACGGCGGCGACGCGGGCGAACAGCGCCTTGTTGGCCGAAATCTCGGAAAAATGCGCCGCCAGCTGGGGCGAGAACGCGCGCTGCAATTCTTCGCGCGCCGGATTGCTGTCCGCACCCGCCACGGTAAAGAACACGCCCAGCACCCGGTCCAGCGCGCCGCCTGCCGCCTCGAGCGCCTCGATCACATTGGCAAAGGTCGGCGCCTCGGGGCTGTCGGCGATGGCGGCGATCTCGGCCCGGTGTTCGGCCAGCGCCACCTCCAGCGCCGGGGCGAAATCGCTGTCTGCGATCCGGTCGAACGGGGCGATGTCGAACGGGGTCTGCCAGTCGGCAAGGATGGGATTGGTCATGCGGCTCTCCTTTGTCCGACAAGCTAGGAGCGCGGGCCGCAATGGTCCAGAGGTGCCAGCGCGAAACCGGGTTGCATCCCGTTCGTTGGCCCCGCAGGCTCGGCCGCGAGGAGGAGACACTATGACAAAGACCAACCGCCCGGCGGGCCCGATGACCACCGCAATTCACGCCGGAGAGGCCCCGGATCCGGCAACGCTGGCCTCGGCACCGCCGATCCACATGTCCTCGACCTATGTGTCCGAGGATGTGCTGGGCTTCTCTGCCCATGACCTGACGCCGCAAAGCCCCTATGCCTATTCGCGCTGGGCCAATCCAACCGTCGCGATGCTCGAGGCCAAGATCGCCGCGATGCAGGGAACCGAGGCCTGCCTGTGCACCGCGTCGGGCATGGCGGCGGCGGCGGCGATCTTCTTCACCTTCCTGTCGGCAGGCGATCATGTGATCGTATCCGATGTCTCTTATGCGGGCGTGGCGGAACTGGCGCGCGACACGCTGCCCCGGATGGGGATCGCGGTCAGCACCGTGGACATGTCCGACCTTGCCGCCGTGGCGGCGGCGATCCGGCCCGAGACCAGGCTGATCCATACCGAAACGCCGGTGAACCCGATCGGGCGGCTGACCGACCTGGCCGCGATCTCGGCCCTGGCACGGCAGGCAGGCGCGCTGTTGAGCTGTGACGCCACCTTTGCCTCGCCCCTGGGAATGGACACGGTTGCACTGGGCGTCGATCTGACCATGCATTCGGTCACCAAATACATCTGCGGCCATGGCGATGCGGTGGCGGGTGCGGTCTGTGGCCGGGCCGATCTGGTCTCGCGGATGCGGGTCGAGGCGGCGATCCATCACGGCGGGGTGCTGTCACCCTTCAACGCCTGGCTGATCGCGCGCGGCGCCGCCACGCTGCCGCTCAGGATGAAGGCGCATGCGGCGGGCGCACATGCGGTGGCCGAGTGGCTGGAGGCCGATCCCCGCGTCGGTCGGGTGATCTATCCCGGCCTGCCATCACATCCGCAGGCGGAGCTTGCCGCGCGGCAGATGTCGAACATGTCGGCGATGATCTCGTTCCAGGTGGGCGATGCCGCCACGGGCGAACGCCTGGCCCGGCAGATGATCGAGCGGCTTGAGGTGATCCATTATGCCGTGTCTCTGGGCCATCACCGCAGCCTGATCTTCTGGATGGGGACCGAGGGGCTGATGGAAACCTCGTTCCGGCTGGAGGGCGCCCAACTGGAAGCCTATCGCGCCTATGCGGGCGACGGGATTTTCCGCCTGTCGGTGGGGCTGGAAGACCCCGAGGACCTGATCGCCGATCTGGATCGGGCGATCGCCTAACCTCGACAGGCCGGGGCGCAGGCGGAAACCCGCCATATTGATCTGGGTTAAGGCAGGCCCCGCGCGGGTCTGCCAGACTCGGGCCGGTAACCGTGACCGGGAGAGAAGAGATGGCCAAGACAGAAACAACCAAGATCACCCCCGCCTCGTTCACCGAGGTGTTGAAATCCATGCAAGGACCGGTGTCGATGACATCGCTGGTCAAGCCGCAGCTGGAACAGTTCTGGGACGCGCAGGAGAAGCTGCTGGCCGAATCCGAGCGCTTTACCCGCCATTGGTTCGAGCGCCGGCACGAGGCGATCCGCACCGCGCTGGACGCAGCGCGCAGCGCCACCGCCGCTGATCCGGCCAATCCGGCCCAGGCGATGGAAACCGTGATGGACTGGCAGCGCCATTCGGTCGAACGGCTGGTCGAGGATGCGCGCGAGTGGTTCGACACCGTCTCGCGCTGTGCCGATTACGTGTCCAAGACCGAGGCCGAGGCGGTTGGCGAAACGCTGAACGAAGCCCAAGATCTGGCCCGCAAGGCGACCAAATCGGCGAAATCCGAGCCGGTCTGATCCAGGTCTGATCCAGGCCGGGGAGGCTCCCGCCCCCGCGCAGGCATCAAAGATGCCCACTGGCGGCGTTGGGCCCGGCGCCGGGCGCCCAACGGGCCCCCGGCGCGGTTGCCGTGTGTTCAACCGATATCCTTGCCCACCCGCGCCGCATGGCGATAGAGAAGCATCCGACCGCGATAGTCCAACAGGCGCAGCAGGTATTCGTGCAGGATTTCCTTTCTACGGTCGTGGTGGTCGCGCAGCGACTCGTAGGGCGATGGGACAGGCCGAAATGCACGATCTCGTTGCGCAGGGTAACAAGGCGGCCAGACCGTTTCCAAATAGGTCCGCATCGCGGCGCCGTCACGAATGGGCAACAGAGGACGTAAATAGATTGCCTGCCCCATCGGGTGCAGGGGTTGGCGTCCGCGACCGCCGAACCGGTAGCTGAGCGGCACCACCTGCGACTGCGCCGCCAATGACAACAGGCGGCAGAGATCGTCGCTCACCCGCTCGCCCTCGGCAAAGCTGCGCACACCGGAAATGGCAAGTTGGGTGGACGGGATCAGCCCGCCACCACGCGGGCGCTGCGCGACGATCTGGCGGTCCTGCGTCAACTCCACCCGGTAGCGGCCCAGTGTCAGCCTGTGGCGGTTCCACGACCAGCCGCCATCGGGATAGTCGCTGCGCAGGTCCCCGACCCCGAGATAATTGGCCAGTTCGGCGTGAAACGTTTCTGTGCTCATCTCGCGTCGGCGACCTCGGGCCGGGTCACCCCTGGCCGCAAATCGGGCAATCGGCCCGGCGGCTGAGCCGAATCTTGCGGCTTTCGCCATAAAGCGCGTCATAGATCAGCATTTCACCCTTGAGGGGCGCTCCGGCATCGGTGATCAGCTTGATCGCCTCGACCGCCATCATCGCCCCCACCACGCCGGGCAAGGGGCCGATCACCCCGGCCTCGGCACAGGACGGCGCCAGCCCGGGCGCGGGCGCCTCGGGAAAGATGCACTGGTAACAGGGCGTATCGCCTGCCGGGTGAAAGACGCTCAGCTGCCCTTCCCATTGCGACAGCGCCCCCGAGATCAGAGGCTTGCCCTGTGCCACCGCCACTTGGTTGGCCAGATAGCGGGTGGTGAAATTGTCGGTCCCGTCCAGGATCAGATCGTAATCGGCAAACAGATCGGCCGCGATCTCTTCGGTCAGGCGCCGGTGATAGGGGCGCACGGCTATCGCCGGGTTCTGCGCCAGCATGGCGGCCTCGGCCGAAAACACCTTGGGCTTGCCGATATCGGCATCGCGGTGGATCACCTGCCGTTGCAGGTTGGCGTTCTCGACCACATCATCGTCGATCACACCGATGGTGCCGACCCCTGCCGCCGCCAGATATTGCAGCGCGGGCGCGCCCAGCCCCCCGGCCCCGATCACCAGAACCCGCGCCTGCTTCAGCCGCTTCTGCCCTGGTCCGCCCAACTCGCGCAACACGATATGGCGGGCGTAACGGTCCAGCTCGGTCTCGGTGAAACTGCCGGGTTTTGCCGTGGTCTCGGCAGGTCGGCCCTGCGCGCGCGCCTTGAGCCAGGCGACCCCGCTGCCATAGCCAAAGGCCAGAAGGGCAAAGCCGCCAATCAGCAGCCAGAGCGCAGGCGACCCGCCGGTCGCCGCGCGCAGCGGGTGCGACACAGGCAAGGCGAATTGCAACATCAGAACAACGGCAAAGAGGGCGCAGAGCATCACCAGCCGGGCCCGGCGGGACACGCCCATCACATGGCCCATGGTCCAGAGACCCGCCGCCAGTGCCAGCACCAGCAGCATCAGCCGCGCCCTGTCGAGCCGAAACCGCCCGCCCCGCGTTCTGTTTCACCCAAGGCTTCGGTCAACTCGAACCGGGCCTGCACCACAGGGGCCACCACCAGTTGGGCGATCCGCTCGCCATGGACCACCTCGAACGGCTCGGCGCCCGCGTTCAGCAGGATTACCCCAAGCGGCCCGCGATAATCGCTGTCGATGGTGCCAGGCGTGTTGGGCAGGGTGATCCCGTGTTTCAGCGCCAGGCCCGACCGGGGGCGGATCTGAATCTCGTAACCTGCAGGGATCTCGACGCGCAGTCCGGTCGGGATCAGCGCCCGCCCGCCCGGGGCCAGCGTCAGCGACCCGCGATCAGGCAAATTGGCCCGGATATCGGCCCCCGCCGCGCCGGTCGTCTCGTAAGACGGCAGCGGTACCTGCGTATCCGCCCCCGCATCCCGGATCACCCGAATGGCAACCATGTCGACCCTTCCTGTTCCATTGCGCCTCCCGCGCGGCGCGCGAGATTTTTCGGCGAAAAATCTCTACCCCACCAAGGTCTCGGCGATGCGCCGGGCCAGACGGTCGGCAACCGCCTCCTTGCTCATGCGCGGCCATTCCTCGGCCCCCTCGCCGGTGATCAGGATCACCGCATTCTCGCTGCCGCCCATGATGCCGGTGGCCGGGCTGACATCATTGGCCACGATCCAGTCACAGCCCTTGCGCAGCCGCTTCGCAGTGGCATTCTCGATCACGTCATTGGTCTCGGCGGCAAATCCCACCACCAGCGGCGGGCGGCCTGCTTCCATCCGGCTCACCCGTTTCAGGATGTCCGGGTTCTCGGCAAATTCCAGCACCGGCAGCCCGTCCCTGGACTTCTTCAGCTTGCGGTCCGAGGCGCTGGCCACGCGCCAATCGGCAACCGCCGCCGCAAACACCCCTGCATCCACCGGCAGGGCCGCATCAACGGCGGCGTCCATCTCGCGCGCGCTTTGAACGCGCACCACCTCGACCCCATCCGGGGGCGGTACGTCAGCCGGGCCGGTAACAAACACGACCTCGGCGCCCAGCGCCGCCAAGGCACGCGCCACCGCTGTTCCCTGCGCACCCGAGGACCGGTTGGCGATGTAGCGCACCGGGTCGATCGGCTCATGCGTGGGGCCCGAGGTCACCAGCACCCGCTTGCCCTTGAGCGGCCCGTCGCCCAGCGCCGCCTCGATGGCGGCCACGATTTCCAGCGGTTCCGACATCCGCCCCGGCCCGTATTCGCCGCAGGCCATGTCGCCCTCGTTCGGCCCGATGAAACGGATGCCATCCGCCGCCAGCTGCGCGTGGTTGCGCCGTGTCGCCGGATGCTGCCACATGCGCACATTCATCGCCGGAGCGATCAGCACCGGGGTATCCGTTGCCATCAAAAGGGTCGAGGCGAGGTCATTGGCCAGCCCCGCCGCCATCTTGCCCATCAGATCGGCGGTGGCGGGCGCCACCACCACCAGATCGGCCGAGCGCGACAGCTGGATATGGCCCATCTCGGCCTCGTCGGTCAGGTCGAAAAGCGCGCGATAGACCTTTTCTCCCGCAAGGGCCGAGACCGAAAGCGGCGTCACGAACTCCTCGGCGGCACCGGTCAGCACCGGCGTCACCGCTGCGCCGCGTTCGCGCAGCCGCCGGATCAGGTCCAGCGTCTTGTAAGCGGCAATGCCGCCACCGATGATCAGCAGGATGCGTTTGGAAGCCAGCATGGCGCGCGTCTCCGAAAACCCGGGTCGGCCCTGAACTTAGGCCCGCCGCCGGTCAAGCGCCAGCACAAAACCCCGGGCCTCAGCTCTTGTCGAAAGCGGCACAAGGGTCTTCACGCGGGGCGGCGGGGCTGTCGATCACCGCATCGAACCGGCCCTCGATAAGGCCACCTTCGGACTGGCCCAGCACATAGACGCGCAGGCCCGGGGATATCCGGGACAGAAAGACCGGGATGCCCCGGTCGGCCCGCGCGTGGCCATTGCCGGTGATCACCGCGACCGGGCCGCCTGTTTCATCCTGCGCCCGCAGGATGGCCCGCGCCAGCACCGCGTCGCGCAGGCGCTGGATCGCCACCAGCTGTGGCAGCATCTCGGGCGGCATCGCGTTGCAATGGGCAGCCTGCTGATCGGCCTCGCGCGCGGCCTGATCCGCCTCGGCCAGCGGCACGGTCAGACCAAAGCGCGCGGCATCCGCGCCCATTGCGGCGGCGGCCCCGGTCTCCATTGCCGCCCGCGCCGCGGCCCGCGGCACCAGCGCGCCATAAACGGGCGCATCCGCCGCCTCGAAGACCGGTAGGTACATCGCCAGCGGTGGCCAGCCCAGCTCCGCCCATTGCAGGATGCGTTCCAGCTCGGCGGGATCGTTCACGGCCTTGCGTCTGAGGCGCTGGGCACCCTCCTCGGTCAACATCTCCCAAACTACGGCACCCGGTTGAAGCGCGGCAATTGCCTCGGCCTGCACCAGATGGTGACGCGGGTTGTCATGGGTCTCGCCCAGGATCACCACGTCAGCCTGCCGCATGGCCGCAAGGATGTCCTCGGGGATCAGCTCACCGGCGGATGCCGCCCGCAACGGGGCGATCAAACACAGGGCCAGCGCCAGGCCCGCGGCAAAAAACTGTTTCATACCAGGAAGTGTTGCACCTCGCGCGAGCGCGCTTCAAGGCTCTTGCGCATCTTGGCAAAGGCCGCCGCTTCCAACTGCCGCACCCGCTCCTTGCTCAGCCCCAGTTCATCGCCCAGGCTTTCCAGCGTGCGCGGCTCGTCACGCAGCTTGCGCTCGCGCACGATGAAGCGCTCGCGCTCGTTCAGCGCCTGCATCGCCTCGATCAGCCAGTCGCGCAGCTGTTCGGTATCGTGCCGGTGGGCCACCAGTTCGGCGGCCTGCTCGCTCTCGTCCTCAAGCGCCTCGATCCATTCGCGCCCCTCCTCGTCCGAGGCCTGGGTCGCGTTCAGCGAGAAATCCGAGCCCGAAAGCCGGCCCTCCATCATCTCCACATCGCGCAGCGGCACCCCGATTTCCGAGGCGATCATCTGGTGCAGCTGATGCCGGTCCAGCGCCAGCCCGTCGGTGGCGGCCTCGCGCTCCAGCCGGGCCTGCACCCGGCGCATGTTGAAAAACAGCGATTTCTGGCTTGAGGTCGAGCCTGTCCGCACCATCGACCAGTTGCGCATCACATAGTCCTGGATGCTGGCCTTGATCCACCAGACCGCATAGGTCGAAAACCGCACGCCCCGATCCGGGTCGAACTTGTCGGCGGCCTTCATCAGGCCCAGACCGGCCTCCTGGATCAGGTCGTTCATCGGGGCGCCATAGCGTTTGAACTTGGCCGCCATCGAGATCGCCAGCCGCATATAGGCGGTGATCAGGCGGTGCAAGGCGGCCTCGTCGCGGTGGTCGCGCCAGGCATAGGCCAGGGCCAGCTCGGTCTCGGCATCGAGCAGTTCGGCCTTCATCGCCTGTCGGGACATGCGTTTGTCCTGCGGGTCGTTCAGTGCCATACATCTCTCCCCAAATGTCCGGCGCTCAGCTTGACTTTCCCTGAGCCGTCCTCCCCATTACGCACGGATTGCGCGGATGGATCACCAGAAAGGTAGGAATGTTGTATCCCAAATTCACCTTGGTTCTGGGCGGTGCGGCATCGGGCAAGTCGTCATTTGCCGAACAGATGGTTGTTTCCACTGGAAAATCCCGTGTTTATTTCGCCAGTTCACAAGTTTTTGATGCCGAGATGCAGGCCAAGATCGACCGGCATCTGGTCCAGCGCGGGCCGGGTTGGACCACGATCGAGGAACCGCTGGAGCCCGGCCCGGCCCTGTCCGCGCTGAGTGCGCGGGATATCTGCCTGTTTGACTGCGCCACCATGTGGCTGAGCAATCACTTGCTGGCCGAGGGCGATCTGGACGCCGCGCAGGAACGGCTGATGGCCGCGATCCGCCATTGCCCGGCGCAGCTAGTCATGGTCTCGAACGAGGTGGGGCACGGCATCGTGCCCGAAAACGCACTGGCGCGCCGGTTCCGCGAGGCGCAGGGGCGGCTCAACATCGCGCTGGCGGCCGAGGCCGATCTGGTCGTGCTGGTGGTCGCCGGGCTGCCCTTGGCGCTTAAGGGGCAGTTGCCGTGACCCGCCTACATCTGGTCCGTCACGGCCCCACCCATGCAAAATCCATGGTCGGCTGGTCCGACCTGCCCGCCGATCTGAGTGATACCGGCTTTCTGACCCGCCTCGCGGCGCATCTGCCGCCACAGGCGCTGGTCGTCTCGTCCGACCTGCGCCGCGCCGCCGATACCGCCAGCGCCATCCAGGGTGACCGCACCCGCCTGCCGCACCGGGCCGCGCTGCGCGAGATCCACTTTGGCGCCTGGGAACTGCGCCGCTTTGCCGAAATCGAGGCCGAGGATCCCGAACATATCCGCGCCTATTGGGAAACCCCCGGCGATGTGCGCCCGCCTGGCGGTGAAAGCTGGAACGAGGTCTGTGCCCGCGTCGATGCCGAGATCGACGCGCTGATCGCCGCCCATCCCGGTGCCGATCTGATCGTGGTCGGCCATTTCGGCATGATCCTGACCCAGGTGCAGCGCGCGCTGCGGCTGGAAGCCGACCAGGCCTTTGCCCACCGGATCGACAACCTGTCGGTGACCGAGATCACGCGCCTGCCGCAGGGGTGGGAGGTCGGGCGGATCAATCATCTGGTGTGATGCTACGCCGCACGAAACGTCGATTTACCGGCGATTTGCCTGCCGCGTAACGTGCCGCTCATGACATATGATCTTTATATCGGCGACCGCAGTTTCTCCAGCTGGTCGCTGCGCGGTTGGCTGATGCTTGAGAAATTCGGTATCCCCTATCGCTCGCATCTGGTGGGGCTTTATTCCGGCACCATGGCCGCCGATCTGGCGCCCGTGGCTCCGGCACGACAGGTGCCGGCGCTGCGCACACCCGACGGCATCGCACTGGGCCAGAGCCTCGCCATGGCCGAGACCCTGGCCGAGCGGCATCCCGAGGCCGGGCTGTGGCCCGCAGATCCCGCCGCCCGCGCCACCGCCCGCTGGCTGTGCGCCGAGATGGTGTCGAGCTTCACCGCCCTGCGCGGCGAATGCCCGATGCAGCTTCTCCATTGCTACGAGGGGTTTCAGCCCGGTGCGGGAACGCTGGCCGATCTGGCGCGCATCGAAACGCTCTGGTCGCATGCCAGGGCGGTGTCGGGCGCCGCGACAGGGCCGCTCTTTGGTACCTATTCATTGGCGGATGTGTTCTATGTGCCGGTCGCCGCGCGCATCATCGGTTATGGCCTGCCGGTTAGCGCTGCGGCGCGGGACTATTGCCTGTTCCTGCTCGGCGATACCGCCGTACGGCAATGGCGGGCAATGGGGCTGACGGTGCGCTACGATCCGATGCCTTATGGGCTGGACCTGCCGGTGCGGGATTGGCCCGTGGGCACCCCCGGCGCCGCGCGCGCGGTCGAGGCCGGCCCCTCGGTCAACACAGCCTGCCCCTATTCCGGCGATCCGGTGAGCGATTTCCTGGAACTCGATGGGCGCGTCTGGGGGTTCTGCAACGCGTTCTGCCGTGACAAGACGGTGGCCGATCCCGGCGCATGGCCGAAATTCACCGCGATGGTGGCCAAGGGTTAACCATTCTTAAACCTGCCTCGGGGTAGCAACGAAGCGTTAACCAAGAGGCAGGTTCCACATGGTCGCCCGCGCCCATACCGTTGCGTTTCAGGGGGTCGAGGCCCGCCCGGTCGAGGTGCAATGCGCCGTCACGCCGGGCCTGCCCGCCTTCTCCATTGTCGGCCTGCCGGACAAGGCGGTGTCCGAGGCGCGCGACCGGGTGCGCAGCGCGCTCAGCGGCATGGCCATCGCGCTGCCATCGAAACGGATCACCATCAACCTGTCCCCCGCCGACCTGCCCAAGGAGGGCAGCCATTTCGACCTGCCCATCGCGCTGGCCTTGCTGGCCGCGCTGGAGATCGTGCCCGCAGATGCCGCGGAGGCGACGCTGGCGCTGGGGGAACTGTCGCTCGACGGGTCGTTGGTGCCGGTGGTTGGCGCGCTGCCCGCCGCGATGACGGCAGCTGCAGAGGACTGGCTGCTGCTCTGCCCCGAAGCGTCCAGCGCCGAGGCGGCCTGGGTTGACGCGGCCAAGGTGATCGGGGCCACATCCCTATCAGCGGTGGTGCGCCATTTTACCGGGCAGGCCCCGATCGACGCAGCCCGCCCCGGAGAGGTCAGCGCCGCCGCCTTTGAGCGCGATCTGCGCGAGGTCAAGGGACAGGAACGGGCCAAACGGGCGCTGGAAATCGCGGCGGCGGGCCGACATCACATGATCATGATCGGCACACCCGGGTCGGGCAAATCCATGCTGGCCGCCCGCATCCCCGGCATCCTGCCGCCATTGACCCCCGTCGAGGCACTGGAAACCTCGATGATCCATTCGCTCTGCGGCCTGCTCGACCAGGGCGGGATCAGCCGCACCCGGCCGTTTCGCGAACCCCATCACACCGCCTCGATGGCCGCGATTGTGGGCGGCGGCAAGGGCGCGAAACCGGGAGAGATCAGCCTGGCCCATAACGGGGTGCTGTTCATGGATGAATTCCCCGAGTTTCCGCGCACCGTGCTGGAAACCCTGCGCCAGCCAATCGAGACCGGCGAGGTGATGGTGGCGCGCGCCAACGCCCATGTGAAATATCCCTGCCGGTTCATGCTGGTGGCGGCGGCCAATCCCTGCCGCTGCGGCTATCTCAGCGATCCGGCGCGGGCCTGTGCCCGGGTGCCCGTCTGTGGCGAAGACTATCTGGGTCGCATCTCGGGACCCCTGATGGATCGGTTCGACCTCAGGATCGAGGTGCCACCAGTGGCCTTCACCGATCTCGACCTGCCGCCCAGCGCCGAAGGCTCGGCCGAGGTGGCGGCCCGGGTGGCGGCGGCGCGGGCGGTTCAGACCGCGCGCTTCGGCGGCCATCCGACATTGCGGCAGAATGCCGATGCCGAGGGCAAGGCGCTGGAAGAAATCGCCACGCCGGATGCCGAGGGACGCGATCTATTGCTCACCGCCGCCGACCGGTTCGGCCTGTCGGCGCGCGCCTATCACCGCATCCTGCGGGTGGCACGCACCATCGCCGATCTTGCCGGAGAACCCGATATTCGCCGCCCCCATATCGCCGAAGCGCTCAGCTTTCGGGTATCAGCCAAGGCATTGAATTGAGGGTGCCGGAAAACGACTCGTTTTCCGGGCCGTTTTCCGCGACGGAAAACGGCCGCCTGCCGCACGCTCAGAGCTTGGCCTCGATGGCTTCCCAGATACGACCGGCGATGTTCCCCCCATCGAAGCGCTCCAGTTCCTGAATACCGGTCGGCGAGGTCACGTTGATCTCGGTCAGATAGTCGCCGATCACGTCGATCCCGACAAAGATCTGTCCCTTTTCCCGCAGGAGCGGGCCGATGGCGGTGCAAATCTCGCGGTCGCGGTCGGTCAACCCGATCTTCTCGGGCCGCCCGCCCACGTGCATGTTCGACCGCACCTCGCCCTCGGCGGGCACCCGGTTGATGGCACCGACGGCCTCTCCATCGACGAGGATCACCCGCTTGTCGCCCTTGCGCACATCCGGCAGGTATTTCTGCACGATCAGCGGCTCACGCGAGAACCCCACGAACAATTCGTGCAGCGACGACAGGTTGCGGTCATTCTCGTCCAGACGGAACACGCCAGCACCGCCATTGCCATAAAGCGGCTTCAGGATGATGTCGCCATGTCGGGCCTTGAACGCGCGGATGGTGTCCAGATCACGCGCGATGGTGGTGGGCGGGGTCAGCTCGGGGAAATTCAGAACCAGCAGCTTCTCGGGATAGTTGCGCACCCAGAACGGGTCGTTGACCACAAGCGTCTGCCCCTTGAGCCGGTCCAGCAGATGGGTCGAGGTGATGTAATGCATGTCGAACGGCGGATCCTGGCGCAGCCAGACCACATCGAATTCGGCCAGATCGACCTCGCGCAGCGGCCCAAGAACGGCCGGGTCGCCAGCCACGCGCTGCACGGTCATGTCATGCCCACGCGCGGTGATCCGGCCCTCTTGATAGGCCAGTTGATCAGGGCCGTAATAGAACAGCTCATGCCCACGCGCCTGCGCCTCTTCGGCCAGCCGGAAAGAGCTGTCGGCATTGATGTTCACGGCCCCGATCGGGTCCATCTGAAAGGCGATCTTCATGGCAAGTCCCTCTATCGATTGCCCAGATACATGGCGCAGAGGGGCAGTGGGTTCAATGGCGATCAGCCATGACCAAAGGCATTCTCGACGATTTCAAGCCGACCGGTTCCATCGACAAGTGCCACATCAAAGCGCATCGGCGTCAGCTGCCCGTCGGGTTCCTCTGCCAGAAACTCGGCCGCGGCCGCATGCAGGCGTTTCATCTGGCGCGCACCCAGGCTTTCGGCGGCACGCGCGAAATCCCGGCTCTGCTTGACCTCGACAAAGACGACCTCGTCACCCGACCGGGCGATCAGGTCAATCTCGCCGCATCTGCCGCGCCAGCGGCGGCGGACCAGGTGATATCCGCGCCGCTCATAATCGCGCAGCACCGAATTCTCGGCCGCTTCTCCGGCCAGGTGATTTCGGGTCCCGCGCGATGCAAGCGCCTTCATGTCATCCCTTCCCGAGCTTCAGCGCCAACTGGTAGACCGGGCGCCGGGGCACATCATGCATGCGCGCCACCAGATCGGCGGCATCCCGGACGGAATGCGTTTCAAGCGCCGCAAGCAGATCCTGTTCTATGTCGGAATCCTTAACCGGGCCTGAACGGGCGCGATCCACCAGCAGCACAACCTCGCCCTTGACCGGCGCCTCGGCCAGCGCTTCGGCCAGACCGGCCAAGGTATCGCGGCGGGTCTCTTCGAATTTCTTGGTCAACTCACGGCACAGTGCCGCTGGCCGCTCACCGCCAAGCACCTCTGCCATGTCGCGCAGGCTGGCCGCCAGGCGTTTGGGCGATTCGTAAAACACCAGCGTGCCGGGCACCCCGCGCAAAGTTTCGAGTCGGGTTTTGCGCGCCGCCGCGGCGTTGGGCAGGAACCCCGCGAAGAAAAACGCATCCGTCGGAAGGCCCGCAAGCGTCAGCGCCGTCAGCACCGCCGATGGCCCCGGTGCGCAGGTCACCATATGTCCCGCCTCGGCGGCGGCGCGGCTCAATTCGAAACCGGGATCGGCGATCAATGGCATCCCCGCCTCCGAGGCATAGGCCACCGACTTGCCCTCGGCCAATGCCTCCAGCAGCCGCGCCTGCGCCCCGGCGCCGGAATGATCGTGATAGGCAAGGACCCGCCGCCCATCGAGCGGCACACCGTGAATATCAAGCAGATGGCGCAGCGAGCGTGTATCCTCGGCGGCGATCACCTCGGCCGAAGCGAGCACATCCAGCGCCCTGAGCGTGATGTCGCGCGCCGACCCGATCGGGGTGCCGACGAAATACAGGCCCGCAGGCAATCTGAGCTTTTGGTAATTCAACGCTGGACCCGTGTTTCATGACGTTTATTATCGCGGCTCGACCAATGCGGCGGGCCGCCGCCGGATCAAGGAGCTATTGATTAGATGTTTGCCGTTTTCAACCCCGCCCGCAAGATTGCCCTTTCCGCGATGGCCTTGGCGGCGGCTGCGCTGTTATCGGCCTGCGAGCCGGTCGCCATCGGTGGCGGCGGTCCCAGCATCAATACCTCGAAACCGGTTCCCGTTGCACTGCTGGTGCCACGCGGCTCGGCCCAGTCGGGTGACGCGGTCCTGGCGCAAAGCCTGGAGAACGCCGCCCGCATGGCCATCGCCGATCTGCAGAATGTACAGATCGACCTGCGCGTTTATGACACGGCGGGTGATGCCGGCACCGCGGCGGCGGTTGCCAAACAGGCCGTTGGCGAGGGCGCCAAGATCATCCTCGGCCCGGTCTATGCCCAGGCGGCCAATGCCGCGGGGTTGGCAGTTCTGAACCAGAACGTGAACGTTCTGTCCTTTTCCAACAACGTCAATATCGCCGGGGGCAATGTCTTTGTCCTGGGGCCGACCTTCAACAACAGCGCGGACCGGCTGGTGAGTTTTGCCGCGCGTCAAGGCAAGGGCAACATCGTCGTGGTGCACAGCACCGACGAGGCCGGCCAGCTGGGCCGGGCGGCGATCTCTGACGCGATTTCGCGCAGCAGTGCCAAGCTTGCCGGAACGGTCGCCTACGAGCGCTCGCAGCAGGGCGTGATCAACTCGGTTCCGCAGGTCAAGGCAACGGTCGATGGCACCGGCGCCGACTCGGTCTTCTTTACCTCGACCACCGCCGGGGCGCTGCCGCTTTATACCCAGCTGTTGCCCGAGGCGGGCGTTTCGCCGGCCCAGACCCAGTTCATCGGTCTCACCCGCTGGGACATTCCGGCGCAGACGCTGGAACTGCCTGGCGTGCAGGGCGGCTGGTTCGCACTGCCCGATCCGTCCAAGGCGGCCGCCTTCCGGGCCCGGTATCAAAGCACCTATGGCGGCGCACCGCACCCGATCGGCGGACTGGCCTATGATGGCATTGCCGCCATCGGCGCGCTGGTCGGCGCGGGCAAGTCGGACGCCCTGACCGGCGCCGCCCTGACGCAAAGCGCCGGGTTCCAGGGTGTTGGCGGCATCTTCCGTCTGCGCCCGGACGGGACTAATGAACGGGGGCTGGCCATTGCCACGATCCAGAACAAACAGGTGGTTGTGATTGACCCTGCCCCACAAAGCTTCTCCGGCGCCGGATTCTGAACCGGCCGATAGCGCCCTGCCGATCCAGCCCTGGCTGACCGGCGATCTGATCTGCGACCCGGCCGAGGTGTTCGACACCCCGGCCGTGTTCGCGCGGATCACCGAGGCGGCGGCCGAGGCCGCCGACAACGCCGCCCTGCGCGGCGCCGTCGTGGCCATCCTGCGCGATGTCCAGAATGCGGGCCGCGCCGCGATTGCCGAAGGCTTCGCCGAGGATCCCTTTGCCGCCCGCCCGCTGACCCGCGCCTATACCTATCTGACCGACGGGATGGTCAAGACGGCGATGTATGTGGCCTCGGAAATTCTGCACCCGCTGGCCACGCCGACCCAGGGCGAACGGATCGCTGTACTGGCGGTGGGCGGTTTCGGGCGCGGCGAGATGGCGCCGTTTTCCGATGTCGATCTGCTGTTCCTGACCCCCTACAAGATCACCGCCTGGGCCGAGAGTGTCATCGAATCGATGCTCTACATCCTCTGGGATCTGCGGCTGAAGGTCGGGCATTCCTCGCGCACGGTAAAGGATTGCATCAGGCTGGGACGCGACGATTTCACCATCCGCACCGCGATGCTGGAACACCGGTTTCTGGCTGGGCACGCCCCGCTGGCGCGCTCGCTGGATCAGCGTCTGAAAAGCGAGCTTTACAAAGATACGCAGCGCGAATTCATCGAGGCCAAGCTGGAAGAACGCGACGCCCGCCACCGCAAGCAGGGCGAGCGGTACATGGTCGAGCCCAACGTCAAGGAAGGCAAGGGCGGGCTGCGCGACCTGCAATCGCTCTACTGGATCGCCAAGTATATCTACGAGGTGAAGGAAACCGCCGAACTGGTGCCGCTGGGCCTGTTCACCCCGTCGGAATACCGCACCTTCGTGCAAGCCGAGGAATTCCTGTGGGCGGTGCGCGCGCATCTGCATCTGGTGACCGGGCGGGCCACCGAACAGCTGACCTTCGACCTTCAGGTAGAGGTGGCTGCGCGCATGGGCTATCAGGACCGCGCCGGGCGACGCGGGGTCGAGGTGTTCATGCAGAAATACTTCCGCGAGGCCACGCGCGTGGGCGAGCTGACGCGGATTTTCCTGACCAAGCTGGAGGCGGCGCATATGAAGGGCGCGCCGCTGCTGGAGCGCATCTTTCGCCGCCGCCGCCGGATCAAGCAGGGCTATAAGGTGGTCCGTGGCCGGCTGGACGTGGTCGACCCCGAGGCGTTCCTGGCCGACAAGCTGAACCTGTTGCGCATCTTCGAGGAAGCGCTGCGCACCGGCATGCTGATCCATCCCGATGCGATGCGGCTGGTCACCGCCAATCTGGACCTGATTGATGACGGAATGCGCAACGACAAGGAGGCGCGGCGCATCTTCCTGGACCTGCTCCTGAAACACGGCAACCCGGAACGGGCGCTCAGACGGATGAACGAGTTGGGGGTGCTGTCGGCCTTTGTGCCCGAGTTCGAACCCATCGTCGCGATGATGCAGTTCAACATGTATCACAGCTATACGGTGGACGAGCACACGATCCAGACCATCGTCAACCTGGCCCAGATCGAAAAGGGAGAGCTGGTCGAGTCGCTGCCGCTGGCCTCGTCCATCCTCAAGGCCGGGGTGAACCGCAAGGTTCTCTATGTGGCGCTGCTGCTGCACGATATCGGCAAAGGCCGGCCCGAGGATCACTCGATCCTGGGGGCCCGCATCGCCCGCAAGGTAGCCCCCCGCCTGGGCCTGTCCAAAGCCGATTGCGAAACGGTGGAATGGCTGGTGCGCTATCACCTGCTGATGTCGGACATGGCGCAGAAACGCGATATCTCCGATCCGCGCACCGTGCGCGACTTTGCCAAGGCGGTGCAGACGACCAAGCGGCTGGACCTGCTGACGGTGCTGACCGTCTGCGACATTCGCGGCGTCGGCCCCAACACCTGGAACAACTGGAAGGCCACGTTGTTGCGCGCCCTGCATGCGGAAACCAAGCGGGCGCTGGAAATGGGGATGGAAGCGCTCAACCGCGAAGGGCGCGGCAACGAGGCCAAGAAGGCGCTGCGCACCGCCCTGTCCGACTGGCCCGCTGGCGAGGTCAAGACCGAGATCGCCCGCCACTATCCCCCCTATTGGCAGGGGTTCAACGTCGAAACCCATGTCACCTTTGCCGAGATGCTGCGCCAGCTGGAACACAGCGGCGACCCCGGCGGCATCGAAATCCGGCTCGACCCGGACGAGGACCGCGACGCCACCCGCGCCTGTTTCGCAATGGCGGATCACCCCGGCATCTTTTCGCGCATGGCCGGTGCGCTGGCGCTGGTCGGGGCCAATGTGGTCGATGCCCGCAGCTATACCACCAAGGACGGCTATGTGACCGATGCGTTCTGGATCCAGGATGCCGAAGGCCACCCCTACGAGGCGGCCCGCCTGCCCCGGCTCAGCCAGATGATCCTGAAAACCCTCAAGGGCGAGGTGGTGGCCCGCGATGCGCTGAAATCCCGCGACAAGATCAAGAAGCGGGAAAAGGCGTTCAACGTGCCGACCCATATCACCTTCGACAACGAGGGATCAGACATCTACACGATCATCGAGGTCGATACCCGCGACCGGCCCGGCCTGTTGTATGATCTGGCCCGGGCGCTGGCGGCGGCCAATGTCTATATCGCCAATGCGGTGATCGCGACCTATGGCGAACAGGTGGTCGACAGTTTCTATGTCAAGGACATGTTCGGGCTGAAGTACCATTCCGAGGCCAAGCAGCGCACGCTGGAGACCAAGCTGCGCAAGGCCATCACCGAAGGCGCCGAACGGGCCGCCGCATCATGAAACCGATCCGCCTGATGGCCGGTTTCTTCACGGTCGGATTCTGGACGCTGGCCAGCCGTATCCTTGGCTTTGCGCGCGAAATCCTGCTGGCCGCCTACATCGGCCCCGGCCCGGTGATGGATGCCTTTGTCGCGGCCTTTCGCCTGCCCAACCTGTTCCGCCGCTTCTTTGCCGAGGGCGCGTTCAACGCGGCCTTTGTGCCGATGTTCTCGAAGCGGCTCGAAGGGGGCGAGGATGCCGAGGGCTTTGCCCAGCAGGCGTTCAACTTGCTGGGCGCGGCGGTGCTGACCCTGGTGGCGCTGGCCATGATCTTCA
Source organism: Ruegeria pomeroyi DSS-3 (assembly GCF_000011965.2). Classification (NCBI taxonomy): domain Bacteria; kingdom Pseudomonadati; phylum Pseudomonadota; class Alphaproteobacteria; order Rhodobacterales; family Roseobacteraceae; genus Ruegeria; species Ruegeria pomeroyi. The sequence continues at coordinate 408,014 of NC_003911.12, read as the reverse complement.
TGCCGGCGCTGATCTGGGCCACCGCCAGCGGCTTTGTCGGGGACGAGCGGTTCGACCTGGCGGTGGGCTATGGCAAGATCGCCTTTCCCTATATCCTGTTCATGTCGCTGGCGGCGCTGTTCTCCGGGGTGCTGAACGCCACCGGGCGGTTTGCCGCCGCTGCCGCCGCGCCGGTTCTGCTGAACGTTTTCGCCTGCGCCGCGATGCTGGCGGGCTCGGCCCTGGGTGGCGAAGTGATCGACTGGCTGATCTGGGTGATCCCTGTCGCGGGCGTGGCGCAGCTGGCGCTGGTCTGGGTCGCGGCCGAACGTGCGGGCATCCGGCTGCGCCCCGGTCTTCCCCGGCTCAGCCCCGCTATGCGGCGGCTGGTACGGGTGGCCTTTCCCGCCGCGCTGGCGATGGGGGTGACGCAGATCAACCTGGTGGTCGGGCAGCTCGTCGCCTCGCGCACCGAAAGCGCGGTCAGCTGGCTGTTTACCGCGGACCGGCTCTATCAACTGCCGCTGGGCGTGGTGGGCATTGCGGTGGGCATCGTGCTGTTGCCCGACCTGTCGCGCCGCCTGCGCGCCGGCGACGACACCGGCGCGCGCGAGGCCTATTCGCGCGCGGGCGAATTCTCTCTGATCCTGACCCTGCCTTCGGCAATGGCGCTGATGGCGATCCCGCTGCCGCTGGTCGCGGTGCTGTTCCAGCGCGGCGCCTTTACACCCGAGGACAGCGCCGCCACCGCTATCGCAGTGGCGATCTACGGGCTGGGCCTCCCCGCGTTCATGCTGCAAAAGGTGTTCCAGCCGCTGTTCTTTGCCCGCGAGGATACCAAGAGCCCGTTCCGCTATGCGGTGGTCGCCATGGTGATCAACGCGGTGCTGGCCTTTGCGCTTTATCCGCTGCTGGGCTGGATCGCACCCGCCATAGCCACCACAGTCGCGGGCTGGACCATGGTGGCCCAGCTGGCCCTGGGTGCGCGCCGCATGGGCGAGGTGGCCCGGTTCGACACCCGCTTCCACGGCCGCGCCTGGCGTATCCTGATGGCCTCGCTGATCATGGGGGCGGCGCTCTATGCGGTGCTGATCCCGCTCGGCTGGGTGTTCGACCTGCCCAGCTGGCGTTATCTGGGCCTGTTGGCGCTGATCCTCTTTGCGGCCGTGGTCTATTTCGGGGTCGGCCATCTGATCGGCGCCTTCCGCCTGTCGGAATTCCGCCGCGCCTTGAGGCGGTCATGAGCGCGCTCGACTGTCCAGCCGGCACCGTCCTGTTCCGCGCCGGGCAGGATTGCCCCGGCTTCCTGCGTCTGGACGAAGGCTCGATCCGCGTCACCCTGACCGCCGCCAACGGGCGCGAGGTGGTGCTTTACCGGGTCAGGCCGGGCGATGTCTGCCTGCAGACCTTCGCCTGCCTGACCGAGGGGCGCAGCTACAGCGCCGAGGGGGTGGCTGAAACCCGGGTGCGCGGACATCTGATGAGCCATGCCGACTTTCGCACCGCGCTGGCCCGGGACGAGGCGTTCCGCACCGAGGTCATGCAGGCGGTGGCGCGCCGCTTTGCCGATTTCGAACATCTGGTCGAGGACGTGGCCCTGACCGGGTTCGACACAAGGCTGGCGCGGGTTCTGTTGCGGCTGGCAAAGGGCGATACCGTGGCCGCGACGCATGAGGCGCTGGCCGCCGAGACCGCCTCGGGCCGGGCCTTTGTCAGCCGCCGACTGGCCGAATTTGCGCGCCAGGGTCTGGTAGAGCTGGCGCGTGGACGGGTGACGCTGTGCGACCGGTCCGGGCTGGAACGGATTGCCGCAGAGGAACGGTGACACTGTCACCGACAGGCGCCGCGGGATCGGTCAAAAGGGGCGCAGACCTCTGACCTGAAAGGATTCGCAAGATGACCCGCAACGAAGGAACCCTCGACCGTGCCGCCCGTATCATTCTGGGCCTGGTCCTGTTGTCGCTGACCGTGATCGGCCCCAAGACCATGTGGGGTCTGGTTGGCCTGATCCCGCTTTTGACCGGGCTGGTGGGGTCCTGCCCGCTTTACACCATCCTGGGCCTGAACACCTGCCCGCTGAAGAAATAAATCGACCCGGCCGGACCGTCCTAATCGTGGCGGATCCGGCCGCGCATCCGCGCCCAGCCGCCCGGCGACAGCAGGAAGGACAGCGCAAATCCGGTGGCAAAGCCCGCCAGATCGGCGACCCAATCCAGCCCGCCGCCAAACAGCAGGCCGAACAGCAGTTGCGCCCCCATCAGAAAGGCGATCAGGCTGAACGCCCGCGCCTGATGCTGCCCCACCAGCGACAGCTTGCGCCACAAGAGCCAGGTAAAGGCCCCGATCAGCCCATAGACAGGTGGAAAGCCCCCGATCAGCGCCACCGGCGAACCGGTCAGCAGCGCATATCCCAGCGCCCCTCCGATGCCCGAAACCAGGAATACCACCAGCATCGCCAGGCTGCCAAAGCTCTCGGCCACCATCTTGCCCATTGCCAGTACGAAAACGCAGACAAACAGCGATTGGGTGAACGAGACGCTGACAAACGGATAGCTCACCAGACGGATCACATGTTCGACAGGCCAGCGCCCGGTTTCCCACATCCAGGTCAGGATATCGGGCGAAAAGGCATAGGACTGCATCGCCGCCAGTCGCCAGCCCACTGCCTGAGGCCCGCCGACAATGCCGCGTGCGCCGAGGGAAAAGGTGATCTCGATCCCCATGATGAAGAGCACCAGCGCCACCACAACGGGCGGTAGCGGATTGACCGGCGATGTATCGTTATCACTGCTCATGGGCGGGCCTTTCGCGGCTGTTGACGTCCCTTTGCCCCATGGGTAAGCGACGGGGACCGAATTTTCCAGACGGGAGTTCCCCATCATGACCGAAACCCAGTTCACGCCGCGTGTGTTTTCCGGCATCCAGCCTTCGGGAAACCTGCATCTTGGGAACTACCTCGGAGCGCTCAAGCGATTTGTGGATATGCAGGGACCCGAGATGGAGACCGTTTATTGCATGGTCGATCTCCACGCGATTACCGTCTGGCAGGATCCCAAGGAACTTGCGCATTCCACGCGGGAACTGTGTGCAGGCTTCATCGCAGCCGGGATCGATCCGGAACAGTCGATCCTGTTCAATCAAAGCCAAGTGCCCGAACATGCGCAACTGGCCTGGATCTTCAACTGTGTCGCCCGCATGGGCTGGATGCAGCGGATGACCCAATGGAAAGACAAGGCCGGCAAGAACCAGCAGAACGCCTCGCTGGGTCTGTTTGCCTATCCGTCGCTGATGGCCGCCGACATCCTGATCTATCATGCCACCCATGTGCCGGTGGGCGAGGACCAGAAACAGCATTTGGAACTGACCCGCGACATCGCGATCAAGTTCAACAACGATTTCGGAGTCGATTTCTTTCCGGTCACTGAACCGGTGATTGAGGGCGCCGCGACCCGGGTGATGAGCTTGCGGGACGGCACCAAGAAGATGTCCAAGTCAGACCCGTCCGACATGAGCCGGATCAACATGACCGACGATGCCGACGCCATCGCGCAGAAAATCCGCAAGGCCAAGACCGACCCGGATGCCCTGCCCTCGGAGATCGACGGGCTGGAGGGGCGGCCGGACGCACGCAACCTGATCAACATCTATGCTGCCCTTGCCGACCGGAGCGTCGAGCAGGTGCTTGCGGATGTGGGCGGCAAGCAATTTGGCGAGTTCAAGCCGATGCTGGCCGAACTGGCCGTTGCGAAACTGTCCCCGATCTCGTCCGAGATGGCGCGGCTGATGAACGATCAGGCCGAGATCGACCGCATCCTGGCCCGTGGCGCCGAACGCGCCCGCGCCATCACCGCGCCGATCCTGAAGCGGACCTATGAAATCGTCGGCATGGTGTCGTAACACCCGGGATTATGGTGTCCTGACACCCGGGATTAATGTGCGCCCGCGCAGGGGATCTGCGCGGGATCGCCCCTTTGCCGGAACGCGGTTCCATCCGATATTCGGGCAAAGGAGACGCATCATGACCTATTCCGCCCCTGCCGGCACCTGTGTCGGCCATGTCCACCTGAAAGTATCCGATCTGGACCGGGCCATCGCCTTTTACCGCGATGTGCTGGGATTCGAGGTGCAACAGAGATACGGCGACGCCGCCGCCTTTCTGGGTGCCGGTGGCTATCACCATCATATCGGGCTGAACACCTGGCACAGCCGGGGCGGCCCGCAACCGCCCGCGCGGGCGACCGGTCTGTATCATTCGGCCTTCCTCTATCCCGACCGCAAGGCGCTGGGAACGGTGCTCCGGCAGGTGATCGAGGCCGGGATACCGATCGACGGCTCTGCCGATCACGGGGTCAGCGAGGCGGTCTATCTGCGCGACCCCGACGGCAACGGGGTCGAACTGTATCGCGACCGCGCACCCGAGGACTGGCCGCGCGATGGCGAGGGCAATCTCGCGATGACAAACGCGCCGCTCGACATCCCCGCGCTGCTGGCCGAGGCCGGATAGGCCCCGGTCACGCCACGCTCAGGCGGCCTTGGCCTGCAGGATCTCATCCACGGTGGCATCCGCCACCTCGGCGGGGCTGACCGACAGAATGCGGGCGCGGGTCAGGATGCGGTCCATGGTGTCGTCCAGCGCCGCCAGGCGGCTGGCAACCCAGGCCTCGCGCCCCGAGATCTTGAGGATCTCGGTCGCCACATTGATGATGCCGCCGCCATTGGCCACGTAATCGGGCGCGTAGAGAATACCCAGATCGTGCAGGCGGGTGGCATCCTCGGGCGTCGCCAACTGGTTGTTCGCACCACCTGCGACCACCCGTACCTTCAACTGCGGGATGGTCTCGGCATTCAGGATGGCTCCGATGGCGCAGGGCGCAAAGATATCGGCCTCGACCCCGTAGATCGCGTCGGGCGCGACGGCGGTGGCACCGTAGCGCTCTGCCACGCGGGCCACCTGGGCGCGGTCGATATCGGTCACGATCAGGTTTGCACCAGCCTGATGCAGGTAGCCGCACAGATAGTGACCAACATGGCCCAGACCCTGCACCGCGACGGTGCGGCCGGTCAGGTCCACGGAACCCAGACGGTGTTTCGCCGCCGTGCGGATCGCGTAAAAAATTCCGCGCGCGGTGATCGGCGAGGGGTCGCCACTGGCGAAATCCCCGTCGGCCAGACCCGCAACACAGGTGGTGCGGGTGCCGATCCGCGCCATGTCGGCGGGGGTCATGCCCATATCCTCGGCCGTCCAGTAACGGCCCGCCAGCGTCTCGACCGCAGAGCCGAAGGCGGCAAGCAGGTCCGGCGTCTTCTGGGTTGCGGGATCGGCCATGATCACCGCCTTGCCACCGCCCAGATCGAGGCCCGCGGCGGCATTCTTATAGGTCATGCCGCGCGACAGGCGCAGCGCGTCGTTGAGCGCGTCTGCCTCTTGCGCATAGGGGCGCATCCGCACGCCGCCCGCAGCGGGACCGCGCCGGGTGGAGTGGATGGCGATAAAGCCCAGAAGCCCGCTTTCAGGGTCCGCTATACGGACCACCTGTTCGTGTTCGGGCGCTGCGACGGGTGTAATCTGCATGGAATCCTCCGCTGAATGACCCCTTATCTGCCACAACTGCGACGCTGTTTTTCACCAAGATTGCGCGCTGCGTTGGCAAAGATTAGAGCTATTCTCCAACTCACTGGCAAAAGTTGGAGACATTCACCAATGGATCAGATCGACCACCGCATTGTCCGCGCCCTGCAACGCGACGGGCGCATGACCATCTCGGATCTGGCGGACAAGGTCGGGCTGTCGCCGACCCCCTGCGCCCGGCGGCTGGAACGGTTGCAGCGTGACGGCGTGATTACCGGTTACAGCGCCCGGGTCGACCCGGCCAAGCTGGGGCTGGGCGTGTCGGTCTTTGTCTCGGTCGAACTGGAGCGGCAGGAACGCGCCGCCGTCGATGCATTCGAACGGGCGATCCGCACCTGTGACGAGGTGATGGAATGCTATCTGATGACCGGTTCGCGCGATATCCTGCTGCGGGTTCTGGTGGCCGATCTGGCGGCATTCGATGCGTTCCTGGAGAACCGACTTATGCAGATCCCCGGCATCCGCAACCTGCGGTCCAACTTCGCCCTGCGCACCATGGTCCAGCGCGACAGCCTGCCCGCGATCCGCCGCTAGAAAGGTCTGGACCTCTGACCCAGTCGGGCCTACCCTCGTCGCAACCGAGGGAGGCGATCATGGCAACCGGCAGCAATATCCGCACCTATTTCCAAGGCAGCTGGCACGAGGGCGATGCCCCGATCATCCGCGCCGCCGATCACGGCGCCTGGCTGGGATCGGGCGTGTTCGACGGCGCCCGCTATTTCGACGGGATGGCCCCCGACCTGGAGGCCCATTGCGCCCGAGTCAACCGCTCGGCCGAGGCGCTGATGCTGACCCCCACGGTATCGACCCAAGACATGGTCGAGATCGTGCGCGAGGGGCTCAAGGCCTATGGGCCGGATCAGGCAGTCTATATCCGGCCGATGTACTGGGGCATCGACGGGGATCCGACCGCGATCATCCCGCAGGCCGACAGCACCGGTTTCGCCGTCTGCCTGGAAGAGATCCCGATGGCCCCCGCCACGGCCTCGGCCACGCTGACAACTACACGGTTCCGCCGCCCGGTGCTCGAGGATGCGGTGGTCAATGCCAAGGCCGGATGCCTGTACCCCAACAACGCCCGGATGCTGCGAGAGGCGCGGTCGAAGGGGTTCACCAACGCGCTGGTGGCCGATGCGCTGGGCAATGTGGCCGAAACCGCCACCGCCAATATCTTCATGGTCAAGGATGGCGAGGTGTTCACACCGATCGCAAACGGCACCTTCCTGGCCGGCATCACCCGCGCGCGGCATATCAAGAACCTGCGCGCTGACGGTGTTCCCGTGCACGAAACGGTGCTGAGCTTTGCCGATTTCCACGCAGCCGACGAGGTGTTCATGTCCGGCAACATGAGCAAGGTGACCCCGGTTACTGCGCTGGACGACACCCAGTACCAGATCGGGCCGATCGCCCGGCGCGCGCGCGCGCTTTATTGGGACTGGGCGAAATCCACCGCGTGATCGCGCAGATCGGCGATCCGCGCCGGGACCTGCTGACGCTGGCGGTCGGCGCCCTTGGCGCCCTGATCGCGACCCTCGTGCACATGCCGATGGCGCTGCTGGCCGGCCCCGCCGTCGCGGTATCGTTGGCAGGGCTTTGCGGTCTTTCGCTTCATATTTCGCCGCGTTTGCGCGACGCGGGCTTCCTGGTCATCGGGCTCAGCATCGGATCGCTGGTGGGGCCCGAAAGCATCGAGGCGATGATGCGCTGGCCGGTAGCCTTTGGGCTGCTGGCCGGGCTGACCCTGGCCACCCCCTGGGCCGGGCGCTGGCTGATCCCGCGCCTGCTGCCCATCGACCGGGACGAGGCGTTTCTGGCCGCGGCCCCCGGGCATCTGAGCCTTGTCATCGCCCTGGCCGACAGCCTGCAACTGTCGCTGACCCGCCCGGTCGTTCTGGCCTCGATCCGGTTGATGGCGCTGACGCTGCTGGTACCGCTGGCCGCATCCCTGGCGGGGATCGAGATCGGCCCGGGCCTGCCCCAGCTCGCGGCCGTGACGCCCTGGGCCTGGATCCTTGGCCAGATTGTCGCCGCCCTGTTGCTGGCCCCGGTTCTGAAAGCGTTGAAGCTGCCCGCCCATGTGCTGATCGCCGGGATCGTGGTGGCGGCAACCACGCATCTGGCCGGCTGGACCGCCGGCGGCCTGCCGGGCTGGGCCGCGCAGGCGTCGCTGATCCTGATGGGTGCGATGATCGGAAGCCGGTTTGGCGGCATGGGCTGGCGCGAGCTGCGTCAAAGCCTGACCGCTGGTCTTGCCATCGTCGTGCTGACCACCGGGCTGGCGACCCTGGCGGCGCTGCCGGCGGCCTATCTTTCCGGTCTGCCGCTGCTGGATGTATTGCTGGGGTTTTCGCCGGGTGGCCTCGAAACCATGATCATTCTCAGCGCCGCCCTGGGCGCCGATCCCAGTTTTGTCGCGGCGGCGCATCTGTTTCGCCTGTCGGTGCTGGCGGTTGTCCTGACCCTCTACGCCACCGATGTCGCCCGACGGGGGCAAGGGAAAAGCGATGGACAGCGTTAGGCCCCTCAGGCAGATTGGCCGGGATTGTGGAGGACCGAGATGCGCAAATTCCTTGTTGTACTGGATGACAGCCGCGAATGCCTGAACGCAATGCGGTTTGCCGCCATGCGCGCCGCGCATACGGGGGGCGGGGTGGCGATCCTGTCGATCATTCCGCCGGACGAGTTCAATCACTGGATCGGCGTCGGCGAGGTAATGCGCGAAGAAGCGCGCGAACGTATTCACGCGCATTTCGAGGTATTCGCCAAATGGATGCGCGACAAGCAGGGGGTCGAGCCTGAACTGGTGATCCGCGAGGGAGAGGCGGTGCCCGAGATCATCGCCCATGTTCAGGAAGACCCTGAAATCGGCGTTCTGGTTCTGGGTGCCGGTACCGACAAGAAGGGCCCCGGCCCGCTGGTGTCGCAGCTCAGCCGCTCGTCGGGCAGCCTGCCCATCCCCATCACTATCGTGCCGGGCGATCTGAGCAAGGAAAAGCTCGAAGCGATCACCTGAGGCCGGCATGGGCAAGCGCATCGCATTCTGGTTCGAATTCGCCTCGACCTATTCCTATCTCTCGGCGATGCGGATCGAGCGGGCCGCCGCCGATCTGGGGGTGACCATCGCATGGGAGCCCTTCTTGCTGGGGCCGATCTTTGCGGCACAGGGCTGGACCAGCTCGCCCTTCAACCTCTTTCCGGCCAAGGGGCGATACATGTGGCGCGATATGGAGCGGCTTTGCGCCCGGCAGGGCCTGCCGTTGACGCGGCCCGACCCGTTCCCGCAAAACGGGCTTCCGGCGGCGCGGCTGGCGATGGTAGCGCGCGAAATGGGCCACATCGCACCCTTTGTCCGCGCCGTTTATGCTGCGCAGTTCGGACGTGGGCTGGTGATATCGGACCCGCAAGTGCTGGCCGAGTGCTGGGCCGAGGCCGGGCTGCCGCCCGAGGCCATGGAGCAGGCCAAATCGCCCGAGATCAAAGCCGCGCTGTTTGCGCAGGGCGAACGCGCCGCCGCGCTCGACCTGTTCGGAGCCCCCAGTTTCGTGGTCGGAGAGGAAGTGTTCTGGGGTGACGACCGGCTGGATCAGGCATTGGCGCTGGCGGCCCAGTCCTGAGTGGGCCGGGGCTTTGGCGTCCTGCGCACACCCGTTTGCGCGAGCGGTCGAGTTCACTCCGATCTGGCGCGGGCGCGATGCGTTGCCACCTTGGCCCGATTGCCGCAAACCGCCATGCTGCACCACCTGCGGCGGTTGTTCTTGCTGACATCGCGGAACCAATAGGTACAGGTAGGTCCGCCACACTGCCGGGTCCGACCGGACTCGCCCTGGCTCAACAGTTCGGCGATGGCGAGGGCACATAGACCGACCAGATCACGACCGGTTCGAAACCTTTGCACATGCTGCAGCTCTTGCGTGCCCGCCTCGGTCATGACGATACGGGCATGCCCACTGGTTTCCGCAAGACAGGCGTTCAGGCGATCGACAAACCCGGCCGAGGCCACCGGCACGTTCTCTCGAAACATCGCCCGCAAATCCCGTAGGTCGGATGCGGCGGCATCCAGTTCCCGCGCGCCAAGCGTGCTGCGAACCAACTCGGCCTCTGTGGCGCCCAGCAAGCCGACCGCCTGCATCCAGGCCAGCATCTCGGTGCCGTTCTGCAACCAGTCGATTTCGGTGCCATAGGGTGCCCCGGTCGAGTTCAGCAACTCGAGCCCCGGATCGTCGGCAATCAAGTAAGGCGGTGGAAGAGCGGTTTGCATGGGTCAGGAGGCCGGATCCAGGTCACGTTGGCGTGACTCGTTGTGTAACCGGCAAAATCGCTCTTTACAAGTTTCTCGACGCAGGTAACCACTTAAACCATCTTAAGTGGTTACAAAGGATCCCACACATGACCAAACTCCTTCAAATCATCGCCTCGCCGCGCGGCGGCGACTCGAAATCGAATGCCCTTGCCGACGCCTTTGTCGCCGCGCAACGCGCCAAGGACAGCACGCTTCAGGTGGATCACCTGGACCTTTGGGCGGAAGACCTGCCGGCATTTGACGGCGACCCGGCCGCCGCCAAGATGACCTTCTTCGGGGTCGGTCAGATGGACCCCTCCAAGGAACAGGCATGGTCGGCGGTCGCAAGGATCACCGAGCGTTTCATGTCCGCCGATCATGTTGTGATGGGCGTTCCGATGTGGAACGGCGGGATCCCCTATCGCCTGAAACATTATATCGACATCATTACCCAGCCCGGAATGCTGTTCGGGTTCGACCCCGACAACGGCTATTCCGGCCTGTTGAGGAACAGGAAGGCAACTGTGGTGACGACAAGCGGCGTCTGGTCCGAGGGGGCGGATGCCAGATTTGGCAGCGATTTTCACTCGACCTATCTGAAATGGTGGTTCGAGACGATCGGAATCACGGATGTCACCTTTGTCAGATACCAGCCTTCGCTGCTGACGGACGATCCTCAGGCAGGGTATGACCGGGCGCTCGCCGCCCTGACTGCCGCCTGATCGCGGCAAACCTTGCACAGGGGTTGGCCGAATCCCGGCCAACCCGATCTTTAGAACCGTTCCAAAGTTGACAACGAGCGGGTGCCGCCTCATATCTGAGGGGAGCGATAAGGAATTCCGACCATGTTCATCCAGACCGAATCGACCCCGAACCCGGCAACGCTGAAATTCCTGCCCGGACAAACCGTTCTGGAGGTGGGCACTGCCGATTTCCCCTCGGCCGAAGCGGCCGAGAAATCGCCGCTGGCCGCCCGTATCTTTGCCGTCTCCGGGGTGACCGGTGTGTTCTTCGGCAATGATTTCGTGACCGTGACCAAGGCCGAAGGCGTCGAATGGGATCATATCAAACCCGCGATCCTGGGCGCCGTGATGGAGCATTATCAGTCGGGCCAGCCGGTGATGGGCGCCGATGCGCAGACCGGGTCGGGCCATGCCGAACACAGCGGCGAGGATGCCGAGGTGGTGACCCAGATCAAGGCGCTGCTGGATAGCCGGGTACGCCCGGCGGTGGCTCAGGATGGCGGCGACATCACCTTTCACGGGTTTGACCGGGGTGTGGTCTATCTGCATATGCAGGGCGCCTGCGCGGGCTGTCCGTCTTCGACCCTGACCCTGAAAATGGGGATCGAGAATCTGCTGCGCCACTACATCCCCGAAGTGACCGAGGTCCGCCCCGTTGCCGTCTGACCCGGTCATTCTGGCATTCGACACATCGGCCGCGCATTGCGCGGCCGCTTTGCTGGTGGGTGACCGGATCGTCGCCGCCACCGCCGAAGAGATGACGCGCGGCCAGGCCGAGCGGCTGATGCCGCTGCTTGAAGAGGTACTGGCCGGGGCTGGCTTGGGCTGGCACGATCTCGACGCCATCGGCGTCGGAATCGGGCCGGGCAATTTCACCGGCATCCGGATTTCCGTCTCGGCCGCGCGCGGGCTGGCACTGGGGCTTGGTATCCCTGCAGTCGGCGTGGACGGGTTCGAGGCCCGCGCGCTGCTGACGCCGCTGGGCGTCCACCCGGCGATCCCCGCGCCCCGCGATCACGTCTACCTCGCCCCCGATGGCGGCACCCCGCAGCTGTTGCCACGGGATCAGGCAGAGGCGCTTGGCCCGCTTCAGGCCGAGTACAGCCCGCAAGGGCTGGCCGAGGCCATCGCCCGTGCCGCCGCCCCGCGCTGGCGCGATGCCACCATCCCGCCGGCCCCGCTTTATGTCCGCCCGGCAGATGCGGCGCCATCGCGTGACCGGCCGCCAGTGCTGCTGGACCCATGACACCGACAGAGCTGGCCCGGCTGCATGCCCGCGCCTTCACCCAGTCGCGACCCTGGAGCGAGTCGGAGTTCGCTGCGTTGCTGGGCAACCCCCATACCCATCTCGTCGGCGATCTCCGCTGTTTCGCCCTGTTTCAGGTGATCGCGGGTGAGGCCGAATTGCTGACCATCGCCACCGATCCGGACCAGCGCCGACAGGGGCTGGCCCGCGCCTGCATGGATGCGTGGCAGGCGCAGGCGGCCCGCGCGGGCGCCACCCGCGCGCTGCTTGACGTCGCGGCCGACAACGATCCGGCCATTGCACTCTACACCGCCTGCGGCTATGCGCCCTGCGGTCTGCGCCGGGGCTATTACCGGCGCCCGAGCGGAGAGACAGCCGATGCCATCGTGATGGAGCGCCCCCTGCCCTGACGGCAAGCGCCGCATTCTCGGACCATTCGGTCAAAAAGCGGTTGACCGGCAGGGTTGCAACCGGCCTTAATTGCCAGCATCACAGCAGTTCTGCTCGCTCTGAGCGGGGTGACTGGTCCGCCCACCGCCCCGGGAACAATAACCAACGGGAGTATAAAATGACCCTGATGAAATCCCTGATGGGAGCCGCCGCCGCGATGGCGCTGACCGCGGGCGCCGCCCTGGCCGAACCGGCCCTGATCTTTGATCTGGGCGGCAAGTTCGACAAGTCGTTCAACGAGGCCGCATTCAACGGCGCGCAGCGCTGGGCCGAGGAAACCGGCGGCAGCTTCCGCGAGATCGAGCTGCAATCGGAAGCCCAGCGCGAGCAGGCCCTGCGCCGCTTTGCCGAGGCGGGCGCCAACCCGGTCATCACCATGGGCTTCGCCATGGCCGACCCGCTGAGCGCCGTGGCCGCAGACTATCCCGACACCAAGTTCGTCGCGGTGGACGTGACCTGGCTTGACGCGCCCAATATCCGCCAGATCGGCTTTGCCGAACACGAAGGCTCGTATCTGGTCGGCATGATGGCGGCGATGGCCTCGAAGTCGGGCACCGTGGGCTTTGTTGGCGGCATGGACATTCCGCTGATCCGCCACTTTGGCTGCGGCTATGCGCAGGGCGTCAAGGCGGTGAACCCCGATGTCAAGATCGTGGCCAACATGACCGGCACGACGCCGGCTGCCTGGAACGACCCGGTGAAGGGGTCGGAGCTGACCAAGGCGCAGATCAGCCAGGGCGCTGACGTGGTCTATGCCGCGGCTGGCGGCACCGGTGTCGGCGTGCTGCAGACCGCCGCTGACGAAGGCATCCTGTCGATCGGCGTCGACAGCAACCAGAACCACCTGCATCCGGGCAAGGTGCTGACCTCGATGCTGAAACGCGTCGACGTGGCCGTCTATGACGCGATGAAGGCCGGCGAAAATCTGGAAACCGGCGTCTTCAACATGGGCCTCGCCGAAGAGGGCGTGGGCTATGCGCTGGATGACAACAACGCCGCCCTGATCTCGGGAGAGATGAAGGCCGCGGTCGATCAGGCCCGTCAGGACATCATTGACGGCAAGCTGAACGTCGTGAGCTATTACGAGAACGACAGCTGCCCCGCACTGAAGTTCTGATCCAGATCGCGGGCCGGACCGTCCGGCCCGCATTCACCCGGCGCTCCTCCGGCCCTGCGGGCCATCCTCGCGAAGACGCCCGCCCGGGCGGATGAGCGCCCCTTCGGCCATCGAGGACAAGACATGACCGTCCCCGCCATCGAGCTCAAAGGGATTTCCAAATCCTTTGGGCCTGTGCAAGCAAACAAGGACATCTCGATCAGCGTCGCCCCCGGCACCATTCACGGTATCATCGGCGAAAACGGTGCGGGCAAGTCCACCCTGATGAGCATCCTTTACGGCTTCTACAAGGCCGACAAGGGCGAGATATGGATCAACGGCAAGAAGACCGAGATCCCAGACAGCCAGGCGGCCATTGCCGCCGGGATCGGCATGGTGTTCCAGCATTTCAAGCTGGTCGAGAATTTTACCGTGCTGGAAAACATCATTCTGGGCGCCGAGGATGGCGGGTTGCTGAAACCCTCGCTGGCCAAGGCCCGCCGCACCCTGGCCGAGCTGGCCGCCGAATACGAGCTGAATGTCGACCCCGATGCGGTGATCGAAGAGATCGGCGTCGGCATGCAACAGCGGGTCGAGATCCTCAAGGCGCTGTATCGGCAGGCCGAAATCCTGATCCTGGACGAGCCGACCGGCGTGCTGACCCCGGCTGAGGCCGATCAGCTGTTCCGCATCCTTCACCGGCTCAAGGACGAGGGCAAGACGATCATCCTGATCACCCACAAGCTGCGCGAGATCATGGAGGCGACTGACACGGTCAGCGTCATGCGGCGGGGCGAGATGACGGCCACCGTCAAGACCGCCGAAACCAGCCCCGAACATCTGGCCGAGTTGATGGTGGGCCGCAAGGTGCTGCTGCGCGTCGACAAGGTGCCCGCCAAACCCGGAAAACCGATCCTGGAGATCGAGAACCTGCGCGTAACCGACGAAAAGGGCGTCGAACGTGTCAAGGGCATCGACCTGACCGTGCGCGCGGGCGAGATCCTGGGCATCGCCGGCGTTGCCGGAAATGGCCAGTCCGAACTGCTCGAGGTTCTGGGCGGCATGCGCCCGGGCAGCGGCGCGATCCGGCTGAACGGCGCTCCGCTGCCGCTGAGCGGACCCGGATCCGACGCGCGCGCCCGCCGCACCGCCCATGTGGCCCATGTGCCCGAGGATCGCCAGCGTGAAGGTCTGATCATGGACTTCCACGCCTGGGAAAACGTCGCCTTTGGCTATCACCACGATCCGGCCTATCAATCCGGCATCTTCATGAACAACGCCGCCCTGCGCGCCGATACCGAGCGCAAGATCGAGAAATTCGATGTCCGCCCCGCCGATGGTTGGCTGGCAGCCAAGAATTTCTCGGGCGGCAACCAGCAAAAGATCGTCGTGGCACGCGAGATCGAGCGCAATCCTGACCTGCTGCTGGTCGGCCAACCGACACGCGGCGTCGATATCGGCGCCATCGAGTTCATTCACAAGCAGATCGTCGCCCTGCGCGATCAGGGCAAGGCGGTGCTGCTGGTCTCGGTCGAGCTGGAGGAGATCTTTGGCCTCGCCGACCGGATTGCGGTGATGTTCGACGGCCATATCATGGGCGAACGCCTGCCCGACGAGACGGATGAAAAGGAACTTGGCCTCTTGATGGCCGGTGTCAACGGGGAGGCCGCCTGATGGACAAGATGCCCAAATGGGCCGATGTGGTGCTGATCCCGCTGATCAGCCTGATCCTGGCCGCGATCCTGTCGGCACTGGTGATCCTTGGTATCGGTGAGGATCCGGTGGCCGCCGTCAACATGATGGTATCGGGGGCGCTGGGGTCGACCTATGGCTGGGGCTATACGCTCTATTACGCCACCAATTTCATGTTCACCGGCCTGGCCGTGGCCGTCGCCTTTCATGCCCGCCTGTTCAACATCGGCGGCGAGGGGCAGGCAATGCTGGGCGGGCTTGGCGTGGCGATGATTTGCCTCTACATCCCTTGGCCGCACTGGACCATGGCGCTGCTTGCCGCCTGTGCGGCCTCGATGCTGTTCGGGGCTGTCTGGGCCGCCATCCCGGCCTATCTGCAAGCGCGCCGGGGCAGCCATATCGTGATCACCACCATCATGTTCAACTTCATCGCTGCGGCCTTGCTGAACTATATGCTGGTCAACGTGATGCGGCCCGACGGCTCGATGGACCCGGCAAGCGAACGCTTTCCGGCCGCCGTGCATCTGCCCACCCTGCATGAGCTGCTGGCCCCGATCGGCATCAGCTTTTCCAAGGCGGCGCCGGCGAATGTGTCGCTGCTGGTGGCGGTGCTGGCCTGTGTCGTGGTCTGGGCGCTGATCTGGCGCACCCGGCTGGGATATGAAATCCGCGCCTATGGCCATTCCGAATCCGGCGCGCTTTATGCCGGGATCTCGCCCTTCAAGATCACCATGGTCGCCATGCTGATCTCGGGCGCGCTGGCCGGGCTCATGGCCACCAACAACGTGATGGGCGAGGCCGAGCGGCTGGTCCTGAACTCGACCGAGGGCGCGGGTTTCATCGGGATCGCCGTGGCGCTGATGGGGCGCAGCCATCCGTTCGGGGTGTTTCTGGCCGCGATCCTGTTCGGCTTTCTCTATCAGGGCGGCGCTGAACTGGCGCTGTGGACCAATATCCCGCGCGAGCTGATCGTGGTGATCCAGGCGCTGGTGATCCTGTTTACCGGGGCGCTGGACAACATGGTGCGGATGCCGCTGGAGAAAGTCTTCCTGGCCCTGCGGAAAGGCAACGCGTGATGGATTTCCTGACGATCATCCAGGTACTCGACTCGACGATCCGCCTGTCAACGCCGCTGTTGCTGGCCTGTCTGGCCGGGCTCTATTCCGAACGGGCGGGCATTTTCGACATCGGCCTTGAGGGCAAGATGCTGATGGCCGCGTTCTTTTCCGCCGCCGTCGCCGCGGTCAGCGGTTCGGTCTGGCTGGGCCTTCTTGCCGGGATCGCCTCGTCTCTGGTGCTGGCAGGGCTGCATGGGCTGGCCTCGATCACCTTTCGCGGCAACCAGCTGATTTCCGGGGTCGCGATCAACTTCCTCGCCGCCGGCATGACCGTTCTGGTGGCCCAGGACTGGTTCAAGCAGGGCGGGCGCACACCCTCGCTGTTCGGGGGCGCCCGGTTCGAGCCGATCGACTGGCCGCTGGCCGAGACGCTGAGCGGCATCCCCGTGCTGGGGCCGATCTATGCCGAACTGCTGTCGGGCCATTCGGTGCTGGTCTATCTCGCCTTTCTGGCGGTCCCGGGGACCTGGTGGCTGCTCTACCGCACCCGGTTCGGCCTGCGCCTGCGCGCCGTGGGCGAGAACCCGGCCGCGGTCGATACCGCCGGTGTCTCGGTCGTCGGGCTGCGCTATGCGGCGGTGATGATCTGCGGCGTGCTGTGCGGCATTGCCGGCGCCTATCTGGCCACCGCACTGCAGGCCGGGTTCGTCAAGGACATGACGGCCGGACGCGGCTTTATCGCGCTGGCGGCGCTGATCTTTGCCAAATGGCGCCCGCTGCATGCCATGTGGGCCTGTCTTCTGTTCGGACTGCTTCAGGCGGTCGCGCTCAGATTCCAGAACATCGACCTTGGCGGTGTGGTGATTCCGGTGCAGGTCATGGACGCCCTGCCCTATATCCTGACGGTCGTGATTCTGGCGGGATTCGTCGGCAAGGCGATTCCCCCGCGCGCAGGGGGTGAACCCTATGTGAAAGAGCGGTGATAGGGCCAGTTCCGAGAGGAATTTCGGTCCTGTTCGCTGCAAAGCGGCATTCCCCGTTGATTTGGCGGGGCATGCCGGTTTAACAAAAAACATGCAGATATACCTTCCCATTGCCGAGGTTTCGGTCAACGCGTTCCTGCTACTGGGCCTCGGCGGCATGGTCGGCATTCTGTCGGGCATGTTCGGGGTCGGTGGCGGATTTCTGATGACGCCCTTGCTGTTCTTCATCGGCATCCCGCCCGCCGTGGCTGTGGCAACCGAAGCGAACCAGATCGTCGCCTCGTCCTTTTCGGGGGTTCTGGCCCATTTCCGAAGGCGCACGGTCGATTTCAGAATGGGAACGATCCTGCTGATCGGCGGTCTGAGCGGTGCGGCGCTAGGGGTGGTTCTGTTCAACTATCTCAAGAGCCTGGGCCAGGTCGATCTGCTGGTGAAGCTCTGTTATGTCGTCTTTCTGGGCATCATCGGCGGGCTGATGTTCATCGAAAGCCTGAATGCAATCCGCAAATCGCGCAAGGCAGGCGGCGCGGTCCCCAAGCGACGCCAGCGTGGCTGGATCCATGCGATGCCGTTCAAGATGCGGTTCCGCACCTCGGGCCTTTATATCTCGGTCATCCCGCCGATCGTGGTCGGTCTGCTGGTGGGCGTGCTGTCGGCGATCATGGGGGTCGGCGGTGGCTTTATCATGGTGCCCGCGATGATCTATCTGCTGGGCATGCCGACCAAGGTGGTGGTCGGCACCTCGCTGTTCCAGATCATCTTCGTGACCGCGTTTACCACCATGCTGCATGCCACCACCAACTATACGGTGGATGTGGTGCTGGCAGTCCTGCTGCTGGTTGGCGGCGTCATCGGCGCGCAGATCGGCACGGTGATCGGTGCCCGGATGAAGGCGGAGCAACTGCGCATCCTGCTGGCCGGGCTGGTGCTGGCGGTCTGTGCGAAACTGGCTCTCGACCTGTTGCTGATGCCCAGCGAGCTTTACTCGCTTGGCGCCTCAGGGGGGCATTGAGATGCACCGGATCCTTCTTGCCGCCCTTCTGCTACTGGCGGCACCGCTGACGGCCACAGCCACCGAGGAACAGGTGGTGCTGGGTCTCAGCCGCGACCGGGTTGCGATCACCGCGGATTTCGACGGCTCGGACATTCTGATCTTTGGCGCGATCAAGCGCGAAACACCGATCCCCGATGGCGACCCGCTGCAAGTGATCGTGGCGGTTTCAGGACCCTCGGCCCCCGTTTTGGTCCGGCGCAAGGAAAAGAAGCTGGGCATCTGGGTCAACACCGACAGCGTTCTGGTGGATTCAGCCCCCAGCTTTTATGCCGCTGCGACCAGCGCCCCCTTCAGCCAGGCCCTGAGCGATACCGAGGACCTGCGCCACCGGGTGTCGATCAGACGGGCGATCCGCTCGGTCGGAGCCGACATGAACATCGCCGACGCGCAGGAGTTCACCCGCGCTGTCATGCGCATCCGGCAGAACGAGGGGTTGTATTCGATCCGCGAGAACACCGTGGCAGTGGATGAACAGACCCTGTTCCGCACCGAGATCGACATGCCCGCCAACCTGACCGAGGGCGAGTATATCGCGCGTATCTTTCTGACCCGGGGCGGCAGGGTGGTGTCGAGCTTTCAGACCACGATCGACGTGCGCAAGGTCGGCCTGGAACGGTTTCTGTTCAACCTGGCGCATCAGCAGCCGGTTCTCTACGGGCTGATGTCTCTGGCCATTGCCATCGCCGCCGGCTGGGGTGCCTCTGCCGCCTTCCGGGCGCTGCGCGGAAATTAAGGGCGCGGCCACGCCGTCATGGAGCGTCGCGGCCGCTTCTCACCGTCATGAGGAGCATGCTCGCCTCGGACGGCAAGCGCGTCTTATGCAGGGCCGAGAGCGCCCCCCAGCGTTCAGCGGCAGGCTGCGCATAGACCGGTAAGCAGGATGGTGTTCATGCCTCCTGCTCCTCTTCCAGCGTCAATACCGGCGCCGCGGCTTGCCGCAAGTCATCCACCCGCAGCGGATAGGTCGGTTTCGACAAGCGGTTGCGGACCACCCAGATCAGACGCTCTTGCGCGCGGGTGATCGCCACATAGGCCAGCCGTTTCCACAGGGGTTGCCCTGCCTCGACCCGCCCGGCCCTGGCAGCGGCATAGATATCGGGCGCAAAGACCTGCACCGTTTCCCATTGCGACCCTTGCGCCTTGTGGAT
Source organism: Ruegeria pomeroyi DSS-3 (assembly GCF_000011965.2). Lineage (NCBI taxonomy): Bacteria > Pseudomonadati > Pseudomonadota > Alphaproteobacteria > Rhodobacterales > Roseobacteraceae > Ruegeria > Ruegeria pomeroyi. Next base: position 388,657 of record NC_003911.12, on the reverse strand, counting down.
GGTCACCGCCGCCCCATGCAGGAATGTCGCCCCCATGCGGGCCGCGAAGGGAATGAACGGCTCTTCTTCATCGGGCTTTTCGATCTTGACGATCGAGGCGGCGCTGACTTGCGGATCCTCGGCGCCCATCACATGCAGGCGCGAGAATCCCGGCTTGCGGCCGGGTCCCAGATAGATCACCTGCGCCCCCTTGATCAGACCGCGCGCTTCGAGGTCGAGCCGTTTCTTGCGGTGTTTCAACGGCAATTCGATCCCGTCGCAGATCAGCGGCTCGCCCTCCAGCAGCTCGGTCTCGGGCGCGCCGTGGACCGAGCGGAACGCATTGATCAGCCGGATCCGGGTGGCATTCCGCCAGACCAGGACCGGACTGCGGGCCATCAGATCGACCTCGACCCGCCCGCCCCAGACGACGCGGTCGTCCTGACGGGCCTTGTCCTCGACCATCCGCTCGAACGCTTCGAAATCGACCGCCGGATCGGCCAGGGCATGGGCCAGATCGAGGATCGGGTTATCCGCCTCTTGCCGGTGAATGCGGCTGAGCGTCAGCTTGCGCGGTTCGGGCAAGGCGTCGAACACCATCGAGCCAGATTGGTTGACGGGCGCCAGCTGCGCCGGGTCACCAAACAGGATCAGGGTGGGAAAGATCTCTTTCAGATCCTCGAACTGGCGGTCGTCCAGCATCGAGGCCTCGTCGATGAAACCGATGTCCAGTGGCTCTTCGCGGCGCTTCCAGCCGGTGATGAAATCGGACCCGCGCAGCCCCGCCGCCGCCAGCGCGCCGGGAATCGAGCTGTTGCGGGCATAAAACGCCGCCGCCCGGTCGAGCGCCTCGTCGCTCAGCCCCTCGATCTCGGGCCGCTCGCCATTGCCGGCCAGCCATTCGGCGATACGCTCGTAATCGGGGTCATAGACCGGGGTATAGAGGATACGGTGAATGGTGGTCGCCGGCACCCCGCGCAGACGCAGAACGCTGGCCGCCTTGTTGGTCGGGGCCAACACGGCGAGGGTGCGCCGATCCTTGCTCTTGCGCCCTTCATAGTCGCCGGAAACCACTTGCACCCCTGCCGTGGTCAGGGCCTTGCACAACTCGGCCAATAGCAGGGTCTTGCCCGATCCGGCCTTGCCGATCACGGCCATCACCCCGGTCTTGCCACCGCCGGGCGGGCGCAGCAGCGCATCGTCGTCCAGATCGACCCCGGCTGCGCGCAGCAGCTCGGTAATGGCATCAAAGGCACTGGCCTGATCGTCGGAGTAGGTAACGGCATTTGTGGTCATGGCGCGACCCTACAGGCGGGGGCCGCGCCGTGCCAGAGAGGACCGATCCGTGACGGAAATTATCCCGTCTGGGCAAAGCGGCGACGGTTCACCTTGCCAAAGGCGCGGTTGAACCAGAGCCGTGAAAGCTCGCGTGAGATACCCGCCCGTTCCGACACCCGCGCGCAATCGGCGGGCGAGAACGGCCATAGCCCAACCGAGATCCGATCGCGGCCTTCGCCCTCGCTACCCAGAACCTCGGGTGAGGATCCGATCAGCCGGTAGATTCGGATCATCCGCTCGTCAAAGACGCCAGCGATATGAGTCAGGCCAAAGCCCTCCATCACCTCGCCCCCGCTGAGCATGATCGCGCCTGCGACCCGCGAGCTGGCCCGCCGCGACATGCAAAAGCGCGTCACCTCCCAGATCAGAGGGCTGCAAATCGGGCTGCCGCCAGTCAGATGGCCGAACACATCGTTGATCATCACCGGCCCGGTGGTGGGTAGAAACCGCATCGAGCCACCATGGCTGCCATCGGGTTCTTCCCAGATCACATAAAGCGGGTTGAGCGCGTCATATTGGTCGCGCTCTTCCCCGTCTTCATTGACATGTACATCCCATCCCAGGCGCGTCTTGAACTGGTCCGCGCGATCCAGAAACATGGATCGGGCCAATTTCGGATACTGGTGCAATTCATCCGCATACAAATAGCGCAGCATTCTTTCGTTCCCTTGCCGTCCGTTATGGAACAAAAGGGGTACATCCGAATGGTTAATATCTGGTCAGCAGGGCGGACGCCCACTAAACCACGATAAGCCCGCGACTCATGGCGGTTGCTATCGCGTGGGTTGTATTGAGCGCCCCCAGTTTGAAGCGGGCGCTTTCGATATAGACCCGCAGGGTATGCTCTGAGATCGACAGAGAATGCGCCACCTGGGCCCGGCTGTAACCAAGCGCCAGCAAGGTCATTGCATCCACTTCGCGCGGCGACAGGTTGCGGGGTTGGTCCGGCTGGCGCGAGCGTTCGAATTCCAGCGCCTTGCGGTTGAAGAAATGCGCGATCAGGATCAGGTCGCGCCCATAGATTTCGGTAAATTCGGACCAGGCCTGGTCATCGCAGACATGGTTTACCGTGAAGAGGGCAAATTGCCCGTTCGGCCCCCGGATCGGGATCGAATATCCTTGATTGCCGACCCCATGTTTCAACGCGTCCTGCAAGAAGGCCTTGGCAACCTTGCCCGACCAATCGAGCCGTTTCCAGTCAACCGGGTGAAACCGTTGGAAACACCCCAAGATTACCGGGTCGATACGGTGATAGTTCCGCTCCAGATATCTTTCCTGCCAGGCTTTGGGATAGGTCGCACAGCCATATTGATCGCCCGCACTGTCGACCCAGTGATAGACGATGTGGTCAATCTCGAGCGTGTCGCGGAGCTTGATCGTTACCCGTTCGAGGTCTTCAAGCGCGCTGGTGGCGTCCAAATCCTCCAAAATCGGGTTCAGGTTGACCTTTCTGCCCATGGGTCGGTGACAGCGCCTCTTCTCTCTTGGACGCGATCTCGGCCGCGGCAACGATCTTGGTGTCGTCGAGCTGCTCGGCCAGGGCACTCAAGCCATTCGCACTGGCGAAGGTTTTGAGGTCCGACAGAACGTCCAGTATCCACTCAGTTTGCGGCATCAGAGTCTCCCCGAAACGGTTAACGAATGATTAACACAACTATAGCATGTGCGGGTTCTGTTAGGAAATTCGCTGCTTTCCACTCCCCAAAAGTAGCGAGGCGGTAAATTCTAACCTCCTGAAACCCTGTGGACGGCCTCGGCAAACGAAAATGGCCCGCGAACCATAGTGGTGATTCGCAGGCCATGATGTCAGCCAGGTCTGTCGGTTGGGTTAACCGCGGGCGTCCAGAACCTCTTCGAGGGTGCGCAGCCCGGTGCGGGGCGATTGCACCAGCACCGACATGTTGCCCGGCTTGTGCTCGTTGCGCATCATCTTCATATGCGCCTCGGGCAGATCGGCCCAGGTGAACACCTCGGACATGCACGGGTCGAGCCGGCGCTCGACCATCAGCTGGTTCGCGGCCATTGCCTGCTTGAGATGGGCGAAGTGGCTGCCCTGAAGGCGCTTCTGGTGCATCCACATATAGCGCACGTCAAAGGTCAGGTTGTAGCCGCTGGTGCCCGCGCAGATCACAACCATACCGCCCTTCTTCACCACGAAGGTCGAGACCGGGAACGTGCTCTCGCCGGGGTGCTCGAAGACCATGTCCACGTTCACGCCCTTGCCGGTAATGTCCCAGATCGCCTTGCCGAACTTGCGGGCTTCCTTGAACCACTCGGCATATTCGGGGGTGTTCACCGTGGGCAGTTGACCCCAGCAGTTGAAATCCTTGCGGTTGATGACACCCTTTGCGCCAAGGTCCATGACAAACTGGCGCTTGCTTTCATCCGAGATGACGCCAATCGCGTTCGCACCCGCCGTATTGATAAGCTGGATCGCATAGGACCCCAGACCACCGGACGCACCCCAGACCAGAACGTTCTGACCGGGCTTGAGATCATGCGGCTCATGGCCAAACAGCATCCGGTAGGCGGTCGCCAGCGTCAGCGTGTAACATGCCGCTTCTTCCCAGGTCAGGTGCTTGGGCCGCGGCATCAGCTGCTGCGCCTGCACATTGGTGAACTGAGCAAAGGATCCGTCCGGCGTCTCGTAACCCCAGATCCGCTGACTGGGCGAATACATCGGGTCACCGCCATTGCAGTGCTCGTCGTCACCATCATCCTGATTGCAGTGGATCACGACCTCGTCGCCGACCTTCCAGCGCTTGACCTTGTCCCCCACGGCCCAGACGATACCCGAAGCATCGGAACCGGCGATGTGATAGGGCTGTCCGTGGCCATCGAAGGGGGAAATCGGAACACCTTTGGAGGCCCAGACGCCATTGTAGTTGACGCCAGCGGCCATCACCAGAACCAGCACCTCGTGGCTGTCGAGCGTCGGCACGTCAACCACTTCGACCTGCATCGCGGTATCGGGATCACCGTGGCGCTCTTTGCGGATCGCCCACGCATACATCTTCTTGGGCACGAATCCCATCGGGGGGATTTCACCCATCTCATAGAGGTCTTTCTCGGGCGCCGCGTAGGACGCGATACCGCTGTCGGTGTCCAAAGCCATGGTGGCCTCCTTTTTCGATCTCTTTGCCGCAACGCAGAATCGCGGCCCTCAGCATGACCTACAAACGGTCACGCAACATTGCAATAGCTATTGGCCGATGTTTTGAAATTTTATGACCCTGCAATTGCAGAAAGTTCTTCTGCATATGCAGCACCGCCATCCATCAGATGCGCGATAGAGGCCGCGTAATAGGTCAGCAGATCCTGCCGTTCGGTCCCGGGGCCGAACCGGCCGTCGGTCTCGACGATGATGCGGCGCTCGATCAGCTGGCGCAAACCCACCTCGATCGCATAATGACGATCGTCACGCGGCATATGGATATGGGCATGCGGCAGCGCAGCAAGCACCTTATCGAACCCTGCGGCCAGCGCGCTGCGGGTCATCGGCCCGTTGCGCAGGATCAGCCAGGCCACCAGCGGCACCGGCAGCACCGGGACAACCACCCCGATCCGCGACATCAGCTCTCGCGCCAGCGGCACCGTTGGATCGCCCTTGGTCCGGACACGGAACTCCGACAGCGACAGCGGCCTGCCGAAACTGACCGCGGCATAGCCAAAGCGATGGAACCGGCCGGTCATCCGCCACCACATCTGTTTGAGAAACCACATCGTGATGACCCCGATCCGGGCCCTAAACCGGCGCTCGCCCCGGCTGGCGGCAGCTGTCAGGATCGTATCCTCGAGCACCCGGTCGTAATTGATCGACACCGGCACAAAGACGACATCACGCCCCTCGGGAATCGCGCCATCGACGATATATTTCAGCAATCCCAGCTTGGGCCGCCCCAACCCGCCCGACAGGCTGAGCCCGCCTTCGGGAAACATCGCCTGGGTCACACCCGCATCGGTCGCATGCCGGACATAGGCGGCCAGCACCTTGCGGTAGAGATCGCTGCGCGATTTGCGGCGGATGAAATACGCCCCCATCGCCCTGATCAACCGGCTAAGCGGCCACACGCGCGCCCATTCGCCCACCGCATAGCTGAGCGCAGATTGCTCGGCGGCCAGATAGGTGACCAACACGTAATCCATGTTGCTGCGGTGATTCATCACAAAGACAACCGTGGCCTCGGGGTCGATCGCACGCAGCGCTTCGGCATCCACATGGCGCAGCCGGACCCGGTAGAGCGCGTTTGACAGGAACCGGGCGAGGCGGATGGCAAAGCTGAAATAGGCAAAGGCCGAGAAGCCCGGAACGATCTCGCGGGCATAGCGTTGCGCCTGCTCGAACGCGACCGCCTCGGGGATACCCTCGGCCTGGGCCTGGTCGCGCACGGCGCGCGCCACTTCGGGATCGTAGATCAGCCGCTGGATCATGTCATGGCGGCGGGCCAGCTTGAACGGCTGAATGGGCCGCGCCAGCCGCGTGTTCAAACGGGCGACTGCACGCTCCAGCCTGCGCCGAAAAAACCAGCGCACCGAGGGGAACAGGAAATGCGAGGCGAAGGTGACCGCGGCAAACAGCACGATCAGCACAAAGAGCCAAAGCGGAAGTTCCACGGTCTGCGTCATTCCGGCACCCTGCCACCAAATGCGAGGCCTCACAATCGTCTGATGCGCCCGGTGATTGCCGCGATGCAGCGAATTGACATGTCCCGAAAATTGCGATTTAGAACCTTCTAGCGAAACTTTGTTACCGAACCAGAATCGAAGGGCCGTCCATGTCGCAGATGCAAAAAGACCGTCAGACTGCAAATCCCGACCGCAAGGCGGACCGTCCCTGGCTGATCCGCACCTATGCCGGCCATTCGACCGCCAAGGCCTCGAACACGCTTTATCGCAACAACCTGTCCAAGGGTCAGACCGGCCTGTCGGTGGCTTTCGACCTGCCGACCCAGACCGGATATGACAGCGACCACGTGCTGGCGCGCGGCGAGGTGGGCAAGGTCGGCGTTCCCATCTGCCATCTGGGCGACATGCGGGTACTGTTCGACCAGATTCCGCTGGAACAGATGAATACCTCGATGACGATCAACGCCACCGCCCCATGGCTTCTGGCGCTTTACATCGCGGTGGCCGAGGAACAGGGCGCGGATGTCTCGAAACTGCAAGGCACGGTTCAGAACGACCTGATCAAGGAATACCTGTCGCGCGGCACCTATGTCTGCCCGCCGAAACCCTCGCTCAAGATGATCGCGGACGTGGCCGAGTATTGCTATACCAACGTGCCGAAATGGAACCCGATGAACGTGTGTTCCTATCACCTGCAAGAGGCGGGCGCGACACCGGAACAGGAACTGGCCTATGCGCTGGCCACCGCCATCGCCGTGTTGGACGAGTTGAAACCGCGTGTCCCGGCAGAGGATTTTCCTGCGCTCTGCGGGCGCATCTCTTTCTTTGTGAACGCGGGCATCCGTTTTGTCACCGAGATGTGCAAGATGCGCGCCTTTGTCGATCTGTGGGACGAGATCCTGGAAAGCCGCTATGGCGTCAGCGATCCGAAATTCCGCCGCTTTCGCTATGGGGTGCAGGTGAACTCGCTGGGTCTGACCGAACAGCAACCGGAAAACAACGTCTATCGCATCCTGATCGAGATGCTGGCCGTGACCCTGTCGAAAAAGGCCCGCGCGCGCGCCGTGCAGCTGCCCGCCTGGAACGAGGCACTGGGCCTGCCGCGCCCCTGGGACCAGCAATGGTCGATGCGGATGCAGCAAATCCTGGCCTATGAAACCGACCTGCTGGAGTTTGGCGACCTCTTCGATGGCAACCCGGTCGTGGACGCCAAGGTCGAAGAGCTGAAGGCGGGCGCGCGGGCAGAGCTTGCCAATCTCGACTCGATGGGCGGGGCCGTAGCCTCGATCGAATACATGAAATCGCGGCTGGTGGATTCCAATGCCGAACGGCTGAACCGGATCGAGCGTAACGAGACCGTGGTGGTCGGCGTCAACCGCTGGACCGAGGGCGAACCCTCGCCCCTGCAGACCGAGGATGGCGGCATCATGGTCGTCGATCCGGCGGTTGAGCAGGAACAGATCGCGCGGCTGGAGAGCTGGCGCGCCGATCGCGACGATGCGGCGGTGGCGGCGGCGCTGGAGGCGCTGCGCGCCGCCGCCCGGACCGGAGCGAATGTGATGGAACCTTCGATCGCGGCGGCCCGGGCCGGTGTCACCACCGGCGAATGGGCCGAAGAGATGCGCAAGGCCTATGGCACCTATCGCGGCCCCACCGGTGTATCCGGATCGGTTTCGAACAAGACCGAAGGCCTGGAAGACCTGCGCGCCGCAGTCGACGCGGCCAGCGACAAGCTGGGGCGGCGGTTGAAATTCCTTGTCGGCAAGCCCGGTCTGGACGGCCATTCCAACGGCGCCGAGCAAATTGCTTTCCGCGCCCGCGACTGTGGCATGGATATCAGCTATGACGGGATCCGCCTGACCCCCGAGGAGCTGGTCGCCTCGGCCCTGGACCAGCAAGCCCATGTTGTCGGCCTGTCGATCCTGTCTGGCAGCCATCTGCCGCTGGTCGAAGAGGTGATGGAGCGGATGAAGAAGGCCGGGCTCGCGCATATTCCCGTGATCGTTGGTGGCATTATTCCCGATGAAGATTCTCAAAAACTGCGCGCAATGGGCGTCGCTAAAGTCTATACCCCCAAGGATTTCGAATTGAATGGAATAATGGGCGATATTGTGACGCTAGTCAGCGACACAGAAATAGCGGCGGAATAATTTCGCCGAAACGCGAATATGATGCTGAAGCGCGTCCTTCTATGTGCTTAATGTGGCGCGATTGCCGCTAGGGTTTTTCTGGCGGTCAATAGAACTCGTAAGGAGCACAAAATGGGAATCGATCTTAGCGGAATGTCGCGCAAGGAACTGATCAGCCTGAGGGACCAGGTTGACGGGGCCATCAAGGCGGCCGAACAGCGTGAACGCCAGGAAGCGCTGAAGGCAGCGGAAAAGGCGGCTGCTGAATTCGGCTTTTCGCTGTCTGAGTTGTCGGGCGAGGCCCGGCGGTCGACCAAAGGCACAAAGGCCCAGGCGAAATACCGCAATCCCGCAAACCCGGAACAGACCTGGTCGGGACGCGGACGCAAACCGCAATGGGTGCATGATGCCATTCAGGGTGGCGCGGATATTTCCGAACTCGAAATCTAAGCGGATTTTTCGGAAATGACGATCCATATCGGCGCCAATCCCGGAGAGATTGCGGAAACGGTTCTATTACCCGGCGATCCTTATCGCGCGAAATGGGCAGCGGAAACGTTTCTGGATAACCCGGTCCTGGTGAATGAGGTTCGCGGCATGTTGGGGTTTACCGGCATGTGGCGAGGCAACCGGGTGACCATTCACGGGTCTGGCATGGGTATGCCGTCACTGTCGATCTATGCCAATGAGCTGATCCGTGACTATGGGGCGAAGACACTGATCCGTATCGGATCCTGCGGCGGCATGCAGGACAGTGTCGAAGTTCGTGACGTGATCCTGGCAATGACGGCATCGACGCTGGGCACTCCGTCGCGGGGGATCTTTCGCGAGCTGAGCTTTGCCCCCTGCGCCGATTGGTCCCTGTTGCACGCGGCTGCGCGTGCAGCCGAGGACAAGGGCGTACGGACCCATGTGGGCGGCATCTATTCGTCGGACGTGTTTTATGACGAACGGCCCGATCTGAACGAACAGATGGTGCGCCATGGGGTGCTGGGGGTCGAGATGGAGGCCGCCGAGCTTTACATTCTGGCCGCACGGCACAAATGCCGGGCGCTGGCGGTGCTGACGGTTTCCGACCACCTGCTGACCGGCGCTGCCCTGCCCAGTGCAGAGCGCGAAACCAGCTTCGGCGACATGGTCGAGATTGCGCTGCACGCAGCCTTTCCCGGCGCCTGAGACATGAAAAAGGAAAAACGCGGCCCTTGGGGGCCGCGTTTTTCATGCGCTCATCCAGCCCTGCCGGGCTGTTTTCGCACAAGCTTAACGCCCGTGGCTACGATCATAGCCATTGACCGACGGACTGGGCCAATCTCCTAGCATGCCCTCTGCCGGCGCGAAAATCTCCACCAGGAGCGGATGACAGGATGCCGTATCCGAGGAATGCTCGGACGAGCAATCGCCTCCTGGACATGCGCTGAGATTGCCCAACAGGTCGATCTCGGCAAAGAACTCCAGATAGTCGCCCGGCCGCACTGGCGAGGCCTTCATGAAATACTGCCCCGTATCGCGGGTGAAACCGGTGCACATGAAGACGTTCAACACGTCATGCACCAGCATCTCGGCCTCGTGCAGCGGCAGGCCGGTATGGTCGGCCAGGGCCCGGGTCAGGTTGGAATGGCAGCAATGATGATAGTGCCCCCCCGCCAGCAGATTGCCGGTATAGGGGTCGCAGCGGGTGCCGATCACATCATGAACCGAGCCGCCATATTGGTCGATCCCGTACCAGCCCAGCGTATCCTCGATGATCGTCGCCATCGGGCGCAGGTAAGGCAGGTTCGACCATAGCCGCTCGCCCGTGGTGACATGGGTGCCGTGCAAGGCGCGCGTCTTGCCCGAAAAGAACCGCTCGGTCAGGTCATGCAGGTTGTGCAGGTTCAGATCACCCACCTGCGGCCCTTCGACCGAGCTGATGCGAAAGAATTGGCCCGCTTTGACCTCGAAACACCGGCCCTCACGGGGCGGGACCAGCACCTCGCCCGTCTTGCGAGCAGACGCGCGTGCTGCGCGATAGAGAGCCAGGTCGGGGCGTGGAAGACTGTCGTTGGGATAACAGATCACCGGCTTTACGGCGCGGCGGGCATCGGCATCCAAAGGGGCATCGGCGGGGGCATCGGTCATCGGGCGGTCACCTGTCTGGCTACCGCCCCATAAAGCCGTCGGAACGGAGACGGCGCAAGGCCGTCTCCGACAGCGATGCCTCAGATCGCGACAACGTCAAGTGGCGGGAAACCGTTGAAGCCGACGCTGGCATAGGTCGAGGTATAGGCGCCGCAATTGCGGATCACGATCCGGTCGCCATCGCGCAGACCCAGCGGCAGCTGAACCGGTTTCTTTTCATAAAGCACATCGGCGCTATCGCAGGAGGGACCAGCCAGGATGCAGGGGCCTGTCGGCTCATGCTCACGCTCGGTCAGAAACTGATAGCGGATCGCTTCGTCCATGGTTTCGGCCAGGCCCGAGAATTTGCCGATATCCAGATAGACCCAGCGGTGCAGGTCATGGCCGGATTTGCGCGAGACGAGCAGAACCTCGGCCGCGATCGCACCAGCCTCGGCCACCATGCCGCGGCCCGGCTCGGCCATGATCTGCCCCACATCACCAAACCGCTCGCCCACCAGGCGGATCACCTCGGCGGCGTAGAGTTCGGGCGCATCCACTTCCTGACCATAGAAGGCCGGGAAGCCACCGCCGATATTCAGCAGGCTCAGATCATGCCCTGCTGCGCGGGCAGCGTGCCAGACAGCGGCCACCTGATCCAGAACCGGAACCCACATCTCGGCGCGCCGGGTTTGCGAGCCCACATGAAAGGACAGGCCAACCGGGTCGAGACCGACAGAGCGCGCATAGTCGAGGACAGCGATGGCCTTGTCAGGCGCGCAACCGAATTTGCGGCTGAGCGGCCAGTCGGCCTGACAGGCCTCGACGATCATGCGGATATAGACCTTTGCGCCCGGTGCATGGGCTGCGATCTTGTCCAACTCGTCTTCGGCATCGGCGGCAAATAGCGCGATCCCGGCGGCATGCGCCCAGGCGATATCGGCCGGTTTCTTGACCGTGTTGCCAAAGGAAATACGGTCAGCCGAGGCACCTGCGGCCAGGCACAGCTCGATCTCGACGCGCGAGGCGGCGTCGAAGTTGCTGCCCAAGCGAGCCAGCGTCGACAGGATTTCCGGCAGCGGGTTCGCCTTGACCGCATAGTGGATACCCGCGCGGCCAAGCCCCTGCGCCAGCGCGGCGAACTGGCGGGCGACGGCCTGGGTGTCAATCACCAGCGTGGGGCGATCGAAACGATTGGCCAGAATAAAGGTTTCGGCGCGGGACAGAGTCGCGCTTTCGCAGGCCAAGGGCCCGGTTACAACTGCGTTCAAGGTCATCTCCAACAGACGCGGCAGAGCCGTGCGGCAAAAGTGGAGACGTTACCGTCGCTGCGTAACCATAGGGTGCGTCCCTTACGACAGAGGCGCGTGCGTTGGCGTCTTGAATCGCGATATCTGCCCAAAGATGAGTCGTTTCAAGAGGAATTTTCGCGGACCGGAAAATTCTGCCTACCTGCCTCGATTTGCTGTTTGCACGCAACAGGTTGGCGGCTTATCCACAGGCCCCGCCATACGCCCCCCGCAATATGCGCAGGCCCAATCGCCCCGCCTGCGATCCAGCCGCCAACGGCAATTGCGGGACAGTGTGGTACTGCGGGCGCGCCAGAAGAAATAGGCAAACACGCCAAGCGCCAGGATCAGAAGAAGGACGGGCATGCTCCCGTCCTATCTCGTCATGCTCGCATCGGCAATCCGTGCTCAGGCTGCGTTGGCGTATTGGAACAGGTCGGGTTGCTCTTCCTGTGCAGCCGGGACCGGCTCGGGTGTGTAATAGGCCCAGGCCTGCTCAAGCAGGGCCAGCGCCTGATGCGCGGGGATTTGGGGGCTGGCGGGTTTGTTTGCGGCTTTCATGGGCGTCATCCTTTGTGTCAGATTTGGCCCCTCCCTGCGCCTCAATTTAAACTCGGGGCACACCTACCGCATCCCCCAAAGCAGCAGACTAGCCATGCATGAACTGCATGAGGTTGACCGCGAAAAGCAATGTCAGAACGAACCGACCCGGCACCGGTCAATCCCGTGCGGGACCGGTCATATCCTCTTCATGGGTGTTTCGAGGAGATACGCGCAAACCCCCCAGTTTGCTGTCTGAAGAGTGATCCGCGGTCAAGCGCACCGCACCTGAGGTGCGCTTGACTTACTTGCTTATGCAAAGATGACCGACCCGACCTACAGGTAGAGAAAGTCGTCTTGAAACTGGATAACTTCGATATTGACGAGAGTGTCGATCCCCTCGTTTCCAGGCGACACGCGCTCAACCAGTGTTCGCTCTCCTTGCCGGGTTACATTGTAGTCGTCGCGATTGCCGTCAAAGATGGCAAAGTCCCAACCGGCACCACCATCCAGAAAGTCATCGGACGCACCGCCATGCAGACGATCAACGCCTGCATTGCCCAACAATGTGTCCTCGCCATAGAGACCGCGCAGCACGTTTCGACCGTCATCACCAATCAGGACATCGTCATGACTGCTGCCAGTAACGCGTTCGACGCTGACATAACTGTCTTTAGCTGCATCGCCTCTTGTTCCCCGTCCCTGTGACAGGTCTACGGAAACGGCGGCGGATGACGATGCATAGCTGATCATATCCAGCCCAGAGCCGCCGTCGTAGCGGTCGCGACCTGCGGTGCCTACAAACCAATCGTAGCTGCCCAGCCCGCGCAAGTCATTATCACCGGCATCACCTGTTAGGTGATCTTCGAACGACGAACCCGTCACGCGTTCGATACTCTGGTAACGATCCCCCTCGGCCATCCCACCCTGGCCCCGCCCACGGGTCAGATCCACCTGAACCGCACCAGAGGAAGAGACGTAGCTGACCATATCGCGACCGGAACCGCCATCGTAGAAGTCAGCGCCGTCCGATCCAATGAACCAGTCATAGCTGCCGGCACCACGCAAACGGTTATCGCCATCGTCACCGACGATGTAATCGGCAAAGCTTGACCCGGTGACGTTTTCGACATTCGACAAATGGTTGATATCCCGACCCGACGTCACCCGGCCCTCTGACAAATCGACACGTACAGCCTGCCGGTGATCAATGAAACTGACCATATCGTTGCCCGCGCCACCATCGACCGTGTCCGACCCTATTCCGGGTGAGACCCAATCGTCTCCATCACGGGCAAAGATCCTGTTGTTGCCGGCGTCGCCCGAAAGCAGATCATTCCCCTCGGTCGGGTTGAAATCCGAAGGATGGGTTGTTCGAACCTCGACACCAAGGGTGGGCAAGGAAGCGACGACGGAAATGTCCATCCAGACAAATCCGACACCGCCGTTGGACAATGCGGAAAGCTCGGGCCCAATATCGCGGGAGAGGCTTCCCTGAGACAGTTTGATTTCTCCGGTCACAGGACGCAAATTGTAATCATACTGTCGTGCCATCGTATCCGGGCGAGACGTGAGATTCGTCCAGGCGACAACGAACCCGCCCTCGTTCAAGGCGACCACGGTTGGCAGCGTCTGCTCACCTGCGCGTGTCACGTTTACGATGAATTCGTTTCCCTGCGGGACACCTTGGGCCGAAAAGTGACGCGCGATGATTGAACCTTCGCTGCCATCCTGACCCTTCGAATGCCAGACAACGATGACACTGCCGTCATCAAGACGCGCGATTGCCGGCTCTTGTTGATCGCTAGGCGTGTATTGATTGACTTGTATTTCGCGTCCCTGAGGAACCCCGTTTCCATCGACAAGTCGCATCTTGACCGAGGTGCCAGAGCCATCGCCGGTTCCAGAAGTCCAGACAGCAACCAGGCCGCCATTTTCGACACCAACCGCTTCGGGGAAAACCTGTTTGCCCGCAGTGGTCAAATCCAGTTGAGCCATCGGCCCGCGCGGCGTGCCATCTATATCGAAAGCCCTGACAAAAGTCGAATGATCGCTATCGCTCGAACTGTATCCGCCCGATAATACGGCAAACCCACCATCAGAAAGAGAGGTGACCGTTGGAGCAAACAGGATTTCCCTGGCATCGGTCATCAGATTCATCTCTGTACCGATCTTCTGACCCGTGTCCGAATAGCGGGTCGCACGAATTTCGCTGTTGTTCGAAGAGATTTGCTCTGTGTAGACGACAATAAAGCTGCCATCCGACAACGTTTTGACATCACTAGGGGAATTCGGTCCAACGATAGTCGAGACCAGCGTTGAAGAGCCCGTGGACTTGCCTTCTGAATCCACGATTTTGAAGTAAAGCAAACCGGTTCTGGTCTGCCAGGTTACGACTTGTCGCCCATCAGAGAGCGCGGCGTTCTGAGGCCCACTCTGTGCAAGCCCACTGGAGACAACGCTGTATTCGGAGTTTAGTTCAGTTAGGGTCGGCATTTCCATCACACATGAAAATTAATACTATGCCGACCCTATATCGTTCAAACAGTGCGCTCCACCATCATTTTCTTAATTTCGGCAATCGCTTTGGCCGGGTTCAGCCCTTTCGGGCAGGTTTTAGCGCAATTCATGATGGTATGGCAGCGATACAACTTGAACGGGTCTTCCAGATTGTCCAGGCGTTCACCCGTTGCCTCGTCCCGGCTGTCGATGATCCAGCGATAGGCATGCAGCAGCGCGGCAGGGCCGAGGTAGCGGTCACCGTTCCACCAGTAGCTGGGGCACGAGGTCGAGCAGGACGCGCACATGACGCATTCATAGAGACCGTCCAGCTTGCGACGATCCTCGATCGACTGTTTCCACTCCTTGGCCGGGCGGTTGGTCTTGGTTTCCAGCCAGGGCATGATCGAGGCGTGCTGGGCATAGAAATGCGTCAGGTCGGGGATCAGGTCCTTGACCACCGGCATATGCGGCAGCGGATAGATTTTCACGTCGCCCTTGATCTCGTCCATGCCATAGATACAGGCCAGCGTGTTGATCCCGTCGATATTCATCGCACAGGAGCCGCAGATCCCCTCGCGGCACGAACGGCGGAAGGTCAGCGTCGCATCGACCTTGTTCTTGATATAGATGAGCGCGTCCAGAACCATCGGCCCGCAATCGTCCATATCGACGAAATAGGTATCTACCCGCGGGTTCTGCCCGTCATCGGGATTCCAGCGGTAAATCTGGAACTTGCGCAGATTGGTCGCGCCTTCGGGCTTGGGCCAGGTCTTGCCGGTGGTGAGGCGGCTGTTCTTGGGGAGTGTCAGTTGTACCATGTCCTACAAACCTTTCGCACGTATGCAGGCGTTGGCTTTGTCCGCCCGAGCCTGTGTCACGTTGCCCGATGCTTCAACCTTTGCAGAGAGGGCGCCAGCACTGTTCCTCACCAGACTGGTGGTAAAGGGGCCACTAATGCCAGCGTCAGCAACACAGGCACGGAATGCCGCTGCTTTTGCTTCGTTTTCGGGCGAAGACCCACAGGCCGAAACCATACCAGCCGCCAAAAGTGCGCCAAGAAGAGACAGTCGTTTTGCATCGAGAACCAGCGATTTGATCTTCATCAGAATGTCCTTTCTTTCGGTGCGATCTTTTTCAAGGCGATACCGCCCTGCTCTTCGGTAGTGAGCGGCTCGGTGATGACCGGGCGATAGCTGAGCTCGACCTTGTTGCCTTCGACCCGGCTGATGGTGTGCACCCGCCAGTTCTCGTCGTCGCGGGTCGGGAAATCTTCGTGCGCATGGGCGCCACGGCTTTCCTTGCGCGCCTCGGCGCCGACGATGGTGGCCAGCGCGCTGGGCATCAGGTTGGTCAGTTCCAACGTTTCCATCAGGTCGCTGTTCCAGACCAGGCTACGGTCGGTGACGCTCAGATCGTCCATCTTGGCGGCGATCGCGGTCATCTTCTCGACGCCCTCGGCCATGGTTTTGGCGGTGCGGAACACGGCCGCATCGGCTTGCATGGTTTTCTGCATCTCCAGCCGCAAATCGGCGGTGGCGACAGAGCCCTTGGCGTTGCGCAGCCCGTCGAAACGATCAAACGCCTTTTCGACCGAGGCGAGGTTCAGCACCGGGTTCGCGGCCTCGGGGTCCACCACCTTGCCGGCGCGAATGGCCGAGGCACGGCCAAAGACCACCAGGTCAATCAGCGAGTTCGAGCCGAGGCGATTGGCCCCGTGCACCGAGGCGCAACCGGCCTCGCCCACGGCCATCAGGCCGGGCACGATGGCGGTCGGGTTGTCGGCGGTGGGGTTCAGCACCTCGCCCCAATAGTTGGTCGGGATGCCGCCCATGTTGTAATGCACGGTGGGCAGAACCGGGATCGGTTCCTTGGTCACGTCGACCCCTGCAAAGATCTTGGCGCTTTCCGAGATGCCCGGCAGCCGTTCGGCCAGCGCCTCGGCCGGGAGGTGACTCAGGTTCAGGTGGATATGATCGCCATCCTTGCCTACGCCGCGACCTTCGCGAATTTCCATGGTCATCGAGCGGCTGACATAGTCGCGCGGCGCCAGGTCCTTGTACTGGGGCGCATAACGCTCCATGAACCGCTCGCCCTCGGAGTTGGTCAGATACCCGCCCTCGCCGCGTGCGCCCTCGGTGATCAGGCAGCCCGAGCCATAGATGCCGGTCGGGTGGAACTGCACGAATTCCATGTCCTGCAGCGCCAAACCCGCGCGGGCCACCATGCCGCCGCCGTCGCCAGTGCAGGTATGGGCCGAGGTTGCGCTGAAATAGGCACGGCCATAACCACCGGTCGCCAGCACCACCATCTTGGCGTTGAAGACGTGGAAGGTGCCGTCATCCAGCTTCCAGCAGACCACGCCCTGGCATTGCCCGTCTTCGGACATGATCAGGTCGATGGCGAAATACTCGATATAGAACTCGGCGTTGTTCTTCAGCGACTGGCCATAAAGCGTATGCAGGATCGCGTGACCGGTCCGGTCCGCCGCCGCACAGGTACGCTGCACCGCCGGGCCTTCACCGAACTCGGTCGTATGCCCGCCGAACGGGCGCTGATAGATCTTGCCCTCTTCGGTGCGCGAGAACGGCACGCCGTAATGCTCCAGCTCGTACACCGCCTTGGGGGCCTCGCGCGCCAGGTATTCCATCGCGTCAGTATCGCCCAGCCAGTCCGAGCCCTTGACGGTATCGTACATGTGCCATTGCCAGTGGTCCGGACCCATGTTCGACAGCGACGCGGCAATCCCGCCCTGCGCGGCCACGGTGTGCGAGCGGGTCGGGAACACCTTGGTCACGCAAGCGGTGCGCAGCCCCTGTTCGGCCATGCCCAGCGTGGCCCGCAGACCGGCACCGCCGGCGCCGACCACGACCACATCGTATTCATGCGTTTCGTATTCGTAAGCAGCCATTGATAAAGCTCCGGTCTTAAAGGGCGATGCGGGCGATGGCGAAAAGGCCGGTCGCAGCAGCGGCATAGGAAAGGCAGATCACCAGGATGATCAGGATTTTCTGCATCAGGCCATGCACGTAATCCTCGATCAGCACCTGGGCGCCGTCGGCGAAATGTTTGAAACCGACGACCAGCGTCAAGGCGGCAACGATGGCCGGGAAGGGGCGCGAGAAATAGTCGAGCACCGCCTGATGCGGCTCGCCCAGCATCGGGCCAAAGGTGAACACGAACAGCGGGATCAGGATCAGCAGGGCCACCGAGCTGACCTTCATAGCCCAGAAATGAGCGGTGCCCGTCTTGGCCGAACCCATGCCAACGGCGCGTTTGCGGTCTGTGAGATAGCGCATCTTTGGCCTCCGTTACGCGATGACCACAAGGGTCAGGATGGTGAGGAGGACAGACCCGATCACGACCGCCCAGCCCAGTTTCTCGGCTGTCGGCAGGTCAAGACCCAGCGCATTGTCCCAGATCAGGTGCCGGATACCGGCCAGCGTGTGATACCACAGCCCCCAAAGCGACAGCGCCATCACCAGATCGCCGATCAGCGAGGTGATCACCCCATCGGCAACGGCGAAATACTCGGGCGATGTCGCGGCGGCCAGGAACCACCAGACGATCAGCAACGCCGCAAACAACAGCGCATTGCCCGTGATCCGCGTCAGGATCGAGGTGATCGAGGTCAGCTGCGGTCGATAGATCGAAAGATGCGGCGAAAGCGGGCGGTTACCCCGATTAACATCGGCCATGGTGGCTCCTTTCCGTTGGCTGCGCTTGGTTTTACCTCTTTTTCGCGTCCTGTCACGCGCCGCAACTGCAAAAGGGCGCGGTTTTTTGGCGCGTCTAGCAAGATTTGCCCCTTTGTGATCACGGTGATCTTGTGTGTGATCACAATGATATCCGCATTATCTCCATGTGAGCGTTAGCAGGGAAGATTGCTTGTGATCACGAATCTCTCAGTGACACCTCAGTCCAATGCCGCGGTCTGCTGCGTGACCTCGCGCAGCAGTTTTTTGCGGATGCGGGCGGGATAGTCGGCAAAGCCATTGGCGGTTTCGACAAAGGCCCCCTCGCCCACGATGACATTTTCATAGAAATAGGCGGTCAGGTCCGGCTCGCTCTGCTCGATGGCGATGGCATTCACCGTAATCCCCAGCGCGCGCAGATCGCGATGCACCGCCAGCGGCTCGATCCCCTCGTTCGAGGGTCCATCGCCGGAAACGTCGATCAAATGGCGGGCGCAATCGGGAACCTGGGCAAATGCCGCCATGGTGACTTCCAGCGCCTCGCCGATCGCGGTGGAATAGTTGCGCCAGATGCGCGGGTCGGCGGCGACCCGGTCGGCGAACCGATCCAGTGCGTCGAAGCTGCTGGCCTGGGTCCAGGGGATGGTCACCCGCTGGCGGTCAGAGCCGGTCCATTGCACCAACATCAACTGTGCCTCTGCCCGCACCAGCGCCTCGGACACCACCGGATCGCGCAGCGCATGGGCCAGCCCGTCCATCTGAGTGCGGTATTCGCCCTCATCAACGGACCCGGATACATCCACCGCAAGCGCCAGGGCCAGATCGCAAGCGGCTGCGGGCGGGGTCAGGAAAAGGCCAAAGAGGAATACGCGCCAGAAAGACATGACCGCAGGCTAACACAATTCATCGCGATTACGATCACATGCGTGTCAGCGGCGCCTGTTCGAACAGCCAGTCCTCGAATTCGGTGCACAAGGTGATCGAGACCGCCTCGGGATCGTAATAGGCATTTGCTTCGCCACAGGGTTCGACCCGGAATTCGAGCGGTTCGGGCAGGTGGAACAGATCGTTGAAAACCGCGACCTCCTCTGACACCACCTCGGCGCTCAGGCCCGCCTTCGGGCCGACATAGGTCATGCTCTGACCTGCCCCCGAAATCTCATCCAGGACCGGCCCCCAGCTGTCATAGGCGATGTCGAACTCCTCGCCACAACTGTCCAGCCGCTCTTGCGGCAGGTCCAGTTCCAGCGCGATGTCAGACCGGGATTCCAAATCTGCGCCGGCAAAGAGGCAAACCAGGTTGTAATAGCGTTGCAGGTCAGGCCCATGCACATCCCACCAGGCGATCTCATCGCCGACGGCCTCGGCCTCGGCCAGAAAGCCAAAGGCGGCGTCGATGGCGATATCGGTGGCTCCCGCCTCTTCGTACAAGGCGTCGATCAGCAGGATCGAGGCCACATCGGCGGCATCCTCTTCCTGCCCGAAAACGGGCAGCCCCAGAATGTCGATCAGCGCATGGCCAAATTCATGATACAGGATCGCAGTCAGGTTGGACCTGACGAAATCCGCGTCATCCGCCGCGACTGGCGTGGCCAGGCACAGCAGAGCAGACAGAACGAAACGCATCCCGAAATCTCCAAGGTGGAACGCGGAGATTATTTCGGCATCAGCACCCAATAGTCCAGATCGAGCAGCACCTCGGGCAGGTATTTGCCATCCTCGCCGTGCAGCGCAAAGGGCGCGCCACCCTTGGTGGCCACCAGCCGCAGGCGCAGCGCTCCGACGCCGGGCGCTGCGGTCTCGGCCTTGTCCAGCACCTCGGTCCAGGCCTTGATCGTGTCGCCGGCAAAGCAGGGATTGGCATGCGCCCCGCCGTTCAGCCCGACGATTATCTGCGCATTGGCCAGCCCGTTGAAACTCAACGCCCGCGCCATCGAGATCACATGCCCGCCATAGATCAGCCGCCCATCGGGGCGGAAGGTCAGGTCGAAATGCACCTTGGCCGTGTTCTGCCACAGGCGGGTGGCCAGCATATGCTCGGCCTCTTCCACCGTGACACCATCCACATGGTCGATGGTTTCGCCCACCGCATAATCGCCCCAGCGGTGCGGCTCGCCCGCCAGCGCGAAATCATAGGCCGTGAAATCCAACCCCTCGGGCACCACCAGATCGTTTGGCGCCAACGCCTTTTTCAGCTCGGGCACCACTATTTCGGGCGCGGGCGCATCCAGGTCGCGTTTGCGCACCATCACCCAGCGGACATATTCCATCACGGTCTCGTCGCGCTGGTTCAGCCCGCGCGTGCGGACATAGACAACCCCGGTCTTGCCGTTAGAGTTCTGTTTCAGCCCGATCACCTCGGAAACCGAGCGCAGCGTATCCCCAGCATAGACCGGCTTCAGCCAGCGGCCCTCGGCATAGCCGAGATTGGCCACCGCGTTCAGCGACACATCCGGAACCGTCTTTCCGAAGACCACGTGGAACGCCGCCAGATCGTCGATCGGGCTGCCCGGCAGGCCGCAGGATTGCGCAAACGCGTCCGAAGAATACAGCGCATGCCGCGCGGGATAGAGCGCATGATAGAGCGCGCGCTCGCCATTGGTCACGGTGCGCGGCACCGCGTGATGCAGGGTCTGGCCGACAGTGTAGTCTTCGAAAAAGCGGCCCGGATTGGTCTTTGCCATTAGTGCTGTCCCAGTTTCATGTCAGGGGAATAGTCTGCCTCGACCTCCTTGGTCACCGCCTGGGCGCACCGCATGATGCCGTTGGCCGCGTCATAGGCATAGGCGGGGGAGCCATAAAGCTCCCACCCCTTGGCCAGCGCATCCGAGACCTTGTGGCAGAAAGCGGCGGTGTCCTCCTCGGTCAGAAGGCGATAAAGCTTGGCCATGATCGCGCCCTTATGCCGGGAAGGGCCAGGGCCCGACCAGCCCGTGGATATAGCCGATCACCGCCATCAGCACGACCGAGGCGACCAGGAACATTGCGTCCTTGCCCAGCGTGCCGGGTTCGCCCGGGGTCCATTCTGGTTCTGCGGCATTGATCGCCGCGACTTCGACAATGCCCCACAGGAACAGGCCACCGAACAGGATGATCGAGGCCAGATCGCCGTTGACCAGCAGGTGCGCCGCCGCCCAGGCCCGAAAGCCCGCCAGCATCGGGTGCCGCATCTTGTGCAGCAGCTTGCCCTTGGTTCCGGCCGGGCTCATCATCCAGATCGCCACCAGAACCAACAGGTTGTTGGCATGGGTCAGATACGAGGGCGGCGCCCAGACATGGATGTAATCGGTCATCCGATAGCCGATCACCATCAGCACGACTGACCCCAGCAGCGCCAGCGCCACCATCCCCTTGCCCCGGTCGCCCATGGCGGCGCGACGGGCGGGCATTGCCCGTTTGAACAGATGCGCGGCCCACCAGACCGCGATGCCGAGAATCAGAAGAACGAAGCCCATGTCGATTTATCCTGCTTGCAAAGCCAATATTGCCTCTGCTTTTGCCAGAACTTCACGGGCGGTGGCAACGTGCAGGTTTTCCACGATCTTGCCATCCACAACGGCAACGCCCTGCCCGCTGGCCTCGACCTCGGCAAAGGCCGCGATCTGGCGACGAGCCAGGTCGATCTCGGCCTCGGACGGGGCAAAGGCGGTATTGGCGATCTCGACCTGCGCGGGATGGATCAGCGTCTTGCCGTCAAAGCCCATGTCACGGCCCTGCGCGCATTCGGCCGCCAGCCCCTCGCCATCCTTGAAGGCGTTATAGACCCCGTCGATGGCGATCAGCCCCTCGGCCTTGGCCGCCAGCAGGCACAGGCCCAGCGAGGACATCATCGGCAGACGGTCGGCGCGGAATCGGGTCTGCAACTCCTTGGCCAGGTCGTTGGTGCCCATCACAAACCCGGTCAGCAGCGGGTGCGCGGCGATCTGGGCGGCATTGAGCATGCCGCGCGGGGTTTCCATCATCGCCCAGATCGGCAGATCGCCGGTGATCGCGGCCAGCGCATCCACATCTGCGGCACCACCGACCTTGGGCAGCAGCACCACATCGGCATCCATGTCGCGCACCGCCTCGGCATCGGCGTGACCCCACGGGGTATCCAGCCCGTTGATCCGCACGATTTTGACCCGCGCGCCATAGCCGCCCTGCGCCAGCGCCGCCTTCAACGTCTCGCGCGCGTTGTCCTTTTCGTCTGCGGCGACCGCGTCCTCGAGATCGAAGATGATCGCATCCACCGGCAGGCTGCGCGCCTTGTCCAACGCCCGCTCCTTGGAGCCGGGGATATAGAGGACGGAACGATAGGGGCGCTGGCGCGGATCCATGTCAGGTCTCCCAAGAGAAATATTGTTGCGCGGAGAGGTGCATTTTTTGCCGGAATGTTCAAGGCAAAAAACGCCGCATTGCAGCATGAACCTTGTGCAACAGGGTGGCGCGCGCCGGATTAACCGGTTTTCAGCACCTTTTCGGCAGGGTTTTCGTATCGGAACAGGGCATGCGGGTCCTTGGGGCAGGCCACCGGGCAAGACGGACCGAGACATGTTCTGCCATGACCACCGGCAACGGGCGGTGCGGCTGACCGGGAATACCGGCAGGCCTGGGCGCATCGCGGCTGCCCCGGAAAAGGGGACGACCCATGAAGACGATGATGATCAAGATGACGATGGGCCTGGGCCTGATGGCACTGGCCGCCGGCCAGCTTCAGGCGCAGGGCAACAACTGCGCGCCGCGCCAGATGGTGCTGGACCAACTCGCGCAGAAATATGGCGAGGCGCGGCGCGGCATCGGGCTGGTGCAACAAGGCTCGGTGATGGAGGTTTTTGCCTCGGACGAGACCGGAACCTGGACCATCACGGTGACCCTGCCCAATGGCATGACCTGCATGGTGGCCAGCGGCCAGTCCTATGAGGCACTGGCCG
The DNA here is from genome assembly GCF_000011965.2 of Ruegeria pomeroyi DSS-3. Taxonomy (NCBI): domain Bacteria; kingdom Pseudomonadati; phylum Pseudomonadota; class Alphaproteobacteria; order Rhodobacterales; family Roseobacteraceae; genus Ruegeria; species Ruegeria pomeroyi. Next base: position 365,552 of record NC_003911.12, on the reverse strand, counting down.
AGGCGCTGCCAACCAGCGGCAACGACGCCTGACCCGGGTTGCGCGCCGGTCCGATGCGCCCTTCTCCCTCGTGGGGCGCTTGCGGGTCGGATCGGCGCGCTACTTTGCGCCCGTTCAGACGAGCGCGTCCCAGATCAGCTTGAGCCCGGTCAGTGTTAGCATGGCATGCGCCAGCGCGAAAAAGGCCCGTTCCGGCACCATATGATGGGCCCGAACACCCAGCCAGGCCCCGAGCAGGGCAAAGGGTGCCAGCAGCAGACCCGCCCGCGCGGTGTCCAGGGTGAACATCCCCAGCCAGGCATAGGGAACAAACTTGGCGATGTTGAGCGCCCAGAAGGTCAACACCGTGGTGGCCTGAAACTCGGTCTTTCCCAGCCTTTGCGACAGCAGATAGACCGCAGCCGGCGGCCCGCCCGCATGGCTGACAAAGCTGGTGAACCCGGCAACCGCCCCCGCCAGCAAACCGGCCGCAGGGGGCAGGCGCGAGGCGAATTCGCGCATCCACCCGCGCCCTCGCAGCATCTGCCAGGCCACAAACGCCAGCGAAATCCCCCCGATCAGCAGACGCAACAAATCGGCATCGGTCGCGCGATAGAGCAGCGCACCGAGCGCCACGCCGGGCAATCCACCCAGGATCAGCAATCGGGCGTCGGGCCAGCTCCACCGGCGCCAATAGGGCTTTAGCGTCGCCAGGTCGATCAGCATCAACAAGGGCAGCATCAGCGCCAGCGCCTGCCCTGGGTCAAGGTAGATCGCCAGAATCGAGGCCGAGGCAAAGGCCACACCCGAACCGAACCCACCCTTGGAAATACCCGCAAAGATCACCGCCGGAATGGTCACCGCGAAAAAGCCGATATCCGGTTCCAGCACGCGCCTTTCCCCCTTAACCCTCTACCTTGTAACGCTTTTAGCGCAATCACCCTCTCTCGGACAGAGTGAATGCGCTGCGATGCCGCGTCGCAGAACCCTTGCGCGACGCCGCTTTAGGCTCTAGCACAGCGGCGATTTTCAACCGGACCGGAGATACTCCAAATGGCCAGACCCAAGATCGCGCTTATCGGCGCAGGTCAGATCGGCGGCACGCTCGCCCACCTCGTCGCGCTGAAGGAACTGGGCGATGTTGTCCTGTTCGACATCGCCGAAGGCACGCCCGAGGGCAAGGCGCTCGACATCGCGGAATCCGGCCCCTCCGAAGGGTTCGACGCCAAGCTCAAGGGCACCCAGTCCTATGCCGATATCGCTGGCGCCGATGTCTGCATCGTCACCGCCGGTGTGCCGCGCAAGCCGGGCATGAGCCGCGACGACCTGCTGGGCATCAACCTCAAGGTCATGAAGTCGGTCGGCGAAGGCATCCGCGACAACGCGCCTGACGCGTTCGTCATCTGCATCACCAACCCGCTCGACGCGATGGTCTGGGCGCTGCAGCAGTTCTCGGGCCTGCCCGCGAACAAGGTCTGCGGCATGGCAGGCGTGCTCGACTCGGCCCGTTTCCGCCACTTCCTGGCCGAAGAGTTCAACGTGTCAATGAAAGACGTCACCGCATTCGTGCTGGGCGGCCATGGCGACACCATGGTGCCTTCGGTGCGGTATTCGACCGTTGCCGGCATCCCGCTGCCCGACCTGATCAAGATGGGCTGGACCAGCCAGGAGAAGCTGGACGCCATCGTGCAGCGCACCCGTGACGGCGGCGCCGAGATCGTTGGCTTGCTGAAGACCGGTTCGGCCTATTACGCACCCGCCACCAGCGCCATCGAGATGGCCGAGGCCTATCTGAAAGACCAGAAGCGCGTCCTGCCCTGCGCCGCCTATTGCAACGGCGAACTGGGCGTAAAGGGCATGTATGTGGGCGTGCCCACCGTGATCGGCGCCGGCGGCATCGAACGCATCATCGACGTGTCGCTGACCAAGGAAGAGCAGGACATGTTCGACAATTCGGTCAACGCGGTCAAAGGCCTGGTCGAGGCTTGCAAAGGCATCGACGGCTCGCTGGCCTGACCCCCGGCAGCGCAAAGTTCAGGGCCGGTCCCCAGGGGGCCGGCCCTTCTTCATCCCTGTTTGCGCCCCGCTTCGGCAAAATGCAGCCGGTAAAGGCGCCGCCACCGGATCCGGTGGCGGTCGAAATCCGGGATGTCGAGCTCCAGCCCTTCGTCGAAACCGACGCGCGACAGGTCTGCTGTTAGCCCCAGCGCCCGCAACGCCGCGCCCGGGTCGATCCGCGGGCGCCACAGCAACCCGATCGCCTCCAGCCGCTCCAGATCCACCAGCGGCAGGGCCTTGAGCCGCTGATGCAGCTGCAACAGGGCGAACATGTCGCCCCGGTTCTCGTCGACATAGGCGATCTGTGCCTGACGCGCGGGCGCCAGCCCGGCATGCGCCGCCGCACCGCCGCCCCGGTCTGTCCAGCCGCGCAGCAGTTTCATGATCCAGTGGAACCCGGTCAGCCCATCGTAATGCAGGACCCGCGCATTGACCGCTGGCCAGAGCAAGGGTCTGTCATGCCCGGAAGGCGCCCGCGGAGAGTGAATGCCAGGCCAAAGCTTGCGCCCGACCCGTACCGCCGATTTCCCCTGCGAATGCGCGACCACCCCGCGATGCAGGAAAGGCTGAATCGCGGGGTCGAGCAGATCGGCCTGATCCGGCCACCCCCTGAGCAGCGGCGCGCGCATATAGCCGTCAAACAGCTGCTCTTGCGGTTCTGCCGCATCGAATACCCGCTCAAGATTGGGCAGATGCAGGAAGTCCACGGCCTCGGGCAAACCGCCGAGGATCCGCGCCATTACAAGATCGGTTTCCAGAAACTCATCCGCATCAAGATGCAACAGCCAGTCGGCTTCGGCCTGCAGATAGGCGCGGCTGGCATTGCGGATCTGGCGTTTTTCGTTGGTTGCCGGGCGTGGGCCGCCGAGCTCTTGCTGCCAATAGGCATCGTCGCACAGCGTAACCCGGCATCCGGGCAGATCGGCCAGGGCCTCTTGCAGCTCGGGGTCGGGCGCGTCGAGGTAAAGCTCGACATAGTCAGCCCCCAGCGCCAGATGATGTGCAACAAAGGCAAGCACCAGCACGGTCGGTTCCCGGCAGGTGGTCACCACCGCCCAGCTGGCCTGCCCGCTTCCACCCTCTCGAAAATACATCACTGCTCTCGCTACGCGCTCTGACGGCGCGGGCACCACGCTATCGGCCCCCCGGTTTCAGATCAACCACCGTCCCGCCGAACCGTTAGCGCAAAAGACGCAAAACCCGCTCTAATGACCGTTTTTGTTCGGAATGGAGATGAGGCGAATCACATAGAGTCGCATGGCTTCACATATGTGATCACAGCCAGAAACCGTGTGATCACAAATACGCAAAATCTTCATGATATTTCCGGCCCGCGTCAAAAAACCCTTTAAACATGGCCGCTAGACCACCCTATATCGGGTCAATCGCAGTCAGACGGGACAGATGCAATGAACATCCATGAATATCAGGCAAAGGCCCTTCTGCGCAGCTATGGCGCGCCGGTTTCGGACGGCCGCGTGGTGCTGCGTGCAGAAGACGCCAAAACCGCCGCCGGCGAACTGGACGGCCCGCTATGGGTCGTCAAGGCGCAGATCCACGCGGGCGGCCGTGGCAAGGGCAAGTTCAAGGAGGCCGATGCCGGTGAAAAGGGCGGCGTCCGTCTGACCAAATCGGTCGAAGAGGCCGCCGAAGAAGCCAAGAAGATGCTGGGCCGTACCCTGGTCACCCATCAGACCGGCCCGGTGGGCAAGCAGGTCAACCGCATCTATATCGAGGCCGGCTCCGGCATCGAACGGGAACTGTACCTGGCCCTGCTGGTCGACCGTCAGACCAGCCGCATCTCGTTTGTCTGCTCGACCGAAGGCGGCATGGACATCGAAGAGGTCGCCGCCAGCACGCCCGAGAAGATCCTGTCCTTCAGCGTCGATCCGGTGACCGGCTACCAGCCCTATCATGGCCGCCGCATCGCGTTTTCGCTCGGCCTCGAAGGGCCGCAGGTGAAACAATGCGTCGCGCTGATGGGTCTCCTCTACAAGGCCTTCGTCGAGAAGGACATGGAGATGCTGGAGATCAACCCGCTGATCGTGGCCGAGGGCGGCAGCCTCAAGGTGCTGGACGCCAAAGTCGGCTTTGACGGCAACGCGATCTATCGCCACTCGGACATCGCCGAACTGCGCGACACCACCGAAGAGGATCCCAAGGAACTGGAAGCCTCCAAATACGACCTGAACTACATCGCGCTGGATGGCGAGATCGGTTGCATGGTGAACGGCGCCGGTCTGGCGATGGCCACCATGGACATCATCAAGCTCTATGGCGCCGAGCCTGCCAACTTCCTCGACGTCGGCGGCGGCGCTACCAAGGAGAAGGTGACCGAGGCGTTCAAGATCATCACCTCGGACCCGAACGTCAAAGGCATCCTGGTCAACATCTTCGGTGGCATCATGCGCTGTGACGTGATCGCCGAGGGCGTGGTCGCCGCGGTCAAGGAAGTGGGCCTTCAGGTTCCGCTGGTCGTCCGACTCGAAGGCACCAATGTCGAAAAGGGCAAGGAGATCATCAACACCTCCGGCCTGAACGTCATCGCCGCCGACAACCTGTCCGACGGAGCCGAGAAGATCGTGAAAGCGGTAAAGGGTTAAGATGCAAAGAGCTATACTAGGAATCATAGCCAGCGCGTTTCTCGTGGGCTGCACGGACACCTCCCTTTCCACTTCTGGTGGCGGGAGCACACGCTCCCAAACGCAAGTGGTTTCTTACGAAGACGCAGTAAATGCGTTCATAGAAGCCTGCGTAAAGACAGCAGCTTCGCCGAACTCTGCCCCCCAAGCTTTCGAGGCCCTTGGCTTTGGTAAAAAAGAAAATCGTAACGGCGGCTACGACTTTCAATCCCCTTATGCGACTGCACAGGTTTCACTCAGAGCCGGTGTCGGCAAGACAACTGAATTGGGCCAATGTCAGGTAATTCCGAACGGTGGAAACTTCCAAACATCCGCTGCATTGCTTTCACAGCAGATTTCCAAACCATCGTTCAGAGCAAAAAGAGTTCCAGGGAACACGTCATGGTTTCTTGGGAACACCGGCACAATCGCGATCGTTTCTTTCAACAAAGGGATGATGGTCAGAACGCAACGGTTGGCGTCCTCTCAGTAACGCTAAGCTGGAAATTACATAAAGGAGACTCCTCAAATGGCAGTCCTCATCGACGAAAACACCAAAGTGATCTGTCAGGGCTTTACCGGCTCGCAGGGCACATTCCACTCTGAACAGGCCATCGCCTATGGCACCAAGATGGTCGGCGGTGTGACTCCCGGCAAAGGCGGGATGGAGCATCTGGGCCTGCCCGTGTTCAACTCGGTCCACGAAGCCAAGCATGTGACCGAAGCCAATGCCACCGTGATCTATGTGCCGCCGCCCTTCGCCGCCGACTCGATCCTTGAGGCGATCGACGCCCAGATGGAGGTGATCGTCTGCATCACCGAAGGCATCCCGGTTCTGGACATGATGAAGGTCAAGCGCGCGCTCGAAGGCTCGTCCTCGCGCCTGATCGGTCCCAACTGCCCCGGCGTGATCACGCCCGATGCCTGCAAGATCGGCATCATGCCCGGCCATATCCACAAGCGCGGCAGCGTTGGCGTTGTGTCCCGCTCGGGCACGCTGACCTATGAGGCGGTGAAACAGACCTCGGATATCGGTCTGGGCCAGTCCACCGCCGTGGGCATCGGCGGCGACCCGATCAAGGGGACCGAGCATATCGACGTGCTGGAATGGTTCCTGGCCGACGATGAAACCGAAAGCATCATCATGATCGGTGAAATCGGCGGCAGCGCCGAGGAAGAAGCCGCCCAGTTCCTGAAGGATGAGGCCAAGAAAGGCCGCAAGAAGCCGGTCGCCGGTTTCATCGCGGGCCGCACCGCCCCTCCGGGCCGCCGCATGGGCCACGCGGGCGCCATCGTCGCCGGCGGCAAGGGCGGCGCCGAGGACAAGATCGAAGCCATGCGTTCGGCTGGCATCGTCGTGGCCGACAGCCCGGCAACCCTGGGCGAGGCCGTGCTGGAAGCGATCGGCAAGTAAACCGCTGCCCCCGGCCCGTCGCGGGGTCGCAGGCAAATCGTGAGGACACATGACGTTCGGTCAATCCATAGGAACGTGTTTCGCGAAGTACATCACCTTCTCCGGGCGGGCCTCTCGCCCGGAGTACTGGTATTTTTTCCTGTTCCTCCTGCTGGGCAGTATCGCGGCGACCATGCTGGATGCGCTGTTGTTCGACGCCGTGACCACCACGGTCGAGACCTCGGATACCAGCACCAGCGCCCGTATCGAAAACACCGGCCCCATCGCCCCGATCTTCTCGCTTGCGGTGTTCCTGCCGCATCTGGCGGTGGCCTTTCGCCGGATGCACGACACCGGGCGCAGCGGGATTTACGCCATCCTGCCGTTCCTGCTGATGCTGTGCGCCGTGCTGGTGCTGGTCTTCGGCGTCGGCATCGCCTCCAGCTTTGCCGCCGGCGGTTCGCTCGACCTTCTCTTCACCCGCGCCACGCTGCTCTTGCTGATCCCGACGCTCGCCGTTCTGTTCATCTCGCCGCTGCTGGTTCTGTGGTGGCTGACCCGGCCCAGCCAGCCAGGCACCAATCAATACGGTCCCAATCCGGTGCGGGCGGTGGCGTCATGACTGCGACCAGGGCATATCTGGCCAGGATCCGCCAGCATCTGACACTCGCGCTTGCCGGGCTGTTCCTGTGCATTGCAACTCCGTCGCTGGCCGAAATGTTCGGACCGATCTCAGGCCAGGTGCACGGCACCGGAGCCAAGGCGCTGGTCATCGTTCTGCACGGGGATTCCGGCCCGGATTACATCACATCCTTTGCCGCCGACCTGGCCCGGCGCAATCCTCAGTCAACCGTCATCCAGATGGCGCGGCCGGGCTATTCCATTGCGGGGCGCCGAAGCAAGGGCTCCAACAGCGGTAGCCGCGATCACTATACCAAGCAGAACAACAATCTGCTCGCACAGGGCATCTCGGCTGCCAGCCAGGCGTATCCGCATAACAGGCTCGTGGTGGTGGCTCATTCCGGCGGCGCAGCACAGACCGGCACATTGCTGGGAACGGTGCCGGGCCTTATCGACATAGCAGTGATGGTATCCGGCCCATTCGACATTCCGCGCTGGCGCGCGTCGCGCGGTACGCCCTGGCCCAAGAGCCAGTCACCAATTCGCTACCTCGACCAGATACCACGACAGACCAAGATCATCGCGGTGACAGGCCAGCAGGATTCAAACACCCAACCGGGCCTTGCCCGGGACTATGTGGCAAAGGCCCAGGCGCGCGGCCTGAACGCCACATTCACCGCCATACCGAATGCAGGCCACAGTTTCAGATCGCTCAAAGAACCCGTTCTGGCCATCGCGACGCGCGAAATCCAGAGCTAGGAAAGTCAGGTGAACCAATGACCGAACAATCGCCCAACTCCCAGTTTCATGCCTCGTCCTTCATGCAGGGGCACAATGCGGAATACCTCGAACAGCTCTATGCCCGATACGCCAACGATCCCGGCGCGGTTGATGCCGCATGGGCCGAGTTCTTCCGTGCCATGGGCGATGCCGAAACGGATGTGAAGAAAGAGGCCAATGGCCCCAGCTGGGCGCGCGCCGACTGGCCGCCGATGCCCGCCGACGACCTGACCGGCGCGCTGACCGGGCAATGGGCCGAGATCGACGCCAAGGCCGCTGGTGGCAAGATCAAGGAACAGGCCGCCAAGGCCGGAGTTCCGGTCAGCGATGACCAGATCAAGCGCGCGGTGCTGGATTCGATCCGGGCGCTGATGATCATCCGGGCCTATCGTATCCGGGGCCATCTGGTGGCCGATCTCGACCCGTTGGGCATGCGCGCCAACACGCTGCATCCCGAGCTGGACCCCAAGACCTACGGCTTTGCCGATTCCGACATGGACCGGCCGATCTTCATCGACAACGTGCTGGGGCTGACCCATGCCTCGATGCGCCAGATCCTCGACATCGTGAAACGCACCTATTGCGGCACCTTCGCGCTGCAATACATGCATATCTCGAACCCTGAAGAGGCCGCCTGGCTGAAAGAGCGGATCGAAGGCTATGGCAAGGAAATCTCGTTCACCCGCGAAGGGCGCAAGGCGATCCTGAACAAGATGGTCGAGGCCGAGGGTTTCGAAAAGTTCCTGCATGTCAAATACATGGGCACCAAGCGCTTTGGCCTTGACGGCGGCGAGGCACTGATCCCCGCGATGGAACAGATCATCAAGCGCGGCGGCGCGCTGGGGGTCCGCGAAATCGTCATCGGCATGCCGCACCGTGGCCGCCTGAACATCCTGGCCAACGTGATGGGCAAGCCCTATCGCGCCATCTTCAACGAATTCCAGGGCGGCAGCTTCAAGCCCGAGGATGTCGATGGATCGGGCGACGTGAAATACCACCTCGGCGCCTCTTCGGATCGCGAGTTCGACGGCAATACCGTTCACCTCAGCCTCACCGCCAACCCCTCGCACCTCGAGGCGGTGAACCCGGTGGTTCTGGGCAAGGCCCGCGCCAAGCAGGACCAGTTCGGCGACAAGGACCGCACCTCGGTCATGCCGGTGCTGCTGCATGGCGATGCCGCCTTTGCCGGTCAGGGCGTGGTGGCCGAATGCTTCCAGCTTTCGGGTATCCGCGGCCACCGTACCGGCGGCACCATGCATATCGTGGTGAACAACCAGATCGGCTTTACCACCGCGCCGCATTTCAGCCGCTCCAGCCCCTACCCGACCGATATTGCCCTGATGGTCGAGGCGCCGATCTTTCACGTCAACGGCGACGACCCCGAGGCGGTGGTGCACGCCGCCAAGGTGGCCACCGAGTTCCGCCAGAAATTCCGCAAGGACGTGGTGCTCGACATCTTCTGCTATCGCCGGTTTGGCCATAACGAGGGCGACGAGCCCATGTTCACCAACCCGATCATGTACAAGAAGATCAAGAGCCATAAGACCACGCTGGCGCTTTATACCGAGCGTCTGGTCCGCGACGGGCTGATCCCCGAGGGCGAGATCGAGGACATGAAGGCCGCCTTCCAGGCGCATCTGAACGAAGAGTTCGAGGCTGGCAAGGACTACAAGCCCAACAAGGCCGACTGGCTGGATGGCCGCTGGTCGCATCTGGACAAGAACAAAGAGGAATATGTTCGCGGCGAAACCGCGATCACGCCCGAAACCCTGGCCGCGGTCGGCAATGCCCTGACCCGGGCACCCGAAGGGTTCTCGCTGCATCGCACCGTCGAACGCCTGCTGGAAACCAAGAAGGCGATGTTTGACAGCGGCACAGGGATCGACTGGGCCACGGGTGAGGCGCTGGCCTATGGCTCGCTTCTGACCGAGGGCTATCCGGTCCGACTGGCCGGCCAGGACGCAACGCGCGGCACCTTCAGCCAGCGCCATTCCGGCCTGATCAGCCAGGACAGCGAGGAGCGGTACTATCCGCTCAACAACATCCGCAAGGGCCAGGCGCAGTACGAAGTCATCGACTCGATGCTCAGCGAATACGCGGTGCTGGGGTTCGAGTACGGCTATTCGCTGGCCGAACCCAACGCGCTGACCCTGTGGGAGGCCCAGTTCGGCGATTTCGCCAACGGCGCCCAGATCATGTTCGACCAGTTCATCAGCTCGGGCGAAAGCAAGTGGCTGCGGATGTCGGGCCTTGTCTGCCTGCTGCCGCACGGGTTCGAGGGTCAGGGCCCCGAGCACAGCTCGGCCCGTCTGGAACGGTTCCTGCAAATGTGCGGTCAGGACAACTGGATCGTGGCCAACTGCACCACGCCGGCCAACTATTTCCACATCCTGCGCCGTCAGCTGCACCGCACCTTCCGCAAGCCGCTGATCCTGGTCACCCCGAAATCGCTGTTGCGTCACAAGCTGGCGGTTTCGCGCACCGAGGAATTCACCACCGGATCGTCCTTCCACCGGGTGCTGTGGGACGATGCGCAATACGGCAACTCGGACACAAAACTGGTCGCCGATGACAAGATCAAGCGGGTCGTTCTGTGCTCGGGCAAGGTCTATTTCGACCTTCTCGAAGAGCGCGACGCGCGCGGCATCGACGATGTCTATCTGCTCAGGATCGAGCAGTACTACCCCTTCCCGGCCCATTCGCTCATCAACGAGCTGGAGCGGTTCAAGGGGGCCGAAATGGTCTGGTGCCAGGAAGAACCCAAGAACCAGGGCGCGTGGAGCTTCATCGAGCCCAATATCGAATGGGTGCTGACCCGCATCGGCGCCAAGCACACCCGCCCGACCTATGTCGGCCGTGCCACTTCGGCCTCGCCCGCGACCGGTCTGGCCAGCCAACACAAAGCCCAACAAGAGGCGCTCGTGAACGAAGCGCTGAGCATCGAAGGAAAATAAGCGATGACGATCGAAGTTCGTGTCCCCACGCTTGGCGAATCCGTGACCGAGGCCACCGTGGCCACCTGGTTCAAGAAACCCGGCGACGCCGTGGCCGTCGACGAGATGCTCTGTGAGCTGGAAACCGACAAGGTGACCGTCGAGGTCCCCGCCCCTGCCGCCGGTGTGATGGGTGATATTGTCGCCAAGGAAGGCGAAACGGTTGGCGTCAACGCGCTGCTGGCCACCATTACCGCCGGTGAAGGGGCCGCTGCGGCCCCCGCCGCACCTGCCGCAGCCGCACCCGCCGCCAGCTCGGGCGGTTCGGTCGATGTCATGGTGCCGACCTTGGGTGAATCGGTGACCGAGGCCACCGTCTCGACCTGGTTCAAGAAGGTCGGCGACAGTGTCGCGCAGGACGAGATGCTGTGCGAGCTGGAGACCGACAAGGTCTCGGTCGAAGTGCCCGCACCCGCGTCGGGCGTATTGACCGAAATCGTCGCCGCCGAAGGCGCCACCGTGAACGCATCTGCCAAGCTGGCGGTGATCTCGGGCAGCGCCTCGGGCGCCAGCCCTGCTCCGGCCGCCCCCGCCGCCGCGGTCACCCCCGCGGTCGCCACGGGCAAGGACATCGCCAACGCGCCCTCGGCGGAAAAGGCGATGGCCGAGGCCGGGATCACCCCCGCGCAGGTCACCGGAACCGGGCGCGATGGTCGCATCATGAAAGAGGATGTCACTGCCGCCGTGGCCGCCGCAGCAGCCGCGCCGGCCCCTGCCGCTGCCGCTCCGGCCCCTGCCGCCGCCCCCCGCGCGCCCGCCCTTGCGGAGGATGCCGCGCGCGAAGAGCGCGTCCGCATGACCCGCCTGCGCCAGACCATCGCCCGCCGCCTGAAGGATGCCCAGAACACCGCCGCGATCCTGACCACCTATAACGAGGTCGACATGACCGAGGTGATGGCGCTGCGCAACACCTACAAGGACGCGTTCGAGAAGAAGCACGGCGTGCGCATGGGCTTCATGTCCTTCTTCACCAAGGCCTGCTGCCACGCGCTGAAGGAGGTGCCCGAGGTCAACGCCGAGATCGACGGCCAGGACATCGTCTACAAGAACTACGTGCATATGGGCGTCGCCGCGGGTACGCCGCAGGGCCTGGTGGTGCCGGTGATCCGCGACGCCGACCAGATGTCCTTTGCCGAGATCGAAAAGGCGATCGCCGAAAAGGGCAAGCGCGCCCGTGACGGCAAGCTGTCCATGGCGGAAATGCAGGGCGGCACCTTCACGATCTCGAACGGCGGCGTCTATGGCTCGCTCATGTCCTCTCCGATCCTGAACCCCCCGCAGTCGGGCATCCTCGGCATGCACAAGATCCAGGACCGCCCGATGGTCATCAACGGCGAGATCAAGATCCGCCCGATGATGTACCTGGCGCTGTCCTACGATCACCGCATCGTCGACGGCAAGGGCGCGGTGACCTTCCTCGTGCGCGTGAAAGAGGCGCTGGAAGATCCCCGCCGCCTGCTGATGGATCTGTAAACCAAGGCAACTGGCCTCGCATCCGTCGGGATGCGGGGCCGCAACCACCCAATATCGGGCGGGGCCAGCAAGAACGGGTAGTACGAGTCAGATGATTGTCGGATTGCCAACCAGATTTGACGCGCGCCGGACCACGCACGGGCGGCACCTTGCCTTACATGCCGGATCAAAAGGACACTGACCCATGGCAACCCATGCCCTCTGGCAGGCCGATGTGGCCGATTTCGACGCCTGGCTCAAGGTGTTCCGCGAGGATCGCGCGATGCGCAAGGCGGCGGGCATCCGCGACCTGCATATCTGGCGCGACCCGGATCGCGCCGATCATGCGGTGGCGCTTTTCGAGATCACCAACCTCGCCTCTGCCCAGGCCTTTTTCGACAGCGAGGAACTGGCCATGCATCACGAACGCGGCGGCATCGCCCATATCACGGTGAAGCTGCTGACACCGGTCTGATCCGGCGGCAACACGATAATTCAGGCACCGGGCCGCAACAGCCCGTCCGGCGCACACGAAGGAGAGATAAAATGGCAACCTATGACGTCATCATCATCGGCGCAGGCCCCGGCGGCTATGTCTGCGCCATCCGCTGCGCCCAGCTGGGTTTGAAAACCGCCGTGGTCGAGGGCCGCGAAACCCTGGGCGGCACCTGCCTGAACGTGGGCTGCATCCCGTCCAAGGCGCTGCTGCACGCCTCGCATTCGCTGCACGAGGCGCAACACAACTTTGCCAAGATGGGACTCAAGGGCAAAAGCCCTTCGGTCGACTGGAAGCAGATGCTCGCCTACAAGGACGAGGTGATCGAGGGCAATACCAAGGGCATCGAATTCCTGTTCAAGAAGAACAAGATCGACTGGATCAAGGGCTGGGCCTCGATCCCTGCCGCGGGCAAGGTGCAGGTGGGCGACGACACCCACGAGGCGAAGAACATCATCATCGCCTCCGGCTCCGAACCGGCCTCGTTGCCGGGTGTCGAGGTGGACGAGAAGACCGTCGTGACCTCGACCGGCGCGCTGGAACTGGGCAAGATCCCGAAATCCCTGGTGGTGATCGGCGCCGGTGTCATCGGGCTGGAACTGGGCTCGGTCTATGCCCGCCTGGGTGCCGAGGTGACGGTGGTCGAGTTCCTCGACGTGATCACCCCCGGCATGGACGGCGAAGTGCAAAAGACCTTCCAGCGCATCCTGAAAAAGCAGGGCCTGACCTTCGTCATGGGTGCCGCGGTGCAAAAGACCGAAATCGCCAGGGGCAAGGCCAAGGTCACCTACAAGCTGCTGAAAAAGGACACCGAGCACGAGATCGAGGCAGATACCGTGCTGGTTGCCACCGGGCGCAAACCCTATACTGCGGGTCTGGGCCTCGACAAGCTGGGGATCGAGATGACCCAGCGCGGCCAGATCAAGGTGGGCAAGGACTGGCAGACCAACGTGCCCGGCATCTACGCCATCGGCGACGTGATCGAAGGCCCGATGCTCGCCCACAAGGCCGAGGACGAGGGGATGGCCGCCGCCGAACAGGTCGCGGGCAAGCATGGTCATGTCAACTATGGCGTCATTCCCGGCGTGATCTACACAACGCCCGAGGTCGCCAATGTCGGCGCCACCGAGGAAAGCCTCAAGGCCGAGGGCCGCGCCTACAAGGTCGGCAAGTTCATGTTCATGGGCAATGGCCGCGCCAAGGCCAATTTCGCTAGTGACGGCTTCGTCAAGATCCTCGCCGACAAGGAGACAGACCGCATCCTTGGCGCCCATATCATCGGCCCGGCAGCGGGCGAACTGATCCACGAGGTCTGCGTCGCCATGGAATTCGGCGCCTCGGCCGAGGATCTGGCGCTGACCTGCCACGCACACCCGACCTATTCCGAGGCTGTGCGCGAGGCGGCGCTGGCCTGCGGCGACGGCCCGATCCACTCGTAACACCGTCAAAGCCTCGGGGCGGCGGCACCGCCGCCCCGGCATAGGCGCCCTCAAGGCTTCAATTCGCTGGAAATACTCCGAGGGAGGCGCCGTCAGGCGACGGGGGCAGCGCCCCCTGCCGTGCCTCAACCCTGCGCGGTCTCATATCCTGCTTCGCGCATCAACCGGTCCGAGGCGCCCTCGATCTCGGTCTCCAGGCGCCGCATGAACGCATCACGCGGCACACCCGGCGGAATCGGTTCCAGGAACTCGACCACCGCGCGCCCCGGCTTTCGCAGCAGCCCGTCACGCGGCCAGAACAGCCCGACATTGGTCGCCACCGGAATGCAGCTGTATTGCAGCCCCTCATACAGAACCGCACTGCCCACCTTATAGGGTTTGGACACGCCCGGTGCGACCCGTGTGCCCTGCGGATAGATCACCAATTGGCCGGGCTCGGCAAATTCCTTGGCCACGTCCTTGACCATCCTGGCCACCGCCGCCCCGCGCTTGCCCCGGTTCACCGGGATGCAGCCCAGGCGCTTGGCATAGACCCCGATCACCGGCGTCCACAACAGCTCGCGTTTCATGATGAACTTGCCATGCGGTACCGCGTGAAAGATCAGCAGGATGTCAAAGAACGACTGGTGTTTGGCGGCGATCAGCACCTCACCCGTCGGCACCGGCCCACGTATCTCACCATGAATGCCGACCATCCAGCGCGCCATCCAGATGGTGCTGCGCGCATAAAGCTTGCAGGCCCTGAGCGCGCCCTTCTTCGAGACCAGCGCATAAGGGGTAAAGAGCAGCCCCAGGATGGCCATCCAGATATAGATGACGATGGTAAAGACGATGGAACGCACCCACTGCATCATCATGCAAGCTCCTTCAACCTGCGGCGAGCCGCATGCCAGGTGGCGGCAAAGGCCACCACCGCGCCCAAAACCGGGATCAGCAGCGGCAACAGCCATCCGATACCCCGGAACCCGAGCCCGGTCAGAAAACCGCCCTCGTCCGAGGCCTCGGGCAGCAGCATGACACCGCCCATGCCCAACAGCACCCCCACCGCCGCGCCGATCAGCGCGCGCAGGGTAAACCGGCGCACGAAGGCGCCCGCGATATAGCGGTCGCGCGCGCCGACCAGCCGCAGCACCTCGATCACCTGGGAATTGGCTGCCAATGCGGCATTTGCCGCCAGCGTGATCATCGCCGCGGTGGCACCGCCGATCAGCAGGATAGACACCAGCGCCAGACGCCGCAGCGAATTGGCCGCATCCACCAGCGGCTCGCGCCAGCGTCGGTGATCGTCAAGCACCGCGCCGGGCACCTCGGCTGCGAGCCGCAGCCGCAGTCCTTGGGCGTCATAGGCGGGGGTGCCTCCGACGATCTCGATCAGCTGCGGCACCGGCAAGGTGTCCAGCGGCAGGTCGGGGCCGAACCAGGGCGTCAGCAGCGCCGCCTGTTCCTCGCGGCTGAGCGCGCGGGCCTCGGCCACGCCCGGTGTCTGTATCAGGATGGCCAGCGCCGCCTGGGTCTGCGCCGCGACCTGATCGGCGGGCGCGTTGATCCGCAGCGTTGCCGCCTGCGCCAGTTCCGAGGCCCAGCGATCCGCCAGACGCCCCGAGGCCAGCGACAGCGCCAGCGCGAACACCGCCAAAAAGGCCATGGCACCGGAGACGAACAGAGTGAGTTGCGCGGTAAAGCCCGAGGGCGGCACCACCCGGTCGGCCTGCTTGTCGGCCATCAGCAATGCGCGGATCGTTCCCTTGCTCACAGATCCGCCCCCGCCAGTTGCAGCCGCTTGTTCGAGATCCGCAGAACCCGCGCCTGAACCTGGCTTTTGGCGGCGCGGATCAGGCTCAAATCATGAGTGGCGATCAGCACCGTCTTGCCCATCCGGTTCAGTTCGACCAGCAGCTGCAACAGGCGCTGCGACATCTCCCAATCGACATTGCCGGTGGGTTCATCCGCCACCACCACATCGGGCGACATGATCACCGCACGGGCCAGTGCCGCGCGCTGGCGCTCGCCGCCGGACAGTTCCGGTGGCAGAGCTTCGGCCCGTTTTGACAGTCCGACCCAGGCCATCAACTCGCGCAGGTTCTCGTGCTCGCCTGCCAGATCATGGCCCGAAACGGTCAGCGGCAACGCGATATTTTCGGTCAGCGGCAGATGGTCGAGAAAACGGCAATCCTGATGCACCACGCCGATGCGGCGGCGAAACAGCGCCATCTGATCCCGGTCCAGCCGCCGCATATCCTCGCCAAAGGCGCGCACCTGCCCCGAGGTCGCCAACAGCGCCCCGTAGCAGAGTTTCAGCAGCGTGGTCTTGCCGGACCCCGAGGGGCCGGTCAGGAAATGGAAAGACCCCGGCGACAGTTCGACCGAGATCTCGCCCAGCAATTCGCCGCCCCCATAGCTGTAGCCCACATTCTCAAGCTCGATCACATCGGCCCCCTGACGTTTCCGGCTCTTCTTGCCCGATGGGGCACGCGGTTTCAATGCCCGCCTGCCTCGCCTCTGAGTCCGTTAGGCGACACTCGCGGGTCCTTGCCGTAAAACGCTCTTCCCGCAATTGGCGCAAGCGCCTATGATTGGCGGAAAAATGAAGATCAGGCAGAAAAGAAACCGGGAGACAGAATGCGTCTGACATGTCCGAATTGCGACGCCCAATACGAGGTGCCGGACGAGGTTATCCCGCCCGAAGGCCGCGATGTGCAATGCTCGAACTGTGGCCATACCTGGTTTCAGCCCCCCGCCGGTGAGGCGCTCGACGCGGATGAAGGCGATGCCGAGGATGGTTTCGCGCCCGATGCGGCGCCCGCCCCCGAAGAAGACACCAGCGAAAGCCCGGACCAGAGCGATGAACAG
Organism: Ruegeria pomeroyi DSS-3; assembly: GCF_000011965.2. Lineage (NCBI taxonomy): Bacteria > Pseudomonadati > Pseudomonadota > Alphaproteobacteria > Rhodobacterales > Roseobacteraceae > Ruegeria > Ruegeria pomeroyi. The sequence continues at coordinate 348,870 of NC_003911.12, read as the reverse complement.
GACGACTGGGACGAGGACGGCGAACTGCCTGACGACAAGGATGAGGACAGTTTCGACAACGACCCCGCGCCCACCGATCCCGTACAAGGGCGCGGCGTCGGCCCCGATGTCTCGGACATCCTGCGCGAAGAGGCCGCGCGCGAGGCAGAATTGCGCGCCCGCGAAGCCGAAGCTCTGGAAAGCCAGCCCGATCTGGGTCTGGACGCCTATCCTGGCGACGAACCCGGCCGCCGTGCCCGCGAAGCCCAGGACCGGATGGCCCGGATGCGCGGTCAGGAACCGGTGGCGCAAGAGACCGACAGCACCTCGCGCCGGGGCCTGTTGCCAGATATCGAGGAAATCAACTCTACCTTGCGCAATTCGGATGCGGCGGCGGCCGCACCCGCCATTCATGCCGGACCAGCCCGGCGGCGGCGGTCGGGCGGCTTCATGCGCGGCTTTGTGGTGATGCTGATCTTTGGCGCGGTTCTGTTCCTGCTTTACACGAACGCCCCACTGGTGGCGCGCACCCTGCCGCAGGCCGACCCGATGCTCAGCGCCTATGTGGCCCTTGTGGATCAGGCGCGGCTGTGGCTCGACGCCCAGATCGGCGCCCTGATCCCTCGATAGCCCGAGCGCCGGACCGGTCCTAGAACCGGTCGAGCAGGCGTTTGAGGTAATCGCGTTCGACCTTGGGCCGGTCGCTCTCTCCCGAGCGGCGGCGGATCTCATCCAGCAGATCGCGCGCCCGGCGATAGACATCGTCGCCCGGCACCAGCGACTCGTCGGTATCGACACCGCCCTGCGATCCGGGCGTCCGCCCCAGCGGGTCCTGGTTGCGGGCGCGCTGGTCGCCCTCCTGGCTGCCCTGTCCCGGCTGGCTTTGCTGCGCCAGCGCCTCGCCCAGCGAGCGCATGCCCTCGCGCATCGCCTCCATCGCCTCGGCCTGCCGGTCGATCGCCTCGGCCAGATCATTCTCGCGCAGCGCCTCTTCGGCGCCTTCCATCGCGCGCCCGGCCCGGTCCAGCGCCTCGCGCGCGGCGTCGCCCTCGGGCGTGCCCTGTCCGGGCAGGTTCTGTTCCTGCCGTCCCAGCTCGTTGCGCAGCGCCTGCTGCCGCTCGGCCAGAGACCCCTCACCCGTTTCTCCGGGCTCGCCCTGCTGGGCGCCGTCCTGTCCGGTGCCCGACTGGCGGCTGCCCTGGCCCTGACCCTCATGGCTCTGCCCGCGGCCCTCGCCCCCGTTGCGGCCCTCGTTCTGCTGGCTCTCGCCCGCCTGCGCGCCCGGGTTGAACTGTTCCTGAAGATCGCGAAAAGCCTGATCGCTGAGCCCCTGCTGGTTGCGCAGGGTCTCGGCCAGGCCTTCCATCGCGCGCTGCCCTTCGGACTGGCCGTTGTCGCCCTGGCCCTGGGTCACGCGCATGTTCTCCATCATCTGCTGGAACTCTTCCAGCGCCTGCTGCGCCTCGGCCATGCGGCCCTGTTCCATCAGTTCCTGGATGCGGTCCATCATCTTTTGCAGGTCGTCCTGCGTCATTTGCAGGCTTTCACCCTCCTGCGCCTGCCGCTCGCCATCCTGCTCGTTCTGCTGGTTCTGCGCCAGTTGGCGCAGATAGTCCTGCGTCGCCTCGCGCAGTTCCTGCATCAGCTCGGCGATCTCCTGGTCCGAGGCACCGTTCTTCATCGCCTCGCTCAGCCGTTCCTGCGCCCGGCGCATCCGTTCCAGCGCATCCGACAGGGTGCCGTCCTCAAGCATGATCGCCAGGTCCCAGAGCGCCTGGGCGATCTCTTCCTGTTGCGCCGGTTTCAGCCCAAAGCGCTGCAACGCCTCCATCCGGCGCAGAATGACCCGCAGCCGCAGATAAGCTGTTTGCGAGCGGAACACGTCATCGGGGCGGTGCGAGACAGCGCGCAATATCTGCGCCACGCGCGTGGCATTGTCGCGCGACCAAAGCAGGTCGCGGCGCTGTTCGATCACGGCTGCGGCCAGCGGGTCAAAGAAACGCCGCGCCGGCAATGCGGTGCCAAAGGGCAGCGTCTCGGCCTCCTGCCCGGCTGCGTCTTGCGCGATCAGGGTGATCGTCACCGGCAGATGCGCCCAAGGGTGCTGCGAGAAATCCTCGATCAGGTTTTCGGTGAATTCGCGCCGATCACCGGTGATCGGCAAGGGCAGATCGGCCACCACCGGATCGCGCGGGTCCGGATCGGTGCGCAGGCCATAGCGACGGTCGACCGCCTCCAGATCCAGAGCGATCACCGCCCGTCCGCCGGTGATGCCGTAATCATCCATCGCGGCAAAGGGCAGCACCATCTGTCCGCCCGCCCGGGTTTCGGCCGCGCCCGCAATCTCGACCTGCGGCGCGGTGTCCGAGAGCATCACCACTTGCCATCCCCGGCCACCGCGTCCTTCGATCTCGAAGGGACCGCTGCGGGTGACCTCGACCGTCTGTTCTGGATGGTCGGGCCGCTCCAGCGGCTTGCCCGAGACCTCCTCGGTCAGGCGCAGCTGTCCCACCTCGCCATAAAGCCGCAGCGTGATGCGGCTGCCCTGGGGCAGTTGCAGCACCTCGCCCGTCTGGTCGTTCAGATAAAGCGTCGGCAGACCGGTATAGCGTGGCGGCTCGATCCAGCCCTCCCAGCTGGGTCCGGTCGCCGCCTGCGCCGCACCCGGCGCCAGATCGACCACGCTGCCCACCCGCCAGACCGAGCCGAAGAGCAGCGCCGCCACGAAACACAGCGCAGCCATGAAGCGCAGCCCATAGGGGTCGCGTCTGGTCAGCACCAGATCGGGAGCCACCGGTTCGGCGTTTGCGACCCGCGCCGCCATGCGGGCCTGATGCGCCCGCCAGAGCGCGGCCGAAGCCGGATCCTGCGCGCCTATCGCCTGCTCGTCCATCAAGGTCTGGATCGGGCGCCCCGGCAAGGCCGCGTCAAGCCGCGCCAGCGCCTCGGCCCGGACCGGTCTGCGAAACCGCCGGAGACCCAGTACAAGCGTCACAACCAGCACCAGCGCAAATCCGGCCGCAAAGGCCCAGACCCATTCCACCGGCACGAGCTCGTGCAGGCCCAGCAGAATCGGTGCCAGTGCCAGCATCAGCACCGAGAGGAAGGGCCAGAACCCCCGCCACAACCGTTCGGCCCAAAGGCCTGCATGGGTCAGACCCAACGCAAAGCGCGGCAAGGGCAGGTTAGGCGGGCGGTTTCGGGTCACATCGGGCCTCCTGTCGGCCCGCGCGACGGGGTCACCGCGTCAGAGCCATGGGGGGATGGTATCGCGGTTTATCATTTCGTCAAAGCTCGGGCGTGGGCGAATAACCGCGAATTGATCCCCATGCACCAGAACCTCGGGGATCAGGGGGCGGGAATTGTACTCGCTCGACATCACCGCGCCATAGGCACCGGCACTGCGGAACGCCACCAGATCACCGGCGGCCAGCGGCGGCATCATCCGCGCCTTGGCAAAGGTATCGCCGGATTCGCAGACCGGCCCGACGATGTCATAGGGCTGTGGTTCAACCCCCGGTTCGGGTTCGACCACCGGCACGATGTCGTGATGGGCGTCATACATCGCCGGGCGGATCAGGTCGTTCATCGCCGCGTCGAGGATCAGGAAATCGCGCCCCTCGCCGGATTTGACATAGATGACCTTCGACACCATCAGCCCGGCATTGCCCGCGATCAGGCGGCCTGGCTCGATCTCGATCTCGCAGCCCAGATGGCCCAGCGTCCGCTTGATCAGCGCGCCGTACTCCATCGGCAGCGGTGGCGCCTCGTTCGAGCGGGTATAGGGAATGCCCAGGCCGCCCCCCAGGTCGAGCCTGCGGATATCGTGGCCCTCGGCACGCAGCCGTTCGGTCAGCTCTGCCACCTTGCGATAGGCGGTCTCGAACGGCGCCAGATCGGTCAGTTGCGAGCCGATGTGCACGTCGATCCCCACCACCTCCAGCCCCGGCAATGCCGCGGCCTGCGCATAAACCGCGCTGGCCCGGGCGATCGGAATGCCGAACTTGTTCTCGGATTTTCCGGTCGCGATCTTGGCATGGGTCTTGGCGTCCACGTCCGGGTTCACCCGGATGGTGATCGGCGCCACCTTGCCCAGTTCCAGAGCGATGGCGTTGATGACCTCCATCTCGGGCTCGGATTCGACGTTGAACTGGCGGATTCCACCTACGAGCGCGACCCGGATCTCCTCGGCGGTCTTGCCGACGCCGGAGAAAACGATTCGCACGCCCGGCACACCCGCCGCGCGCGCGCGCAGATATTCCCCGACCGAGACCACATCCATCCCTGCCCCCGCCTGCGCAAGGGTGCGCAAGATGGCCTGGTTGCTGGCCGCCTTCATCGCGTAGCAGATCAGATGGTCCGTTCCGTCCAGCGCCTCGTCAAACAGCTGGAAATGCCGCAGCAGCGTCGCGGTGGAATAGACATAGAACGGCGAACCCACCGTGGCCGCGATCTCGGCCAGGGGGACATCCTCGGCGCAGAGCGCACCGTCGCGATAAAGAAAATGATCCATGCAGCGCGCTTTGCCTGAAATCCGGTGGCGGATCAATTGCCGCCACGCAAGGCGGAGAAGTTTTTTGCGAGGCTCCGCCTCGCGCTCCGGAGTATTTTGAACCAGAAAGAAGCAGCAGCATCCTCACTTTGCCCGAAGGACTCCGGGGGAGGAGCGGCCTGCCGCGACGGAGGCAGCGCCCCCTCAGGTCACCGCGCGCCGCAAGCTCAGAACCCCAGCCACAGGTTGAACGGCCCCTTGCCCAGCCCGACGCCGCCACTGACATGGGTGCCACTGCCCGAGACACCGACATTGGCCGCCACCGTCGGCTGCACCGGCTCGCCATCGGCGCCGCATCCGGAGATCAGCGCGGTCAGTGCAAGGGCGAGGGTCAGGCGGATCGGTGTCATGCCAGCATCTCCTTCCAGCGGGCGACCTGCGCGCGCACCTGCGCGGGCGCGGTGCCGCCATAGCTCTGGCGCGAGTTTACCGAATTTTCCACCCCAAGGACACCATAGACATCCTCGGTGATCGCGGCATGGGCCGATTGCATCTCATCCAGGCTCAGGTCCGGCAGATCGCAGCCTTTGCTTTCGGCCAGCGCAACCAGCGCACCGGTCACGTGATGGGCATCCCGGAACGGCAGGCCCAGCACACGCACCAGCCAGTCGGCCAGATCGGTCGCGGTCGAGAAACCAGAGCCCGCAGCCGCGGCGAGGCTGTCGCGGTTGGCGGTCATGTCGCGCACCATGCCTTCCATCGCCGCCAGTGCCAGCATCCAGTTGTCGGCAGCATCGAAGACCTGTTCCTTGTCCTCCTGCATGTCCTTGGAATAAGCTAGCGGCAGCCCCTTCATCACCATCATCAGCGCGGTATTGGCGCCAAAGATGCGGCCCACCTTGGCCCGGATCAGTTCGGCCGCGTCGGGGTTCTTCTTCTGCGGCATGATCGACGAGCCGGTCGAAAACCGGTCGCTGAGCGTGACAAAGCGGAACTGGGCGCTGGACCAGATCACCAGCTCCTCGGCAAAGCGGCTCAGATGCATGGCACAGATCGAGGCGACCGACAGGAACTCCAGCGCGAAATCACGATCACTCACTGCGTCCAACGAGTTGGCGGTAGGCCGGTCAAAGCCCAGCGCCGCCGCCGTCATGTGCCGGTCGATCGGGAACGACGTTCCCGCCAGCGCCGCCGAACCCAGGGGCGATTCGTTCATCCGTGCGCGGGCGTCGCGCACCCGGCTCAGATCGCGGCCGAACATCTCGACATAGGCCATCATGTGATGGCCCCAGGTCACCGGCTGTGCGGTCTGGAGATGGGTGAAGCCCGGCATCACCCAATCGGCCCCCGCCTCGGCCTGGCCGAGGAGCGCTCGCAAGAGCGCGAGGAGGCCCGCTTCGGCGGCATCGAACTGATCGCGCACCCACAGTTTGAAATCGGTCGCCACCTGGTCGTTGCGCGACCGCGCGGTATGCAGCCGGCCCGCCGGTTCGCCGATGATTTCCTTCAGCCGCGCCTCGACATTCATGTGAATGTCCTCCAGCGCGGTGGAAAAGGTAAACTCTCCCGCCTCGATCTCTGACAAAACGGTGAGCAGGCCTTCCCGAATGGCCTCGGCATCACTATCCGTAATAACGCCCGTGGCCGCCAACATGGCCGCATGGGCCCGCGAACCCGCGATGTCCTGGGCCGCCAGTCGCTTGTCGAACCCGATCGAGGCGTTGATCGCCTCCATGATCGCGTCCGGTCCGGCGGCAAAGCGGCCGCCCCACATCTGGTTCGAGGTCTTGTCGGTCATCGTGATGAACCCTTCGGAGGGGATATGAAGAAACTGTTGCTCGCCCTCGTCTATACCGCCGCCGCGCTGGGCGCAAATCCATCGCTCGGCCTGGCCGCCGACCGCGCGCAGATCGAGGCGCTGCGCGATGGTGACATGAAGAAATTGATCGTGCTGCCCGAGACCCGTGCGGTGTCGCAAGTGCCGTTCCAGCTGGCCGATGGCGCCGGCGAGGCAACGCTGGGCGATTACAAGGGCAAGGTGGTTCTGCTGAACTTCTGGGCCACCTGGTGCGCCCCCTGCCGCAAGGAGATGCCGCAGCTGTCGGCGCTCCAGTCCGAGCTTGGCGGAGAGAGTTTCGAGGTGCTGACCATCGCCACCGGCCGCAACTCGCCCGCCGGGATCGAGAAATTCTTTGGCGAGATCGGGGTCGACAACCTTCCCCGCCACCAGGACCCGCGTCAGGCGCTGGCGCGCGAGATGGCAGTGATCGGCCTGCCGATCACCGTGCTGATCGGTGCCGACGGGATGGAGGTTGCCCGGTTGATCGGCGATGCCGACTGGAACTCGGACAGCGCCAAGGCGATCATCCAGGCAGTGATAGAGTGACCCGTCGGGGGTGTTCGGGCCGGAACCCGAACACCCAGCCTCAAGCCTAGCGCTGAACCGCGCCGTCAGGGCGCGGTGTGCCCGATGTCTCAGCGGGCAAGACCGGATAGACCACCTGTGGCACCTCGCCGGTCAGCGAGTGTAGAAACGCGGTGATCGCCGCCGTCTCCTCTTCGCTCAGATCGGCTCCCAACTGTGAACTGGCCATGATGGACACCGCCGCCTCCAACTCCCAGACCTTGCCCGAGTGGAAATAGGGCGCGGTCACCGCGATATTGCGCAGCGGCGCGGCACGGAACACGTATTCGTCATCCTCGGTCGCGGTCACCGCAAAACGCCCCTTGTCGCCCGAGGGCAGCACCTCGGCATCCGGGGTTTCGACCAGGCCGAACGGGTAATAGTCCTGCCCGCCCAGATTGACGCCGCCATGGCAGCTGGCGCAACCGGCGTCGATGAACAGGCTCAGACCCTGCTTCTGCTCGCCGCTCAGCGCGGCATCGTCCCCGTTCAGCCAGGCATCGAAGGGCGCAGGCGTGATCAGCGTTGCCTCATAGGCCTCGATCGCCTTGGCAAAACTGTCAAAGCTCACCGGATCGGGCTGGTCGGGAAAGGCCGCCTGAAACCAAGCGACATATTCGGGCATCGAATTCAGCGTCGCAACCACCTGCCCCGGGGTGTTCGCCATCTCGACCCCGGCCTGCACAGGCCCCTTGGCCTGTTCGGCCAGGTCGGGCGCGCGCCCGTCCCAGAACTGCGCCGCATTGAACACGGCGTTCAGCACGGTCGGCGCGTTGCGCGGCCCCTTTTGCCAGCCATGACCGATCGAGGTTTCCAGATTGTCATCGCCCCCCGTCGCCAGATTGTGGCAGGAGTTGCAGGAAAAAACCCCCGATGCGGACATGCGCGGATCAAAGAACAGCGCCTTGCCCAGGTCGATCTTTTCGGGCGTGATCGGGTTGTCCTTGACCGCGGGCACGGTCGAGGGCAGTGGCTGAAACAGCTCCAGCGCCTGTTCGCGCAACGGGTTGGCGGCGGCCAGGCCGGCGGTACAGGACAAAGCGGTAAGGCTGAATGAGAAGAGGGATTTAGGGGACATGTCGATCCTCGGATCTGGTCGGTTTCCACGGCGTCGCGCGTCGAGTTCACACGATTAGAATCATTCTAACATGCCAACTTTGATATGGATCAAGCGACCCGCTCGCGGCGGGAACCCGCCATTGCAGGTGGGCCGACAGGCGGTTTCAAGCCGACTTTTCAGGGCACTACCCGGTCTCAGCCTCATGGGTTCTGCAGGATATCCCTCGAAGCAAAACGCCCTCTCCAAGACTGGTACCCCCTGTTTCAGACTCTGGAGGGTTCGCAATGAAACACATTGCGCCTACCTGCCTTGCAGTGGCGATTGCCTGTTGGTCGAAATCGATCAAATTCCTACACGCGACACCCACTCCACGGGCTAGGGCAAGGTGGTCGCTTGCTCACCGTCAATTGAGAATCCGTTGACGCCACGCGACCTTTGACAGGGCACATGCATGAGCTTCACTCTGCGTTGCAGGGAGGGGCCAATGCCACTTGAAATCCTGCTGATCCTGGTGATCGGAGGCATCTCGACCATCGCGGTTATCCTGCATCTGAGCGGGCGGTCGAAACGTGCCGATCTGACTCTCGAGACCGCGCGTGCCGCGTGGTTGCGGCATTTTCCCCAGGACACGGTGCACGATATCCTGCTGGCCCGCGATGGCCACGCCGCCCTGGTCGAAACCGAGACCGGCCCCGGCCTGCTTTGGGCATTGGGCGCCGACACGGTTGGCCGACGGCTGCAAGACTACGCGCTGAGCGAGACTGCGGATGGATTGGCCATACGGTTTCACGATTTCACCGCGCCCCGCGTCACCCTGACACTCGCCCCCGACGAAACGCCGATCTGGCAACAAAGACTGGCCCGCGCATGATCGAAACGCTCAGCTTTCCCGATCCCACACAACTGGCTGTGCCCTTCTTCATCGCCGCCATCCTGATCGAATTCCTGTGGATCGCCATGAAAAAGCGCGGCGGGCGCTATGAAACCCGCGATGCCGTCACCTCGCTGATCATGGGGGCCGGGTCGGTGGCCGAGGGCATTCTGCTGGGGTTCATCGCCTGGGCGTTCTTCATGTTGCTGTGGCGAGTCACGCCGCTGGACATGGGCACCTCGATCTGGGCGGTGCTGATCTGTTTCGTGCTGGACGACCTGCGCTATTACTGGGTGCACCGGTTCGGTCATCGGGTGCGCTGGGTCTGGGCCAGCCATGTGAACCATCATTCCAGCCAGCATTACAACCTGACCACCGCACTCAGACAGACCTGGACCGGCACGTTCACCTTCATGATGGTGGTCAAGGCGCCGATGGTCCTGCTTGGGTTCCATCCGGCGCTGGTGCTGTTCTGCGGCGGGCTGAACCTGATCTATCAGTTCTGGATCCACACCGAGGCGATCGACAAACTGCCCCGCTGGTTCGAGGCAGTGATGAACACACCCAGCCACCACCGCGTGCATCATGGTCGCAATCCCCGCTATCTGGACTGCAATTATGCGGGCGTTTTCATCATCTGGGACAAGATGTTCGGCACTTTCGTGCCCGAGCAAGAGGATGAAAAGGTCGACTATGGCCTGGTTCACAACCTCGGCACCTTCAACCCGCTGCGGGTGGCGTTTCACGAATGGCTGGGGATCTGGCGCGATGTCACCCAACCGGGGCTCAGCCTGCGCCAGCGCCTGGCCTATGCCTTTGCCCCGCCGGGTTACAGTCATGATGGCAGCCGCGAGACCTCGGAGGGGATCAAGGCCCGCTATCTGGCCACCCACCCCGAACAGCGGGGCACACCGGGTTTCGAAGGCTAAAACGCGTCACATTCTAACGATCTCGACCGTCGGACCATATCGGCGCGGTCGCCTTTGCCAGGAAATGACGTGGAATCAAGTGGGTATCCGCTTACCCCTGAAAGCCTTCGATACGGTCGGCATTTTAGGCAAATCCGCCACTTAACCTGCGGTTCACGATTTTGGCCAAGGCTGGGCAAATCTCTCGTTTGGCCCTGTCCGACAAGGAACCGCGATGCGTACCCGGATCAAGAAACTGGCAGACCTGCCCGAAGGGGCGGAAAACCCGCTGAGCGCGGCGATCTCCAGCCGTCACCGATCCACCGTCGCCATGGCGACCGAGGCGGTGCGGCACGGTGATTGCCTGCTGGCTTATCAGCCCGTCCTGCAAACCGCGCCACCCCATGGCATCGCCTTTTACGAAGGGTTCATTCGCGTCCTGGACGAAACCGGTCGTGTCATTCCCGCCCGCGATTTCATGCCCGCTGTCGAAAACACCGAAATCGGGCGAGAGCTGGACTGTGTCGCGCTGGAAACCGGCCTGCGTGCGCTGGTGCGTAATCCAACGCTGCGCCTGTCGGTCAACATGTCGGCCCGTTCCATCGGATACCGGAAATGGATGCAGACGCTGGAACGTTTCCTGAAGCGGGACGAAGCGCTGGGAGACCGGCTGATCCTCGAAATCAATCAGACCTCGGCCATGGCGGTTCCCGAACTTGTGATCGATTTCATGGACCGGCTGCAACCGCGCGGCATCGCCTTTGCGCTGGACGATTTCGGCGACGGGCCCATCGACTTCAACAGTTTTCGCGATTTCTTCTTCGACGCGGTCAAGATCGACGGCCGTTTTATCCGTCAGGTCAGCACCGACGCCGCTAATCGCGCCACGGTGCGGGCGTTGATCGCGCTGGCCCGCGAATTCGAGATGCTGATCATCGCCGAATCGGTGGAAACCGAAGAAGACGCGGCCTTTCTCGCCGAAAATGGGGTGGACTGCCTGCAGGGCTATCTGTACGGCGCGCCAACCGTCACCCCGGTGTGGGAAAAGCCCGAAACCGCCAAGGCAAGCGGCTGATCACCCCCCTCGCACAACCTGTGAGACAAGCTGTCAGTTGCTGCACGTGCAGCACTGAGCTATGTCAAAAGAGCTAGAGCGGGGGGATAAGGGGCGCTCCGGGGTCGACATCACCCCGTCATGCCGTCAGATTTCCCCATAAGGATCATGACGGCAAAGGATCGGATCACATGACCAACGTAGTAATTGCATCTGCCGCCCGCACCGGCGTCGGCAGCTTTGGCGGCTCTTTCGCGAATACCCCGGCGCATGACCTGGGCGCAGCGGTGCTCGAAGCCGTTGTCGAGCGCGCCGGCATCGACAAGGCCGAGGTAAGCGAGACCATCCTGGGCCAGGTCCTGACCGCCGCCCAGGGTCAGAACCCGGCCCGCCAGGCCCATGTCAATGCAGGCCTGCCCAAGGAAAGCTCGGCCTGGGGTATCAACCAGGTCTGCGGTTCGGGCCTGCGCGCCGTGGCACTGGGTGCACAACATATCCTGCTGGGCGATGCCGAGATCGTCGCCGCCGGTGGTCAGGAAAACATGACCCTGTCGCCCCATGCCGCCGCGCTGCGCGCCGGTCACAAGATGGGCGACATGAAATACATCGACACCATGATCCGCGACGGGCTGTGGGATGCGTTCAACGGCTATCACATGGGCCAGACCGCCGAGAACGTGGCCGAGCAGTGGCAGATCAGCCGCGAGATGCAGGACGAGTTCGCCGTCGCCAGCCAGAACAAGGCCGAGGCTGCGCAGAATGCCGGCAAGTTCGCCGATGAAATCGTCCCCTTCATCATCAAGACCCGCAAGGGCGATATCGTGATGGACAAGGACGAATACATCCGCCACGGCGCCACCATCGAGGCGATGCAGAAACTGCGCCCCGCCTTCACCAAGGACGGCAGCGTCACCGCCGCCAATGCAAGCGGCCTGAATGACGGCGCCGCCGCAACCCTGCTGATGACCGCCGAGAACGCCGAAAAGCGCGGGATCGAACCGCTGGCCCGCATCGCCTCTTACGCCACCGCGGGGCTCGACCCGTCGATCATGGGTGTCGGCCCGATCCACGCCAGCCGCAAGGCGCTGGCCAAGGCCGGCTGGAAGGTCGAAGACCTGGATCTGGTCGAGGCAAACGAGGCCTTTGCCGCCCAGGCCTGCGCGGTGAACAAGGACATGGGCTGGGATCCGGCCATCGTCAACGTGAACGGCGGCGCCATCGCCATCGGTCACCCGATCGGCGCCTCGGGCTGCCGGGTTCTGAACACCCTGCTGTTCGAAATGAAGCGCCGCAACGCCAAGAAAGGTCTGGCGACCCTCTGCATCGGCGGCGGCATGGGTGTCGCCCTTTGCGTGGAGCGCGACTGATCGCCCGCATCATGCATAGAAAAGGGCGCCACCGGCGCCCTTTTTTGTTACAGTGCAATGGCATGCTGCATCTGCGACAAAATTGACCGGGGGCTGGCAGCCATTATTCCGCGAAACAATATTGCGCATCGGGCGCCCACAGAGTAACAGCATTACCAAGCCAAATTCAGACTGGAGGACTCCTCAATGGCACGAACAGCACTCGTCACCGGCGGCTCGCGCGGTATCGGCGCAGCAATTTCCAAGGCGCTTAAGGCCGAGGGCTACAATGTCGCTGCCACCTATGCCGGCAATGACGAAGCCGCGACCGCCTTTACTGCCGAGACCGGCATCGCTACCTACAAGTGGAACGTCGCCGACTATGATGAATCGGCCGCCGGTATCGCCAAGGTCGAGGCCGAAGTTGGCCCGATCGACATCGTGGTCGCCAATGCCGGTATCACCCGCGATGCGCCGTTCCACAAGATGACCCCCGAACAGTGGCATCAGGTGATCGACACCAACCTGACCGGCGTGTTCAACACCGTGCACCCGGTCTGGCCCGGCATGCGCGAGCGCAAGTTCGGCCGCGTCATCGTGATCAGCTCGATCAACGGCCAGAAGGGCCAGTTCGCGCAGGTGAACTATGCCGCGACCAAGGCGGGCGATCTGGGCATCGTCAAGTCGCTTGCCCAGGAAGGCGCCCGCGCCGGCATCACCGCAAACGCCATCTGCCCCGGCTACATCGCCACCGAGATGGTGATGGCGATCCCCGAAAAGGTGCGTGATTCGATCGTGGCAGGCATCCCCGCCGGGCGCCTTGGCGAACCCGAGGAAATCGCCCGCTGCGTGACCTTCCTGGCGTCTGAGGACTCGGGCTTCATCAACGGCTCGACCATTTCGGCCAACGGCGCGCAGTTCTTCGTCTGATCTGTTGCACCCCGAAATCAAGGCCGCCCCCGTCCGGGGCGGCCTTTTTCATGTCTAGGAAACGGCGCAGGGGCCGGCGCATCTGGCCGACCCCTGATCCCGTAAGCCCGCGCGCGCAGCGGTCAGCGGGAACCGAACAGCCAGCCCCAGACCGAACGCAGCGCATGTGCACGCTCTTGGTGCGCGCGATCCATGGCCCGGCGGGCGGCGGGATTTGTTGTCATCTCGATCATGGCGGTGCTCCTTCTTAGTTTGTTCAGTTTTGCTTGACTTGATGAGAATATGCGCCCAATCAAAAAACATCACAAACGAGACATTTTGGGCCATCAGATAAGAAATACTTAACTGATATGAGTGACCGCCTGCCTCCGCTGACTGCCTTGCGCGCCTTTGATGCCGCTGCCCGGCACATGTCCTTTGCCAAGGCCGCGGCCGAGTTGAACGTGACCCCGGCGGCGCTGTCCTTTCAGATCAAGTCACTGGAAGAGCATCTGGGCCGCCCGTTGTTCCGCCGCCTCAATCGCGCGGTGGAACTGACGGAAGAAGGGCGCGCCCTGGCCCCGGGCGCTCAGGAGGGGTTCGAGGTGCTGACAGCCGCCTGGCGCGCCGCCCGTCGGCTGCAGGACAACACCACCCTGACGGTGACCGCCGGGCCGGCGCTGACCGCGAAATGGCTGGCGCCCCGGCTTTACGATTTTGCGCGCGCGCATCCAGAGATTGACCTGCGCATTTCAACCAGCCTGCGTCTGGTCGACCTGGCGCGGGACGAGGTCGATGTGGCGATCCGCTTTGGCCAGGGGTCGGATGCGGGCCTCTATTCCGTCTCCGCCCGCAAGGAATGGATGATCCCGGTGATGACACCCGAGCTGGCCAACCGGTTTCCGACACCCGAGAGCCTGCGCGACGCGCCGTTGATCTTTGACGAATCGATCAGCTTTCTCGACCCTCCTGTCGATTGGCCGACCTGGTTTCGTGCGGTGGGCATCGACTTTACCCCACAACGGGGGGCACATTTCTCGAACGCGGATCATGCCATCGACGCGGCCGTAGCGGGCGTGGGCGTGGTTCTGGGCCGCCGCCCGATGATCATCAAGGACGTGATCGAAGGACGGCTTGTCATGCCCTTCAAGACAGCGGTCGAAACCGATGCGCGCTTCCGCTTCGTCTGCCTTGCGGGTGCGGAAACCCAGCCCAAGATCGCCGCGTTCCGTGACTGGTTTCTTGCCGAGATCGCCAAGACCGCGCATATCTCGGATGGTCTTACCATCGTTCATGTCAGGGACATCCCGCCCAAATGACCCGTTCCCGCGCCACAGCCATCGGATTTGTCGCCGTCCTTCTATGGGCGCTGCTTGCACTGCTGACCGTCGGATCAGCGCCGGTGCCGCCGCTCTTGCTGAATGCGCTCTGCTTCACCGTAGGCGGGCTGCTGGGGCTGGTCTGGGTGCTGGCGACCGGTGGCCTGGCCCAGCTGCGCGGTGTCCGCTGGCCGGTCTATGCCTTTGGCACGCTGGGACTGTTTGGCTATCACGCGCTCTATTTCTCGGCGCTCAGGCTGGCGCCCGCGGCCGAGGCGGGGTTGATCGCCTATCTCTGGCCGCTGTTGATCGTGCTGTTCTCGGGCCTCCTGCCGGGTGAGCGTCTGCGGAGCGGCCATCTGCTGGGGGCAGCGCTCGCCTTTGCCGGGGCCGGGCTGATCATCACCGGCGGGGGCGGTCCCGGGTTTCAGGCGCAATATCTGCCGGGCTACGGCCTGGCACTGCTCTGTGCGCTGACCTGGTCGGGCTATTCGGTCCTGTCGCGGCGGATGGGCGATGCGCCCACCAGTTCGGTCGCCGTGTTCTGCCTGGCCACGGCGGTGGCGTCATGGGGCCTGCATTTCATGGTTGAAGAAACGGTCTGGCCGCAGGACATGCTGGGCTGGGGCGCCACGCTGGCACTGGGTCTGGGCCCGGTGGGCCTGGCCTTTTACGTCTGGGATATCGGGGTGAAACGTGGAGATATCCAGCTGCTGGGAACCAGTTCCTATGCGGCTCCGCTACTGTCCACGCTGGTTCTTGTGATCAGCGGCATCGCTGCACCCAGCTGGGTACTTGCGCTCTCGGCCCTGCTGATCACTGGCGGCGCGCTGCTGGCAGCGCGCGCCAGCTTGTCGGCTTAGACGGACAGCCGCTCGATTTCTTCCTTGAGTTTCAGCTTCTGCTTCTTGAGCTGGCTGATCTGAAGGTCGTCAGTACCTGGCGAACGCTGGGCTTGTTCAACTTCGAGACTGAGATTTGCGTGCTTTTTCTTCAGTTCGGTCAAATGCGCGCTCACACTCATGGCGATCCTCCTTCTCTGTTGTCAATGAATCGAGTTGAGCACATCCCGGGCGGCCTGTCACGCGGACAGCGGTCGCATTCTGTGATAAAACCGACATATCGGCCAAACCCGGCTTATCCGGCGCCGGGCCAGGGCAGCGGGGCGGGTTGGCGCAGGACCTTCGCGATTTCAGGCAGGTAGTGGTCGCGGTCGCCTGGATGCCGGCTGCCCTGATGCAGGAACAGCCCGGACTGCAGGCGAAATGGCGCCCGCCCGCCCTTGCGGGCACGCAGAATCACCAGCTCGGCGGCGCGCCCCTGCCGCGGCATCAGCGGCAACACCTCAAGCGAGCCCAGCCGGTCATCGCAGGCCGCCAGCATATCCGGCAAGCGGTCGGCCTTGGCGATCATGTGCAGATAGCCGCGATGGGTCAGCCGCCGCGCCGCCGCATCGATCCAGAGCGCAAGGGGCGTCCGCTCTCCCAAGGCGGTGGCCCGGCCCGCATCGCTGGCCGGGCTGTGGCTGCCAGCCAGATAATAGGGCGGGTTGGCGATGACATGGTCAAAGCTCTGCTGGCGCAGTGCCTGCGGCAGCGCGGCGATATCGCCTTCGACCACGTCGAGCGCGATATCGTTCGCTGCTGCGTTGCGCCGCGCCAGATCGGCATAGCCCGGCTGCAACTCGACCCCGGTCAGCGCCAGATCGGGCACCCGGGCGCCCAGAGACAGGATCGCCGCACCGGCGCCACAGCCCAGTTCCAGCACCGATTGCCCGGTCTGTGCGGCGACGCTGGCGGCCAGAAACACCGGATCGACCCCGGCCCGATATCCGTCTCGCGGCTGAAACAGCCGCAGGTGACCGCCCAGAAAGGCGTCACAGCTCAGCTCGCTCTCGGCAAAGGCGGTCATCTGCCCAGCGGGATGTCGTTATCGGTGACCACCCGCAGGGCGCGGTCGTAATCCTCGTCCCGCACCATCATGCGGCGCGGAAAGATTCCGATCCCGCCTTCGAGGATGCTCATATTTACGTCCATCTGAAAGCAGTCTATATCCTCGCCCTCGAGAAGGGCGGATGCAAAGGCCATGACGGTCGGGTCGGTGCTGCGCAAAAGTTCCTTCATGGGGATGGATGTAAGGGCAAGGCTGGCGCATTGTCGAGCCTTGTTGCAGGAGAGCGATGGACGCCAAGGTGAGCACGAAACCGCATGAGATGCTGGCGGCAACCCTGTCCCAGGAGATGGCGGCGGTAAATGCGTTGATCCGCACCCGGATGGCGTCGGAGCACGCCCCGCGCATTCCGGAGGTGACAGCGCATCTGGTCGAGGCCGGCGGCAAACGCCTGCGCCCGATGCTGACGCTCGCGGCGGCGCGGCTGTGCGGCTATCAGGGCGAGGATCATGTCAAGCTGGCCGCTACGGTCGAATTCATCCACACCGCCACCCTGCTGCATGACGATGTGGTGGACGAAAGCGGCCAGCGCCGCGGGCGGCCCACCGCCAACCTGCTCTGGGACAACAAATCCTCGGTGCTGGTGGGCGATTACCTGTTTGCCCGCAGCTTCCAGCTGATGGTGGAAACAGGCTCGCTCAGGGTGCTGGATATCCTGGCCAATGCCGCCGCCACCATCGCCGAGGGCGAGGTGCTGCAAATGACCGCCGCCAGCGACCTGCGCACGGATGAGAGCGTTTATCTGCAAGTTGTGCGGGGCAAGACGGCGGCACTGTTTTCCGCCGCGACCGAGGTCGGCGGCGTGATCGCCGGGGTGCCCGAAGCGCAGGTCAGGGCGCTGTTCGAGTACGGCGACGCGCTGGGCATCGCCTTTCAGATCGCCGACGATTTGCTGGATTATCAGGGCGACGCCAAGGCGACGGGCAAGAATGTAGGCGACGATTTCCGCGAACGCAAACTGACCCTGCCGGTGATCAAGGCGGTGGCGCAGGCGACGGACGAAGAGCGCGCGTTCTGGGTGCGCACCATCGAGAAAGGCAAGCAGGCCGAGGGTGACCTGGAACAGGCGCTGGCCCTGATGGAGAAGTACGGCACCCTTGCGGCGACCCGCGCCGACGCCCATGCCTGGGCCGAGAAGGCGCGTACCGCATTGGAATTGCTGCCCAATCACGAAATCCGCACCATGCTGAGCGATCTGGCCGATTACGTGGTGGCCCGGCTGAGCTGAGGTCAAAGGGGGCGCTGCCCCCTCGGCCCTGACGGGCCGCTCTCCCGAAGTATTTCAGGCGAAATGAAGGGGCGGGGGTTCTAGAGAACACGCCCGTGGGCGCACCACCACCCTGGATGCGCTAGGCGGAGCACGGCCTTGGCAACCGACTTGGCGGAATGCCCATCGGACGGGAAGAGACCAAAACAGGTGGCCCCCGAGCCGGACATACCGGCGAAAAGCGCCCCTGCGTCGCGCAGGGCATTCAGCACATCGGCGATCACCGGCTGCTGCGCGATGGCAGGTTCGGCAAGGTCGTTGCGCTGATCGGCGAGCCAGCAGGTGAACTCGGGCAGGTCGCGCCAGCGCGGCAGTTCCGGGTTCATGGGCGCGTTTTCCTTCACGATCAGCGACTTGAAAACGGCGGGCGTCGAAACCGCGACGCGCGGATTGACCAGAACGATATCCATCGCGGGCAGTGGCGGTATCGGGCCCAGCCGGTCACCGATACCTTGCATGCGGGCCGGCACCGGGAACAGACAGACAGGAACATCAGCGCCAAGTGTCAGCGCCTGTTCTGCACTGGGCGCGGCGAGGCCCCAAAGCTGCGCCAGGGCGCGCAGGGTGGCGGCGGCATCGGCCGACCCCCCACCGATACCCGAGGCCACGGGCAGCCGTTTCGTCAGCGAGATCGCAGCGCCGCGTTCAGGCGCCAGAAGGCGGGCCGCGCGCAGCACCAGATTGTCCGGCTCGGCGGCAAGTCCGCCCGCCTCTGGCCCGTCGATATCCAACGACACCCTGTCTGACGCAGACACTCGGATGGTGTCTCCGATATCCGCGAAGACAACCAGCGAATCGAGCAAGTGATAGCCATCATCCCGCTGGCCGGTCACATGCAGGGTCAGGTTGATCTTGGCCGGCGCAAAGGCCTCAATCGCCATTGGCAACCTTGAGCGGCGGCACACCTTCCTCGGCCAGGACCCGGTCGAGACCGATTTCCAGCTTGCGGCGGATACGTTCGGGATCGGCCTCGCCATCAGTGTCATCGGCCTTGATGAAGGAAAGCGCTCGCCTCCACTGGAATTCGGCCTCGCGCACCCGCCCCACAGCCCAGAGCACGTCGCCGAGGTGGTCGTTGACCACCGGATCGACCGGCATCAGCTCGACCGCGCGTTCCATATGGCCGACCGCCTCGTCATAGCGGCCAAGCCGGAACAGCACCCAGCCGAGGCTGTCGACGATATAGCCGCTGTCGGGCCGCGCGGCGACGGCGCGTTCGATCAGATCGAGCGCCTCGTCCAGCTTCTCCTGCTTTTCGACCAGCGAATAGCCCAGGTAATTCAGCACCTGCGGCTGGTCCGGATTCAATTCCAGCGCGGCGCGGAAATCGGCCTCGGCACCCGGCCAGTTGCCCAGCCGCTCGTGACAGATGCCTCGGGCATAGTGCAGGAACCACATGTTAGGCGCGCCGGGATCTGTCAGCTGCAGCGCCTTGTCATAGGCCGTGGCGGCACGGTCATAGGCCTCTTGCTGGCGTTGCAGATCGCCCAGCGCCACAAAGGCCTGCGGCTGCGAGGGATAGTCCTTGGCCAGCTTCTCCAGAACCTCGATGGCGGCATCAGGCTTGGCCGAGCGGCGCAGCGCCTCGGCCCGGCCCAGCTCTGCCGCGTGATAGTCGGGGCTGTCATTGGGGATCTGCTTGTAGGTGGCAACCGCCAGATCGTATTGCCCCAGCGATTCCAGCAATCCCGCCGTCATCAGCAACGCATCTATATGATCAGGGCGCAGATGCACTGCCGAGCGGATATAGACCAGCGTGAAGTCGTCGGACGCCTCGCCGTTGAGCGCGGCGCCGATGGTAAAGAACACCTCGGCCAGGCCGTCGCGGACCGAACGCACCAGAGAGAAGGGCAGCGTTTCGCCAGCCACCAGCCGATCGGCGATATCGCTTAGCGCCGGGTCGAAACCGCCGCTGAACACATCGGCCAGCATCTCGAGCGCCTGATCGTTGCGGTCGAGCTGCGACAGGATCTCGGCCCGGGCCAGCGCCGCGCGGCGCGAGATGGTGGTCAATGCCCCGTCATCGGCGGCAAACAGCGCCTCGGCGCCCTCGAAATCACCAACCGAGGCCAGCGCCATCGCCTTGTGATAATTGGCGAATCCACGCAACCCGGCCTCGTCCGCCACCTTGTCGAACTGGGCCAGCGCCCGGGCGACCGAACCCAACCCCATCTCGGCCCAGCCAGCGACCAAACCATCGACCAGCTTGCCTACGCCCCGCATCTCGGGGTCGCGGTCCAGCACCTCCTGATAGCGTTCCTCGCTCAGCAGGTGAACGACGATGGCGATATTGGCGACCTGGCTTTGCAGCCCGGCCTCCTGCATCAGCTGTGCGACGGGATAGGCCTGTTCAAGCCGCCCAAGCGCCAACTGAGACAGCACCATGTTCTCCATCAGGGCCGGGTTCTGTGGGTCAATGGCCAGCGCGCGCGCGAAATAATCCGCGGCAGACGAGAAGTCGTTGGCAAAGACCGCCTGGCGCGCGGCCAGATACGAGCCCGCCCCGACATCCGCCGAGACCGGCACCGACAAGGCCGCAGCCAGGACTGCCGCCACCGCATTTCTGACCAGAGATATCGCCAAGGATCCGCCCTTCCAGCTGCTTTGAAGCAAAGCTAGGGCGTTGCGGGGGCGGGTGCAATGGCTCAAGGGCGTAAGCGCGGTAAGCGGCAATAAACATCCGGTCATCTGCACAAAAGAAAACACCGGGCGGTGTGTCCGCCCGGTGTCTGTCTCGGTGTGAATGCGCGATCACATGTTGGGATAGTTCGGACCGTCGCCACCCTGCGGGGTGACCCAGGTGATGTTCTGGCTGGGATCCTTGATATCGCAGGTCTTGCAGTGCACGCAGTTCTGGAAGTTGACGACAAAGCGCGGGCCGCCCTCATCCTCGACCACCTCGTAGACGCCAGCCGGGCAATAGCGCTGTGCCGGCTCGTCATATTTGGGCAGGTTCACCTTGACCGGCAGGTCGGGGTCGGTCAGCCGCAGGTGGCAGGGCTGGCTTTCCTCGTGGTTGGTGGCGGCAAAAGACACGTTGGTGAGCCGGTCGAAGGATAGCACGCCATCGGGCTTGGGATAGTCGATGGGCTTGTGTTTGCTGGCATCCTCGGTCGCGGCGGCGTCGGTCTTGCCATGGCCCAGGGTGCCGAACAGCGAAAAGCCCAGCGTATTGGTCCACATGTCCAGCCCGCCCAGCGCCAGGCTGGCGGCAAGGCCCCATTTCGACCACATCGGCTTGACGTTGCGGACCTTTTTCAGGTCCTTGCCGATCGGGCCGCTGCGCACTTCGGTCTCGTAATCGCTCAGCTCGTCCGACTGGCGGCCCGCCTTGATGGCGGCATGGGCGGCCTCGGCCGCGGCCTTGCCCGACAGCATCGCGTTATGGTTGCCCTTGATGCGCGGCACGTTGACCATGCCGACCGAACAGCCCAGCAGCGCCACGCCGGGCGCTACCATCTTGGGCATCGACTGGTATCCGCCCTCGGTGATGGCGCGGGCGCCATAGGCGACGCGCTTGCCGCCTTTCAGCAGTTCGGCCACCATCGGGTGATGCTTGAACCGCTGGAACTCCATATAGGGGAACAGGTGCGGGTTCTTGTAGTTCAGGTGCACCACGAAACCGACATAGACCTGGTTGTTGTCCAGGTGGTAGATGAACGACCCGCCGCCCGCATTGCCGCCCAGCGGCCAGCCCATCGTGTGGGTGACCGAGCCTTCGCGATGCTTGGCCGGGTCGATCTCCCAGATCTCTTTCATGCCGACGCCGAATTTCTGCGGCTCCTTGCCTTTTTGCAGGTCGTATTTGGCGATGACTTCCTTGGCCAGCGACCCGCGCACGCCTTCGGACAGGAAGACATATTTGCCGTGCAGCTCCATCCCCGGTTCGGTGTTGGGGCCATAGGACCCGTCCGCCTCGAGGCCGAAGACACCGGCAACCACGCCCTTGACCTCGCCATTGTCGCCATAGACCAGTTCCGAGCAGGACATGCCGGGGAAAATCTCGACACCCAGTTCCTCGGCCTGTTCGGCCATCCAGCGGCAGACATTGGCCATCGAAACGATGTAGTTGCCGTGGTTGTTCATCAGCGGCGGCATCGGAAAGTTGGGGATGCGGATCTGCCCGGCCTCGCCCAGCATATAGAAGTTGTCGTCCTTGACCGGCACGTTCAGCGGCGCGCCCTTCTCCTTCCAGTCGGGGATCAGCGCATCCAGACCACAGGGATCCAGCACCGCGCCCGACAGGATATGCGCGCCCACCTCCGAGCCCTTTTCCAGCACGACGACATTCAGGTCGGCATCGAGCTGCTTGAGACGAATGGCCGCCGACAGGCCCGCCGGACCCGCCCCGACGATCACCACGTCATATTCCATCGCTTCGCGTTCAATCTCGGCCATCGTGACGCTCCTTGGCTTTGGTTTCGCTCTCCGGTCGCGGGCCGGACGCAATAAAGTTTCGCGTTTGATTACAGGCTATGCAGGTCAAGCGTCAATTGAAACGCGGGGTTATATTCGCACATGCAGCAATTCCCAGGCCCGATGAGGGTTCTTGCGGGCCTTTCAGGATAATTTGCCGCAACCCCTGGAATCGCCCTACTCTGCCCTCATCCTGTTATCTGGAGAGATTGAATGCCCGTATCCCTGCAAGTCGCCTATCCCACCCGCGACGACACCACCTTCGATTACGACTACTATCTCACCACCCACATGGGTCTGGTCGCCGAGCACATGGGCCCCCACATCCAGAACACGGTTGTGACCAAAGGCTTGGCAGGCGGTCCCGACACACCGCCGCCGTTTCACGCGATTGCCACCATCGTGTTCGCCGACCAGAACGCGATGAACGCGGCAATGAAGGCGTCGGGACCGGTGGTCTCCGACATCCCCAATTTCTACAACAGCGCCCCCCAGATGCTGATTGGCGAAGTGGTCGGCTAAACCGGCGTCACAGGTCGCCGGTTTCGTCCAGCACCAACCGGGGGCCCGGCCCCTTGCTGCCAACCCGATCGGCCGGATTGTATAGCGCGCAATTGGGCAGGCTCAGACAACCGCAGCCGATACAGCCGTCCAGATTGTCCCGCAGCCGCTCCAGCGTTGCGATTCGCTGGTTCAGCCGTTCGCGCAGGGCAGTGCTGATGCGGGTCCAGTCACCGCGCGTGGGGGTGCGGTTACCCGGCAGCCCGGCGAGAACCTCGCGGATTTCGGGCAGGGTCAGCCCCAGCTGTTGCGCGATCATGACAAAGCTCAGCCGCCGCAGATCTGCGCGCTGATAGCGCCGCTGCCCCCCCGCGTTGCGCCAGGGCGCGATCAACCCTTGGGTTTCGTAATAGCGGATCGCCGACACCGCCAACCCGGTGCGCCGCGCCAGGGCGCCGATCGAGAGACCTTCGGAAGCGGGCATATTTTTTTCCTGCACAGACCTTGACCTAAAGTTAGGTTTAGAAATTATCTTCACCCGTGGCAACAGAGCAAAAGGATGATTTTCATGAAAGCCACCCTGGAACACGCAAACCTTACCGTCGCCGATCCCAAGGCGACCGCCGCATGGCTGAACACGGTGTTCGGCTGGGAAACCCGCTGGGAGGGCGCCGCGATCGCGGGCGGCTATACCGTGCACGTGGGTGATGCCGGCACCTATCTGGCGCTTTACGCCCCGCCCAAGCCGGTCCCCTCGGCCGAGACCAGCTATGACGTGATCGGCGGGCTGAACCATGTAGGCGTCGTGGTCGACGATATCGACGCGACCGAGGAACGGGTGCGCGCGGCCGGCTTTACCCCGCATAACCATGCCGATTACGAACCCGGGCGCCGGTTCTATTTCGACGATGACAACGGCATCGAATTCGAGGTCGTCAGCTACCCCTAAGGCGGGGTTCTGCGCACCGGCGGCTTGTCCCCTCTTGCATTCCACGCGCGGTTTGGGTCAGGTAAACATCAACCCAACAGTCGCCCCGACGCATCGCGCGGCGGGGCGACGCAATTTGTGCGTGGACAAGACGATATGGAAAAGATCCCCATGACGCCTTCGGGCTTTGCCGCGCTCGAAGCCGAGCTGAAACAGCTCAAGAGCGTAGAGCGCCCAGCCATCATCAAGGCCATCGCCGAGGCGCGCGAACATGGCGACCTTTCGGAAAATGCCGAATACCATTCGGCGCGCGAGAAGCAGTCCTTTATCGAGGGCCGCATCAAGGAACTGGAAGGCGTGCTGTCGCTGGCCGATGTCATCGACCCCACAAAACTGTCCGGCGCGATCAAGTTCGGGGCCCGGGTGACGCTGGTGGACGAGGACACCGACGAGGAAAAGACCTGGCAGATCGTCGGTGAACACGAGGCCAATATCGAAAAGGGCCTGTTGAACATCAAATCGCCGATTGCCCGCGCGCTGATCGGCAAGGACGAAGGCGACAGCGTCGAGGTGAAGACCCCCGGCGGCCAGAAATCCTATGAAATCCTGAGTATCGAGTACTCCTGACGGAGCATCCCCCATGTCCGGCCCGTCGCCTGACCCAGACCCCGCCCGCAACACACCGCTTGGGCTTTATGACCGGCCCCGGCGCGCTTCGGTGACCGGGATCGAAATCATTGCCATCGCTCTGACCCTGCTGTGGCTGGCGGTGTCGGTCTATCTGTTCGCCTTTGCCGATGCCGGCGCTGGCGGGGGGATCGGATTTCTGGTGACCATGCTCGCGATCTTCATGCCGGTGGCAATGATCTGGGTGGCGGCCACGGCTGCCAAGGCGAGCCGGGTCATGCGCGAGGAAAGCCAGCGCCTGCAAGCGGCGATCGACGCGATCCGCCAGGCCTATATCAGCCAGCAACAGAAACAGGCCGCAGGGCACGAACCCTCGGTCGCCAAGAAGCTGGACGAAATCGCCGCCGCCGCCAAGAAGACCGAAACCACTCTGGCCACCTTCTCGACCTCGCGGCGGGCGCGTGCCCTGCCCATGCCCGCTGCCGCACCGGAAAGCGCCGAGGATCAGGGGCTGTTGGCGCTTGGCACCCCGGCCGAGGCGCTGTCGCCGCCGCTCTCGACCGAGGACCTGATCCGCGCCCTGCATTTCCCGGAAACCGCCGAGGATGTCGAAGGCTTCGCCGCGCTGCGCCGCGCACTCAAGGACCGCTCGGCAGCGCAACTGATCCAGGCCGCGCAGGATGTGCTGACCCTGCTCAGCCATGAAGGCATCTATATGGACGACCTGCGCCCAGACATGGCCCGGCCCGAGGTGTGGCGGCAGTTTGCCCATGGGGCGCGTGGGCGAACGGTGGCGTCATTGGGCGGCGTGCGCGACCGCTCGTCACTGGCGCTGACCGCAGGCCGGATGAAGCAGGACCCGATCTTTCGCGATGCGGCGCATCATTTCCTGCGCCTGTTCGACCGGATGTTCACCACGTTCGAGGCTCAGGCCAGCGATGCCGAGATCTCGGCCCTGGGCGAGACGCGCACCGCTCGCGCCTTCATGCTGCTGGGCCGGGTGGCGGGCACCTTCGACTAAGCCCGCGCCCGAACGCCTCAAGATCAGAGACCGAAACTGCCGTAAGGAATGAACCGCACCGGATCGCCCGGGCGAATATGACAGGCGTCATCGCCGATTTCGACCAGCCCCTCGGCCCAGCTGAGCCCGCTGACCCGGCCCGACCCTTCGGAGGCGAAGACCTCGACCCGGCCGTCGCGGACACGGGCGCGCAGATATTCGCGCCGCCCGGGTTTCTTGCGTTTCTCGAACCCGGCGGGCAGGTCATACCCTTGCGGCACACTCCAGCTTTCGCCCGCCAGAACCGCCATCGCCGGACGGGCAAAAACCAGGCTGCATACCAATGCGGCGACCGGATTGCCCGGCAGGCCAAAGACCGGTTTGCCCTGCCAAAGACCCAGCGCCAATGGCCGCCCCGGTTTCAGCGCGATGCGCCATTGCTGCATCGCCCCCGCCGCGCGCAGCAACGCCGAGACATGGTCCTCGTCCCCCGCCGAGGCACCGCCGCTGGTCAGGATCACATCCGCCTCGGCAGCCGCCCGGTCAAACGTTGCGCGCAGGGTGGTGCGGTCATCGGGCACCCGCCCCAGATCGACCGGTGCATGACCCAGCCGATGGATCAGCGACAACAGCATGGGGCGGTTGGCGTCAAATATCTGTCCCGGCCCGGCGGTCTCTCCCGGCTCGACCAGCTCATCCCCCGTCGACAACACGGCGACGCGCAACTGCCGGCGCAGCGGCACCACGCCCAGCCCGACCGAGGCAAGCAGAGCCAGATCGGCCGGTGTCAGCCGCCGCCCCGCGGGCAGCACGACCGCCCCCTCGGCCACATCCTCGCCTGCCTTGCGGGTATTGGCGCCACGCTTGAGCGGCCCGCGAAAGGCGATTTCACCGGTGCCCAAAGTCACGTCTTCTTCAAGGATCACGGTCTCGACCCCCTCAGGCAGGGCCGCGCCGGTCAGCACCCGCAAGGCCCGGCCCGCAGGTAGCACCCCGTCAAAGGGCACGCCCGCAGCCGCGCGCCCCTCCTCCAGCGGCATCACATGCGCGCCCTCGGGTACCGCCCCGGCAAAGCCATAGCCGTCGACCGCGCTGTTGGCCTGCGGCGGGCTGGACCGCAATGCCACCGCATCCGCCGCCAGCACCCCGCCCAGCGCCTGCGACAGCAGGCGCATCTCGACACCGGTGACCGGCCCCAGCCTGTCGCGCAGCATGTCGAGCGCGGTATCGACAGGGGTCCACTCGACCCCGGCGGGCAGGGCAAAACAGTCGTTGCGCAGCGGCGGCGGCTCGATCCCGGTCATCCTTGATCCACTCCCAAAATCCAGCCCTCTTCGGGCGCCGTCACGTTCAGCAGAGACCCGAGCCTTGCCAGCGACATGCCCGACAGATCGCTTGCTACCCGCTCGACCTGCCAGGCATCCTTGATCCGTCCCTCGGGCGCCTTGCCCAAGGTCAGCGAGGGCCAGATTTCCACCAATGCAACCGGCTTGTCCAACCGCTCGAAGGGCCAGACACCTATTTGCCCGGCAAAACGGCGGCGCAACCGCGCCAGAACCGGCAGCCCCATCATCACCTGACCGCCAACCGCCCCGGCCCCAGCCATCTGCCAGCAGGTAAAGGCGCCCGGCGCGCGACGCTCGACCAAGCGCCGGTCAGCAAACGGATTGTGGTAGTCGCGCTTGGTTCGGGGCAACCCGCCAATGTCGCGCTTCAGCCCGTTGGCCCAGAACGGCCCCTTGCCGCCCAAACCGCGATTGACCGCACCCGCGAGATCGAACCGGTTATTGGCCTTCGGCGTGTCCTCGATCCGGGCCTCGAACCAGTCCCAAATGTGCAGCGGGTCATCCGATCCACTCACCGCCCGGGCAAATCCCGTCGGATAGCCAAAGGGAAAGTCAAACCCCAGCATCAAGCGGCGGCCAGCGGCCAGAGCGGTTTCGATCAGATCGCACAGCCAGTTCTCGGCCAGCCCCCGGTTGCGGAGATAGACCGGCTCCGCCCCCGCGACACAGGCCCAGATCGCATCCTTGCGCGGGCGCGGGCCGGTATCGTTGCCGCCCGACCAATCGACCATGGCAATGGTGTCAAAGGGCCTCACAGCCCGACCTCGGAGAGGATGAAATCGGCAATCGCGGTTGTGTCGTTCAGGTCGAACACCGGCCGGTCAAGCGTCAGGGGCGTATCACTTGCCACCGCCCGTATGGTCGGATCACCCGGCGCGATCAAAGCGGTCCCCGCTTCGGCGCGGAATGCCTCCACCTTGGGATGGCCCTCACGCTTGTAACCCTCGATCAGCACCAGATCGACAGGCGACAGACGCCCCAGCAGCTCGCTCAACGGCGGTTCCGCCGCGCCGCGCAATTCGGTCATCTGCGCCACGCGATAGCGTGAGGCAAGGATCACCTCGGAGGCCCCCGCCTGCCGGTGCCGCCAGCTGTCGCGGCCCGGATGGTCGACGTCGAACGAATGATGCGCATGCTTGACCGTCGAAACCGTCAGCCCCCGCCCGGTGATCTCGGCCACCAGACGCTCCATCAGCCCGGTCTTGCCTGCGTTCTTCCAGCCGGTGACGCCATAGATCCTCATGCGCGCTCCAACAGGGTTTCGGCCCGGGCCAGATCCTCGGGCGTGTTGACGTTGAAGAAGGGATCGAACGGCTCGGCCTGAAACAGCGCCTCGCGCCCGCCATGCCGGTCGGTCCACAGCACCACCTTGCGCAGGCCGTCGTTCAGAGCCGCGCGCAGATCGTCACGCAGGGCCACGGGCCAGAGGCCGAAGGTCGGGTGCCGGTTGACCCTGCCCCCCGATTTCAGCACCGCGCCATCGCGCGGGGTGGTGGCCAGCACCAGCGGATGCGCCTGCCCCTCGGATGCAGCGACCAGCCGCGCCACCAGATCGCGCGGGAAAAACGGCGTGTCAGCGGCGGCGGTGACGATGCTGTCGGCCCTCTGCCCTGCGGCCCAGTCAAGCCCGGCCAGCACGCCCGCCAGCGGCCCGGCAAACCCCTCGACCGTGTCGGGCAGAACCGGCAGGCCAAACCCGTTAAACCGCGCCGGATCGCCATTGGCATTCAGCGCCAGCCCGGAAACCTGCGGCGCCAGCCGGTCGATGACATGGCCCAACAGAGGTTGCCCGCCCAGCGGCAACAGTCCTTTGTCACCACCGCCCATGCGGGTGGCCAGACCGCCAGCAAGGATTACGCCGAGGGGTTTGGTCATTTTGGAGGCTCCTCCGTCCAGCGTTTCGGGCGCATCACAACAAGCGAGAAGGCAATAGTCGCGAGACAAACCAAATAGAAAGCAGCGCTGAATACGACGCCCAATCCGGCCACAAAAAGTCCTTGAAGTACGACAGAAATCAAAACGACTCGCCGATACTTCCGAAGCGCCTCGATTGCACGCGCTGTGTGTTCAAGCTGAGGGGGAGGCCCCCAAAGGGCTAACCTCCAATAGAGCCGTCTATGGGAGTAATCGCCTGCAACACTCAGTACCGGGCTTGCCGGGTTTTCCAGCTTCCAGCCTAGTGCGGCACGCAGCTCCCAAGACGTCGTCTCCATTTCCGTGAAATACACACCCAGATTGTGCAATCCCCACCAAATGAGAAAGAGCCCTGAAAAGCCAATTGCAATCCAAAGGGCAAACCCAGAAACGATCCAGACTCCCAAATCGCCGTTCATCGCAATGGCAGCCCCGCCAAATCACAGGCTGGCGAAGGGCCGGGCGATGCCCTTCTACCTTTCTCAAACCGACGGAGCGTCGCCAAAAAAATGGGGGACGCTTCGCCTCCGCCCGCTGACGGCCCCTGCCCTATCACACTCATTGCGCACTCTTCCGGCGGTGTTTCCTGTCCTCGACCGGTACGCTGTCGGGGTCGGCATCCCAGACCAGCCGCTCGGCTCCCGACAGGCAGACAAACCGTTGGCCGCGCATCCTGCCGATCAGGGTCAACCCCACCTGACGCGCGATCTCGACCCCCCAGGCGGTAAAGCCCGAGCGCGAGGCCAGCACCGGGATGCCCATCATCGCGGTCTTGATCACCATCTCGGAGGTCAACCGCCCGGTGGTGTAAAGGATCTTGTCGTCCGCCCCCTCGCCCGTGGACAGCATCCAGCCCGCGATCTTGTCCACCGCGTTGTGGCGGCCCACATCCTCCATATAGACCAGCGGCCGGTTCCGGTGGCACAGCACCGTGCCATGGATGGCCCCGGCCTCCAGATACAGCGAGGGCGTGCGGTTGATCCGCGCCGCCAGATCGTAGAGCCAGGATGTGCGTACCTCCACCTGAGGCAAGCGAACCTCCTCCAGCCCCTCCATCATGTCGCCGAATACGGTGCCCACCGCGCAGCCGCTGGTGCGGGTCTTTTTCTTCAGCTTTTCCTCGTGGCTGGTTTCCACCGCGGTGCGCACCACGACCGTTTCCAGATCCTCGTCGAAATCTACGCCGGTGATCTCTTCATCCGGCCTCAGCATGCCCTGATTGCGCAGGAACCCCAGCGCCAGATACTCGGGGTAATCCCCGATGGTCATGGCGGTCACGATCTCCTGACTGTTGAGGAAGATCGTCAGCGGGCGTTCCTCGACCACCGAGAGGCGCGTGGGCGCGCCGGTCTGGTCCAGCCCCTCGACCGCGCGGGTCAGGCGGGCGGCGCCCGGGTCGGGGGCGATGATGTAATCCGACAGGTCGTCCGAGATAGCCAATTGCAACCCTTTCGATGGCCCGGTACAGCGGTTGGGCTTACCTTAGGATTTAGGCATGTCCTTCACCACATCCAAATCCGTCTACTGGAAGGGTTTTCGCGACGGCGCGCCCTTCATCATGGTGGCGGCCCCCTTTGGCACCCTGTTTGGCGTCTTTGCGACCGAGGCAGGGCTGAACCTGGTACAGGTGATGACCTTTACCGCCACCGTCTTTGCCGGCGCGGCGCAGTTCACAGCGCTGCAACTCTTGCTCGATGACACGCCGACACTGATCGTGCTGTTGTCGGCGCTGGCGGTCAATCTGCGGGTGGCGATGTATTCCGCCGCGCTGACGCCCTATCTGGGCGCGGCGCCGCTGTGGCAGCGCGCGGTTGCCGCCTATTTCACGGTGGATCAGTCCTATGCCCTGTCGGTGGTGCGGTTCGAGACCGAGCCGGACCTGACCGTGCCGCAGCGGATGGCTTACTTCTTTGGCACCGTGACGCCGCTGGCGCCCGCCTGGTATCTGGCGACCTATCTGGGTGCGGTACTGGGCACCCGCATCCCCGACAGCTGGGCGCTGGATTTCGCCCTGCCGATCACCTTTCTGGCGATGATCGGGCCGATGCTGCGCACCCTGCCGCATGTGATTGCGGCACTGGTTGCGATCGTGACCGCGCTGCTGACGGCAGCTGTGCCGTTCAACCTGGGCCTGCTGATTGCGGGCACCGCCGGGATGATGGCCGGTGCGCGGGCCGAGGTAATACTGGAGCGCAGGAGCAAACGGACATGAACGGGATCGACCCATCAACCATGTGGATCGTCATCGCCGGGCTCGCCTTTGGCAGCTTTGGCCTGCGCTTTGTCTTTATCGGGCTGGTGGGCGACCGTCCGCTGCCCGGCTGGCTGCTGCGGCACCTGCGCTATACCGCCGTGGCCATCCTGCCCGCGCTGATCGCACCGCTGGTGATCTGGCCGCAGGCCACCGGCGGCCAGCCCGATGTGCCCCGGATGAGCGCGGCGGCAGTGGCGCTTGCCGCCGGATACTGGTCGAAAAACGTCCTGGTCGCGATATTTTCAGGGGCAGGCACGCTTTACGGCCTGCTCTACCTGCTGGGCTGAGATCGAGGCTCAGCCCGGCTGGTTCAGCTTGGCGTTGTTGGCGGCCAGACCCTTTTGCAGGTCGGCATCGTCCTGCTCGTAATACCTGTTCGTCACTGCACCGGGGCGCGACCCGAACTGATCGGCCAGCTTGGTTGGCTGGAACGTCACCTTGATGTCGCCAAAGCCCGGCACCTGCTGCAGCAGGCGGGCGGTATAATTGGCACAATAGGCCCCCGGCACCGGCCCCATGCTGCGGGCCAGACGATAGGCCGCCTCGGCCTGTTCGGGGGTCACTTCCAGTTCCTGCACCACAACGTGATGGGTTTCGCGCGCATGTGACCCGCGATAAGCGGTCTCGACCGCCGGGGTGATGCCATAAAGCACGTCATTCTGTTCCGGCACGATATCCGCCCAGAACGATCCCGCCGGGTCAAAGATCACCCGTTCGCTGGCATTGATCATCAGCGAGGTATGCGCCCCCGCGCCCGAACGGTTGTTCACCATCGTGTAAAGCGTCAGCTTCGCCGGCCCCGGATCGCGATAACGCACGGCGGCCACAGTTGCGTCATCCGCAGGCGGCGCGCTCTGGCGGGTGCAAGCCATCAGGCTCAGCGCCAGCGCGCCGGCAAGAAAAATCAGCTTCACGGGAAAGCCCCCTTCGGGATCAGGCGGTGAACACGGCCATGAACAGCAGGACGAAGAAGATCACGACACAGACCCGGATCATCGCCTTGATGAACCCGTCAAAGGTATTGGTCTGAGTGGTGATGTCCATCGAACCGGGTTTAAAGTCAGCCATTGCAGTCATCCTATTCGCGTGTTTTCGGTTGGATAGCGGATTCTCGCCGCTCTGTCACGACGTCAATCGCGCGCAGGCGCGGTAGAGTCGAAAGGGGTGCAGTGGGCATATCCATAGCCCCATCGCCACGGCAGACCAGAGCAGGGACCGCCGCCAAAGCGCACCGCCAGATACATCGCATCGGCGATGGTGCCATAGGCAGAGCGCACTTTTTCGGGCGTGGTGTCATAACGCACCGCCAGATCCGCCAGATGGCTTTCTCCGGTGTCGCGCACACAGCTTTGCAAGGCGCGATCCGCCTGCTGGCGCGCGGCATAGCTGTCCTCGGGGGTCAGCGCTCCGCCCGCATCGTGATAGGCGCGGTCATGGATGACGCAGCAGGCCTCCCATGGTGGCAGGTTGCCTTGCGCGGCGGCGAAATCGGGAAAGGTGTCGCCAACCATGGTCCAACCGGCGCTGAGCCCGCCCGAACAGCCATCGGTGGTAAAGGGGGTCAGCGGTGCCGCCTGTTGCGCCGCCATCAGCGCGCGGTGCGCCGGCATTTCGAGCATCTGAGTCAGATCCTGCGCCATCGCCGGACTTCCGGCGCAAAGGCACAGGATCAGCAGGTTACGGGCTGTCATCGCGATAGGCCTTTGCATTCAGCTCCCACCCCAGTTCCTGGGTCAGCCACAACAGCAGCCGTTCGGCGGGGTTCAGCGTCGCGCGCACCGCCAGAACCTCGCGCGCCATGGCGGGTTCGTCGGTGATCAGCCCGTCGACCCCCATCGAGATCATCTTGGACATCAAGAGCGGTTCGTTCACCGTCCAGACATAGACATCCTTGCCCGCCGCATGGGCGGCACGCAAAAGCGAGGGGCGCAGGCTGGCACTGCTGACCGCGACAAAGTCGCCTTCGAGCCCGGCCAAATCGCCCACTGCCGTCGCCGCCAGCACACCGGTGCGCCAGTCGGGGCGCAGCGCCCGCATCTTCTGCACCGCCGGATATTTCAGCGACATGGTGGCGATCTGGTCCTGCATGCCGAATTCCTCGACCAGGGCGATCACACGATTTTCCAGATCCACGTCATGCCCGTAGTATTTCAGTTCGATCAGGACGTTGGATTTGCCCCTAGCGGCCTCAAGCACCGCGCGCAGGGTCGGCGCGCGCTCGGCCGCGTAATCGGGCGAGAACCAACTGCCGATGTCGATTTCCGCCAGATCCTGCATTGTGGCATCCCAGATCTTGGTCGGCACCCCGGCGAGTTTCATGAAATCGCTGTCATGCATGACGACGACCTCGCCATCGGCGGTCTCCTGCACGTCGATCTCGACCCAGTCGGCGCCATCCTCGATCGCCTTGACGATCGCCGCCATGGTGTTCTCGGGCCGCGCCCCGGCGGCGCCGCGATGGCCGATCACGCTCACCTCATCCTTGGCGGTCAGCTGTGTCAGCAGCCCGTCGCTGACCCACATCCCCGCGCCCAGCGCCAGCGCGGCCAGTAGCGCCGCGCCGATCAGCCGCCCGCGCAGACCCTGCGGACGCGAAGGTGACAGCGGTGCCGCAGCAGCCGCGCCGTCATAGAACCGGTCCAGCAGCTTGGTCAGAGCCCCCAGCGCCGTCGCCGCCAGCGCCAGCCCGGCCAGCGACCAGAGCCCCATCACCAGCACCACAAGCACCAGCGCCCGGCGCAGCGCGCCCTCCTGAGGGATCGGCACCAGTGCCAGCGCCGCGCTTGCCAGCGCGCCCAGGGCAGCGGCCAGCGCCAGCCGTGTCAGCAGCCAGAGCACCAGCTCGATCTTGAGCGCACCGCGCCGCGTCCCCATGCGGCGGGTACTTTCGGCAAAGGCCTGGGCAGGCCGGGTCCCTTCGAATATGACCAGATGCAGCGACAGCGCCCAACCCGACAGTCGCAGCATCAAGAGCCAGGCCAGAACCAGAACCAGGACGGCGATACCCGCCATGGCCAGCCGGAACGAGGGCGGCCGGAAGGTCAGGTAATAGTTGATGTCGTAATCCACCAGCACCCACCAGGCAATCAGCCCGGCAAGGGCGACAAAGGGCGCCGCCAGCGCCAGAACCCGCAAGACAAAAAGCGCGGCAAAGATCAGAAGCGGCCGCAGACGCCGCAGCACCAGCGCCAACCCCGCGCTGCCTGCGTGCCAGACATTGCTGGCGCCGCTGCGCAGGGTCGCGGCCATCACCGCAAAGCTCAGAACCTCGGCCACCAGAAGGACGCTCAGTACCGCCAGCGTTGCGGCAAACCCCAGCGGAGACAGGACAAAACGCGCGATATCCTGATCGGTAAGCGCCGATTGGTCCGACAGGCTGACGGCGAGATTGATCAGCCCGGCCAGCGCCGGGGCGATCAGCGCCAGAACCAGCAGGCGCAGCGCGGCATAGAGCGGGACAAAGACTCGCCGCCGGGACCAGGAGCCGGACCAGGCGTTGCGGACATGG
This sequence comes from Ruegeria pomeroyi DSS-3, assembly GCF_000011965.2. Taxonomy (NCBI): domain Bacteria; kingdom Pseudomonadati; phylum Pseudomonadota; class Alphaproteobacteria; order Rhodobacterales; family Roseobacteraceae; genus Ruegeria; species Ruegeria pomeroyi. The sequence goes on along the minus strand of NC_003911.12, from coordinate 314,817 downwards.
GTAAAATGCGACACGGGCGGCTATCTCCTGCGGACAATGCAGGTATTGAACGGCCCCGCTGTCACCAAGGCAAGCCGAAAGCGTCTAGTCCGCCTCGAGATCCGCCGCCAGACGAAAGCCGATGCGCTGGGCCGGCCGGTCCTCGGTTGCAACCGGCATGGCGCGCAACATGACGTTCAGCTGGCTCACATGCTGAACCAGCTGGGTCCGCGCCCCGGTGCCATCGGCCCCGTAAAACGTGACGATATCGGGATCGAAAAACCCGATCCCCTCGATCCGCAACACCCCGGCATCGCCGCCGACAAAGCCCATCGCCACCTCCTGGCTGGCGTCGAGCTGTTCTTCGAAGTTGCGGATGTAGAGGATCAGACGTTCATAGGCCCATTGCGCCGGGCTTTTGTTCTGGACCGGCTGCTGCATCGGCACGGGCACATCGGTCATGCGGGCGGGGCTGTCGGGATCGGCATGTACCTCGTGGCAACGGGGCGGCAACGCTGCCGCCTCGGCATATTCGGCCGAGGTCTCGATCTTGTTCTGCATGGCTCATCCTTTCCGCTGATAGAGCCAGGCGCCATCCGCGCGCCGGGTCCGTGTCACCTCTCCGGTATGATAGAGATGGTTGACATGGGCAACCGCTTCAACCAGCGCCAGCCCGTATTCGCCCTCGCCGATGGTGCGCTTGAACAGCGGCGCAAAACAGTCCGAGGCCGCTTTCGGCGTATCGAGGTGGTCGCGCAGACGCTTCAGCGCGCCATGGTGGTTGTCGATCAGCTGCCGCATCCGGATCGGCAGGCCGGTAAAGGGCAGCTTGTGCCCGCCCAGTGCCAGATGCTCGGGCCGGGCCAGCGGCGCCAGCCGTTCGCAGGTTTCCAGCCAGTCGGCCAGCGGGTCGGCCATCGGCTCGGTCGCATAGACTCCGATATTGGGGCTGATCGAGCTGAGGATCTGATCGCCGGTGATCACCAGATTGTCATCGCGGCTCCAGAAGGTCGCGTGTTCGGGCGCGTGGCCGTTGCCCATATGCACGTCCCAGTCGCGCCCGCCCATGCGGAACACGTCGCCCTGCTTGATCCGGGCAAAGCCCAATGGCATCGGATAGACCATATCGGCAAAGTTGAACGGCCGCTCGGCCATCCGCTTTGCCAGCACCTCGGGCGCCATGCCCGCGCTGCGGTAATAGTCGAGCGTTTCCTCGGGCCAGCTTTCCTGCACGTCCAGTGTCAGCATGCGCGAGAACAGCCATGCGGTGCGTGTGGTGACCAGCTCGGCACCCAGTTCAGACTGGAACCAGCCGGCATTGCCCATATGGTCGGGGTGGTGATGGGTCACGACCACCCGGCGCACAGGCTTGCCCGCCAGCGGCCCGTCGATCAGCGCCTGCCAGATCGCCCGCGTCTTTTTCGACGAAAACCCGGTGTCGATCACCGTCCAGCCATCGCCATCGTCCAAAGCATAGACATTGACATGATCCAGCTTCATCGGCAGCGGCAGGCGCATCCACAACACGCCCTCGGCCACTTCGATCGCAGAACCATGGGCGGGCGGCTCGTCCCAGGGGTAGCGCATGGCCAGGCCCGGTGTCCGATCCATCACGCCGACAACTCTTCAAGGCTGATGGCATAAAGGTCGGCACAACCGCCCTGCGCCTGTTCCAGCAGGCCGGCATGTTCGGGCAACAGCGCGTTGATGTAATACCGCGCCAGTTTCTCGCGCGGACCACCGGGATCGGCCAGGGCCGCGATCAGGTGGAAATGGCCACCCAGCACCCGGGCAAAGGCGCGCAGGAATGGCACCGCCCCGGCAAAGCGGTCGTTCAGCTCTCCTTGTGCCACCATCCATTCGGTGGCCTCGCGCAGGGTCTCGGTGGCCTCCCAGACGGGTCCGGCCAGTTCCGGCAGGCGACCACGGGCGCGCTCGGCATGATCCTCGATCTCGTCCAGCAGCTTGGCCGCAGCCTCGCCGCCATCCATCATCTTGCGGGCAACCAGATCCATCGCCTGAATGCCGTTGGTGCCCTCGTAGATCGCGGTCACCCGCACATCGCGATAGAACTGCGCTGCGCCGGTTTCCTCGATAAAGCCCATGCCGCCATGCACCTGCACCCCGGTTTCCGAGACCGCGATACCGGTATCGGTGCCGAACGCCTTGGCAATCGGGGTCAGGAAAGCCGCCCGCGCCTTCCACTCGGCCGATCCGGTCGCATTACCCATGTCGATCGCCACGGCACAGGCCGCCAGGATCGCACGGGCGGCGAATACATCGGCCTTCATGCTGGTCAGCATCCGGCGCACATCCGCATGGTCGGCAATGGTGCCTGAGGCGGATTTGCCCTGCTTGCGCTCCATCGCATAGGCCATCGCGTGCTGCCAGGCCGCCTCGGCCACGCCGACACCCTGCCCGCCCACGCCAAGGCGGGCGTTGTTCATCATGGTGAACATGGCCGCCATGCCGCCATGTTCCTCGCCCACCAGCCAGCCGGTGGCGCCGTCATACTGCATCACGCAGGTGGGAGAGCCGTGCAGGCCCATCTTGTGCTCCAGCGACACCACCTTGAGGCTGTTGGCCACGCCCGCATTGCCATTCTCATCCGGCAGGTTTCGCGGCACCAGGAACAGCGAGATGCCCTTGGTCCCCGGCACCCCATCGGGCAGCCGCGCCAGCACCAGGTGGCAGACATTGTCGCAGAAATCGTTGTCGCCCCAGCTGATGAAGATCTTCTGCCCGGTCACCGCATAGGTGCCGTCGCCATTGGGCTCGGCCTTGGAGCTCAGCGCGCCCACATCCGACCCGGCCTGCGGTTCGGTCAGGTTCATGGTGCCCGACCACTCGCCCGAGATCAGCTTGGGCAGGTACAGCGCCTTGATCGCGTCGCTGGCATGATGCTCCAGCGCCTCGATCTGGCCCTGGCTCATCAGCGGCGCCAACTGCAGCGACAGGCAGGCACCGCTCATCATGTCGTTCACTGCCGTGGTCACCGCCATCGGCAGCCCCATGCCGCCATGCTCCGGCGACCCGCTCATGCCGATCCAGCCGCCCTCGGCAATCGCCTTCCACCCCTCGGCAAAGCCGGGCGAACTGCGCAGCGCCCCGTTTTCCAGCCGCGCAGGGTTCAGATCGCCGCCGCGTTGCAAGGGCGCCATCACCTCGTCGCACATGCGCCCGGCCTCGGTCAGGATGGCACTCACCATATCGGCGCCCGCCTCGGCATATTTCTCGGTCCCGGACACCCGGTCATATCCCACCACATGGCTCAGCAGGAACGTATAATCGGTCACGGGCGAACGGTATGGCATAGGGTCCCCTCGGTGGTGGTCTTGGCGGCTTGGCAAGCCGCCGGCGCGGCGGTATGTATCAAGGCTTGTTCGATTACCTATCCAGAGCCATCCGGCAAGCAACCAAAACGCCGCGTCACCAGCCCGCCATGCCAGTCCAACCCACCCTTCGCCTTGCCGCCGATCCCGACGGCATCGCCCGCGCGGCAGAGCTGCTGCGGGACGGCCGGCTTGTAGCCTTCCCGACCGAGACGGTCTATGGGCTGGGTGGCGATGCCACCAACGGGCAGGCGGTGGCCGGCATCTATGCCGCCAAGGGACGCCCCAGCTTCAACCCGCTGATTGCCCATGTCGCCAGCGCCGAGGCGGCCCGGCGCCATGTACACTGGTCCGAAACCGCCGAGCGGCTCGCAACCGCCTTCTGGCCCGGCCCACTGACGCTGGTTCTGCCGTTGCGCGCCAACCATGGGATATCGGAACTGGTCACCGCCGGGCTCGACACGCTGGCGGTGCGGGTGCCGGCCCACCCCACCGCGCGCACGCTGCTTGCCACGCTCGACCGGCCGGTCGCCGCCCCTTCGGCCAACCCCTCGGGCCGGATCAGCCCGACCACGGCGGATCATGTGCTGGCAGGCCTCGATGGCCGGATCGCGGCGGTGCTCGACGCAGGCCCCTGCGGCGTGGGCGTGGAATCGACCATCGTCGGCCTGTCCGGCACACCCATCCTGCTGCGCCCCGGCGGCCTGCCCACCGAAGAGATCGAGGCGTTGCTGGGCCAGCCTCTGGCGCGGCACCAACAGGGCGACAACATCAGCGCGCCGGGTCAGCTCCTATCGCATTACGCGCCCCAGAGCACAGTCCGCCTCAACGCCCGCGCCCCGTCGGATGGCGAAGTCTTCCTCGGCTTCGGCCCGATGGATTGCGACGAAAACCTCTCCCCTTCGGGCAACCTGACCGAGGCGGCGGCCAATCTCTTTGCCGCGCTGCACCGACTCGACACGACTGGCAAACCCATCGCGATCGCCCCGATCCCAGAGCGCGGGCTTGGCCTAGCCATCAACGATCGCCTGCGCCGCGCTGCCGCGCCGCGCGATCCCTGAGCGGCCCCGTCATTTCGCCCCAAATACGCCCGCCGGAGGCATCACCGCCCCCTCACAATCCGAACCCCAAGACGGCATATCACGCTGCCACAGGCGCCGAGGAGGAGGAACGACGACGAGACATCGAGCGCGCCGCAGGCGCTCAATTGGGTCAGGCGTGGCCGGCGCTGGCCGACAGCAGCAGAGCGTCGATACCCAGCAGTTTCAGCGCCGCTTCCCATTTTCCGTCATCGCGGCTGCCAAACACGATATCGGGATCGGCATCGGCGGTCAGCCAGCCATTATCGCCGATCTCCGCCTCCAGCTGCCCCGGTCCCCAGCCGGAATAGCCCAGCATAAGCGCCGCGCGTGCCGGACCATTGTCACGGGCAATATCCTCAAGGATATCCAGCGTCGCCGTCATGACAAAGCCATCCGACACCTTGAGCGATTGCAGCTTGCCCGCGTAATCGGGCGAATGCAGCACAAAGCCGCGCGCCATCTCGACCGGCCCGCCCAGCCGCACCGGTGCCCGGGCAGCCGCCGCCGAGCTCGAGGGAATCTCCAACTGCTCAAGCAGGGTGGACACATTCAGATCGGCGGGCTTGTTCACGATCAGCCCCATGGCACCATCCTCGCCATGGCTGCACAGAAAGATCACCGAGCGCTCGAAGCGCGGATCGCCCATGCCCGGCATCGCGATCAGCAGTTTTCCGGTCAGATCCATCATCGGCAAAGGCTCTCCTTTGCCCCACAATGGGCATCCGCGCGCGCAGGCGCAAGGGACAGCCGCCGGGGCGCGCGGAAATCCCGCGCCTGACCGGATCGTGACTTGGCAAACCGCCGCTGAAAGCGCATGTATTGGGCATGTCGACCCGCTTTCCCATGCTGGCGCTTGCCGCCTTGCTGAGCCTACCGCTTGCCGCCCCGGCCCCCGCCGCGGGGCTGGACGATCTGGTGCAGATTGAAATCCTCGATGGCGGTCTGACCCCCAGCGGCACCTATCTGGGCGCCATCCGCATGACCCTGTCCGAGGGGTGGAAGACCTATTGGCGCGCGCCGGGCGAGGCAGGCATTCCGCCCAGTTTCGACTGGCGTGGCTCGCGCAACCTGGGCGAGCTGAGCATCACCTGGCCCGCACCCGAAGTGTTCGAGCAGAGCGGCCTGCGCTCGATCGGCTATACCGATCAGATGGTGTTGCCGATCGAAATCACCCCCAAGGATGCCAACCGCCCGGTTCGGCTGCGTGGAGAGATGGAATTCGGCGTCTGCAAGGATATCTGCGTGCCCGGCAATCTGGACTTCGATCACACGCTGGACGCCAGCGCGCCGCGCAACCCGGCCATCGTCGCGGCCCTGGCCCGGCGGCCCTATTCGGCAGCCGAGGCCGGCGTGACCTCGGCCACCTGCCGGATCAGCCCCAGTCAGGGCGGCATGCGGATCGAGGCGCGGATCGCGATGCCCTCAGCCGGTGGATCGGAACTTGCCGTGTTCGAACCGGGTGATCCGGCGCTCTGGGCCGGCGAGGCGCAGACCCGGCGTCAGGGCAATACCCTGATCGCCAGCTCGGAAATCCTCAACGATGGCGGCACCGCCTTTGCGCTCGACCGCTCGCGCATCCGCATCACCGTGCTGGGCGCCAAGCGGGCAGTGGATATCCGTGGCTGTCTGCCAGGCTGAACGGTGACGGCGCAGCCCAGGATCGGAGCATTGGCCGTGGTGATCCACGAAGGCCAAGTCTTGCTGGCACAGCGCGGCAAGGATCCCGGGCGCGGGCTTTGGGGCTTTCCCGGCGGCCATGTGGAATGGGGCGAGACGGTGCGTGACGCCGCCCTGCGGGAACTGCACGAGGAAACCGCGATCGAGGCCCGCGCGCAACGTTATCTGACCCATTTCGACCTGATCCACCGCGATGACGCCGGACAGGCGGTGGTGCATTACCTGCTGGTCGGCGTGCTCTGCCGCTATCAGGCGGGCGCCCCGCAGGCCGGCGACGATGCCATGGACGCGCGCTGGTTTCCCATCGACCATGTGCGCGAAGGCACCGTGCCGCTGATCGACCGGGTCAGCGAGCTGATGGAGATCGCCCTGAGCGCGAGTTAAGGCCCGTTCAGGCCGCGTTGCGCCCGCCGGCCCGCATCATGATCATGGCCGAGACCGCCATCGCCAGCAGACAGACCAGCAGCGCGCCCAGGATGAACAGCGCCAGCGCGGCGGGCATCGGAGACAGCCCCTCTAGCGGGGGCAACAGCCCTAGAAGCCGTGCAGGCAGCGCCCCGGTCGCCGCCACCCAGGCCACCGTGACACCCAGCCAGGCCAGGGTCAGTACCGCACTTGCCGTCACGGCCGCGCGCGCCAGCGGCGCCCCGCCGCGCAGCGCCCGGCGCAGCGCCGACATCGGGCGCGCCACATCGTTCTGCACCGCCAGCAGCGCCGGAACCACCAGCAGCACCAGAAGCACGCCGAAGCCCAGCCCATAGACCAGCGTGATCACCGTGGGTTTCAGGAACTGCGCCTGTTGCGAGCTTTCATAGAGCAGCGGCGCCAGACCCAGCACCGTGGTCAGCGAGGTCAGCAGCACCGGTCGCAACCGGTCGGCGGTGCCCTCGATGATCGAGGGCAGCAGCCCCCGACTCTCGGCATATTCGTCGATGGTGGTCACCAGCACGATGGAGTCGTTGATGATGATGCCGGTCATGCCCAGCAGACCCACCACCGTGAACATGCTCAGCGGCACCTCCCAGATGTAATGGCCCCAGATGGTGCCGACCAAACCGAAAGGAATGATCGCCATCACCACCAATGGCCGGGTCCAGCTGGCAAAAACCCAGGCCAGCACAAGGTAGATACCGGTCAGGCACAGGGTCAGACCGGTTGCCGCCTCGGACAGGAAGGTATCCTCCTGCTCGCTCAGCCCGGCCATGCGCCATTCGACCTGCCGTTCGCTGGCGATACGCGGCAGGATCTGCGTTTCCAGCGCGGCCGAGATTTCGGTGGCCCGGGCCGGCTCATCCTCGGATATGTCGCCGGTGACCGAGATGCGGCGAATGCCGTTTTCGCGCCGGACGGTAGAAAAGCCGGTGCGCTGGCTGACCGAGACGATATCGGCCAGCGGCACATAGATCCCTGCGGGTGCCCGCATCAGCGTGCGTTCCAGGAAATCGGCGGTCAGCTCTCCCTCGGGCAGTTCCACCCGGATCTCGGCGCTGCGGGGGCCGTCTGGATAGGTGGCCGCCTCGATCCCGTTGAGCCGCGCCCTGAGCGCCCGGCCCAGCGCATCGACAGTAAAGCCCAGCGCCTGACCCTGCGCAGTCAGGTCCAGCACCACCTCCTCCTTGTCATAGGCCAGATCGTCCTCGACCGCCGAGACCTCGGGGTAGCGCAGCAGCGCCGCCTGAAGATCGTTCGACGCCGCCTTGAGCACCTGTGCCGAGGCGCCATAGAATTGCACATCCAGCGCATCGCCGCCCGGCCCCGAGCGCCAACCGCGGAAGCTGAGCGTTTCGACCTTGGGGTGACGGGTGACGAAATCCTGCAACTCGCCGACAAAGGCAAAGCTGGAATACGGGCGCAGATCGGCGTCGATCAACTCGATCGAGATACCGCCCAACAGATCGGCATCCTTGGTCTCGGCCCCCGCCAGACCGCGCCCGGCATTGCCGCCGATCTCGGCCAGGACATAGTCGATCGGGTTGCGACCGTGACGCTCTTCGTAGATGCGGCCCAGCTCCTCGGTGGCGCGCTGCAATTCGCGCATCATCTCCAGCGTGTCGGCCCGCGTGGCGCCTTCGGCCATGATGAAATTGCCGGTGACCGAGCCGCGCTCGGGCGCGTTGAAGAAGCGCCATTGCACATCGCCGGTGATGAACAGCGCCGCCTGACTGGCCAGCACCGCGACGGTCGCCGCCAGCACCACATAGCGGGCATGAACCACCCAGCCGACAAAGGGCCGGAACAGGTGATCGCGCAGCCAGCGAAAGCCGCGGTTCACCACCCGGTTTGGCCAGTCATACCAATGCTCCTTGGCCGAATGGGCGATGGCATGGGACATGTGGTTGGGCAGGATCAGGAAACATTCGACCAGCGAGGCAGCGAGTACCGCGATCACCGTAAAGGGGATGTCGCGGATCAGCTCTCCGAACCGGCCACCGATGGCGGTCAGGCCGAAAAAGGCGATGATTGTGGTCAGCGTCGCGGCAAAGACCGGCATCGCCATGCGGCGCGCGGCGGTCTCGGCGGCGACCACAGGGTGTTCGCCCAGGCGCCGGGCGCGAAAATCGGCGTGCTCGCCGACGACAATGGCATCGTCCACCACGATGCCCAGCGTGATGATCAGGCCAAAGAGGGACACCATGTTGATGGTCAGCCCGCCCACATACATGAGCGCGATGGCCGCAAACATCGAGGCCGGGATCCCTGCCGCCACCCAGAAGGCGGTGCGCGCGTTCAGGAACAGGAACAGCAGCATCACCACCAGCGCCAGCCCCATCAGCCCGTTGTCGACCAGGATGTTGAGACGGTCGCTGATCGCCTCGGCCCGAGTGCGGATCAACTGCACGGTGACGCCCTGGGGCAGGCTGGCCTGCATCCGCTCGACCACCTCGGCAACCTGGTGCTGCACCCGGATCGCGTCGCCCCGGTCCGAACGGTCGACCCGGATCGACATGGCCGGCTGATCCCCGACCCAATAGGCGCGATCACGGGTGACGCCTTCAACCCGGATCTGGGCCACATCCGCGATCCGCAGCTTGGACCCGTCCGGGTTCGAGCGCAGGACAATGCCGGCGATATCCTCGGGGCTGCGCTTTTCCACCCCCGTCCGGATGCGCGCATTGGCACCCGAGACATCGCCCGCCGGATCACCGGTGACCTCGGCCGCAATGGCCGTGGCGATCTCGTTCATCGAGATATCATTGGCAATCAGCTTGGCCGAGGATACTTCGACCACCGTGCGCGGCGCAGCGATGCCACGAATGGTGGTGCGGGTAACGCCGATCTCGAACAGGCGCACGACCAGTTCGTCGGTAAAAAGCGCCAGCTGTTGCGGGCCGACCGGCCCGGTGATCACCACATCTGTGACCCGGTCACGCCAGGCGCCCCGGCGGACCGAGGGGTCCTCGGCATCCTCGGGCAGGGTGGTGACCGCGTCGACCGCGGCCTGCACATCGTCGGCGGCCTGGGACATGTCCCAGCCGGGCTCGAATTCCAGTTCGATATCGGCGCGCCCTTCGCGGGAACTGGCGGTGGTGCTTTCCACCCCGTCGACCGCCAGAAGCGCTGGTTCCAGCACCTGCACGATGGCACTGTCCACATCCTCTGGGCCCGCGCCCTCCCATTCGACATTGACCGAAACGCTTTGCACGATCACATCGGGAAAGAACTGCGCCCGCATGTTGGGGATCGCCGCCGCACCCAGCACCAGCAGCACCATCAAGAGCAGGTTCGCCACCGTCCGGTGCCGGGTGAAATAGCTGAGCAAGCCGCCCGCCGCGCTGGGGATGCCGCGCACCATCGCGGATCAGCCCCCGGCCCGGTCTTCCAGCCGGGCCACCAGCCTGGCGGGAACGCGGGTTTCGGCGAGCTGGCCCAGCACCTTGGCCTTGACTTCGGAGGGCATCCGCTCATTGGCCTCGACCAACGCCACCAGCCGGGCGCGGCGTTCGTCACTCAGCTCCAGCATCGACAGATCGGGACTGCCCGCCTGCGCCTCGTCCCGCAGGGGGCGGACCCGGATGCCGGGGCCCAAGAGCGGCGTGCGGCCCAGCACCACCTCGCGCCCGGCCAGCCCCTCGCCCCGGATCAGGACCGCGTCACCCTGCCGCCGGATCAGGGTGACCGGCAATTGCTCCAGCCGGTCCTCACTGTCCAGAACCAGTACCGTGCCGGCTGCGTCCAGCGCCGATGCCGGCAGGCGGACCACATCGGCCAGCGGCGGTTCCTCGACCCGGACGGTCACGAAATCACCGGGCTTGAATCCCGGAGCCGCATCGAGGCGGGCATAGATGACCCGGCCCGACTGCCCCTCGCCCGCCGCCGCGCTGTCGCGGCTGATGGTGCCGGTGGCGGTCAGATCGGCCCCGGCCACATCCAGTTCGATTTCGACCGGCGCGCCGATCAGCCGGCCCGCCGCATCCAACAGCCGCGTATGCTGGGCGGTCGAGACGCGGAACACCACCTCAAGCGCGCGGGCATCGACCAGTTCCGCCAGTTTCTCGTTCACCGCCACCAGCCGCCCCTCGACCAGGGTGACACCGCTGAGCGTGCCGTCGAACCGGGCGGTCACCTCGGTCTCAGTCAGATCGCGTTCGGCCTGTTCCAGCGCCAGTTGAGCACGGGCCAGACGGGTCGCGGCCTGATCCACGCGCGCTTCGGCCTGGGCCACCGCGATGCGCCGCGCCAGCACCGCCTGACGGGCCTGGGCATCGGCCAGTTCGGCGGTCTCGGCGGCGGCGGCGCTGCCGACACCGCGTTCGACAAGGTTCTGCTGCCGCTTCATCGCCTGGGCTCGCAAGGCCGACTGATCCGCGGCGGCCTGCAACTCGTCACCGGCCAGGATCAGCGCCCTTGCGGCATCGCGTTCCTCGGCCTCGGCATCCATCAGGTCGGATCGCGCGCGGTCCAGTTCGGTCTGCGGCTTGGCCGGGTCGATGCGCACCAGCACCTCGCCCATCGCGACCGTGCCGCCCTCGACGAAATTGTCCGACAGGTCGATCACGCGCCCGCCCATCGCGGCGCGCAGTTCCAGCGTGCGCCGACTTTGGATCTGACCGAAGGCTTCGAGAACCGGGGTGACGGTACCGTATTCGGCGCGTTGAACATTGACGGCAAAGACCCGTTCACGCGCGGCCGGCGGCTTGCGGTCACCGGCCATCCTGGCCTGTACCGCCTCTATCACCAGCTGACCGGCCCAGATCAGCAGGGCAAGCGCCACCGAGGCCAGAAAGACGCCCAAAAGGCTCTGCCGCAGAAATCGCATCGGTTTTCGCACCCCGCTCGCTCAGGATCGCACTGTAACAGAACTAGCAGGACGTGGAAAATCGCCAAGCCCCAAGTGCTTGAACGGGGTCCAAAGCTATTTCCGTCGCAGATGTTCGTCCAATCTGGGCATTATTTCCACGAAATTGCAGGGCCGGTGCCGATAATCGAGCTGTTTTTCCAGGATTCCATCCCAGGCATCCTTGCAGGCGCCGGGGCTGCCGGGCAGTGCAAACAGATAGGTGCCCCCCGCCACACCCCCCGTCGCGCGCGACTGCACCGCCGAGGTGCCGATCTTTTCCATCGAGATCAGGGTAAAGACGGTGGCAAAGGCCTCGATCTCTTTTTCATAAACATCGCGATGGGCCTCGACCGTCACATCGCGCCCGGTCAGGCCGGTGCCGCCGGTCGAGATGATCACGTCGATCTCTGGATCTGCAACCCAGGCCCGCAGCTGATCGGCGATCTGGGCGCGCTCGTCGCGAACGATGCGGCGGTCGGCCAGCAGATGACCCGCCCGCGCGATCCGGTCGACCAGCGTCTGGCCCGAACGGTCCTCCTCGATCGAGCGGGTATCGGATACGGTGAGCACCGCGATGCGGACCGGAATGAAATCGAGGCTTTCGTCGATGCGGGACAAGGGGTCAGGTCCTCTCTAACAGGGCAAGCCGCAGCGCCAGCGCAGCGAAGATTCCGGCGGTAAGACGGCTCAGCACGCGGCCAAGCCGCGGATCGCCGGTCAGGCGACGGCCCAAGCCCCCGGCGAACTGCCCCACCATGCCGTTGACGATGAACCCGCCAATCGCGATCACCACGCCAAAGACCAGGAACTGGGCCAGGATCGGCCCGGCAGCCGGGTCGATGAACTGCGGGATAAAGGCAAGCACGAACAGGATCACCTTGGGATTGGTGAGGTTGACCAGCATCCCGTCGCGAAAGGCGCGGCGCGCGGGCCGGATCGGCGCCTCGGAGGTACCGAACTCCTGCCGCAGCGCGCCCCAGGCCAGCCACAGCAGATAGGCGACCCCGACCCAGCGGATCACGTCGAACAGCCAGGGCATCGCCTGCACCGCCGCGCCCAGACCCAGTCCCGCGATCGAGACATGTACCATGCCGCCCGCCGAGATACCGGCGCTGGCGGCCCAGCCCGCGCGCGGACCCGCGCGCAGCCCCTGCCCGAGGCAGAACATCATGTCGGCCCCCGGTGTCAGGTTCAGCGCAAGTGCCGCGGGAACAAACGTCAAAAGGGTGACAGGGTCGATCATGCCGGCACCTCGAACCAGTTTACGGTGGGACCAAGATTGACGACCCGGCTGCGCCCGATCATGCCCTCGGCGCCCCAACTGTCATGAATGTGACCGCACAGCGCCAGCCTGGGCTGCACCCGTTCGATGGCGTCGCGGATTTCGGTTGATCCGACCGAAAGCCCGGTCGAGGTCACATCGCCGATCCCCTTGGGCGGCGAATGGGTGATCAGGATATCGGCACCTGTGCAGCGGTCGAGCAATTCGGCCGCCGCCCCCTCGGTCAGGTCACAGGACCAGTCGCCAAAGGGGGTGGGCGGCACGCCATATCCCAGACCGAACAGGCGCAACCCGTCGATGCGCACGCCAGAGCCATGCAGCACATGGGCGCCGTCGGGGGCGGCGGCGCGCAGTTCATCAGCACTTTCGGCATTGCCGGGTACCAGCACCAGCGGCACCATGATCCCGGCCAGCATCGCCATCGCCTGATCCAGCCCCTGACGCCCGTTGCAATAATCACCCGCCCCGATGACCAGATCGGCCTCAAGACTGGCGGCGACCAGATCGGCGGCCCGGGCGCGCGCCATGTGCAGATCGGAAAAGGCCAGAATGCGCATCACGACTCTCTCAGTTTTGCCTGAAGTTCCAGCAGATCGGCCCAGGCCTGCCGCTTCATCTGCGGCTGACGCAGCAGATAGGCCGGGTGAAACATCGGCAGCACCGGCAGGCCCATGGCTTGGGTCCATTGCCCGCGCAACCGGGTGATGCCGCGCCGGCCCAGCACCGTCTCGCAGCTGATATTGCCCATCAGCACCAGCACCTCGGGCTTGGCCAATGCCACATGCCGTTCCAGAAACGGTTTCATCATGCCGATTTCCACCGGCAGCGGGTCGCGGTTCTGCGGGGGCCGCCAGGGCAGGACGTTGGTGATATAGACGCTTTCCGACCGGCTGAGGCCGATCGCCGCCAGCATCCGGTCCAGCAACTGTCCGGCCCGCCCGACAAAGGGCCGCCCCTCGCGGTCCTCGTCGCGGCCCGGCGCCTCGCCGATGATCATCACCCGCGCGCCGGGCACGCCATCGGCAAAGACCAGGTTACGGGCGCCGCGCTTCAGCTCGCAATGTTCAAACTCGGCCAATGCCGTGCGCAGCGCGTCAAGCGAGCCCACCGCGCGCGCGGCGCGGACAGCCTCTTGCGCCGGATCGACTTCGGGTGCCTTTGGGGGCGGGGCGGGCATAGCCGGGCGGCGCGGATCGGCAGCGGCCTGCGCGGGCGGGCGCGGCGCGGTTTCCGGCAGCGCATAGCGATCCAGCGGCGCATCCAGGATCGTCTCGGTCACGCCCAGTTCGACCTGCCATTGCAGCAGGGCCAGCGCGGTATGAGGGTCAAGTGCCGATTCCATGCCCCCAATCTAACCTTCCCTGCGGCAAGGGAAAGCGGATTGGGCTGGACAGCCCGCGCGACGGGGTCGAGCATGGGGTCATGTCCCGCGTCCACCTCTTGCTGTTGTCCGTTCTGCTCTGGCTCTGCGCCGCGGTTTCCGCGAGCGCCGCGACCGGCGATTGCCCGCCCGGAACCTTGCGGTGTGGCGCGACAAGCTGTTGTTCGGGGGCGCAGACCTGCTCCTGGGACGGCTACTGCATCCCGCTGGGCGCGACCTATTGCGGCGGTGGTCGCTCGTGCGGCCCGTTCGAGCAATGTGTGGCGGGTGGTACCCAATGCGCGCCCAGGGACACAGGCAGGTGCCAGACCGGCCTGACCTGCGGCCCCGGCATGACCTGCACCGCCAGCGGCAGATGCGTTCCCGCCACCACGCGCGATCTGGACCTCCCCATAAACACACCCTGCAAGGATGGGCGGGTCTGCCCGGCAGGCACCCAATGCCTGCCCGGCGGCGGGTGCAGCCGTGTCGGCTGGTATCTGTGCGAAGAGACCGGATCGCAATGCCGCCCCGGCTTCAAATGCTCGGCCGAACGGGGCTGTGTCCCACTCAAGGCTGTCGATTGCGGGCAGGGAAAATGGTGCAAACCGGGCGAGATCTGCCTGCCCGAGGGCGGCTGCGCCCCGGTCGAATGAGGCGAAGGGCCGTATTGCCCCCGGCCCGCACGCTTTCTATAAGCGGCGCAATCGCCTGACCGGAGCCGCCCATGTCATTTGCCCACCGACACCTGCTTGGCATCGAACAGCTGTCTCCCGCCGATATCACCGCCATCCTGGACCTGGCCGAGACCTATGTGGCCCTGAACCGGCAATCGGCCAAGCATTCCGACGTGCTGTCGGGGCTGACCCAGATCAACATGTTCTTTGAAAACTCCACCCGGACGCAGGCCAGTTTCGAACTGGCGGGCAAGCGGCTGGGCGCGGATGTGATGAACATGTCGATGCAGGCCAGCTCGATCAAGAAGGGCGAGACCCTGATCGACACCGCGATGACGCTGAACGCCATGCATCCCGACCTGCTGGTGGTGCGGCATCCGCATTCGGGCGCTGTGGACCTGCTGGCGCAGAAGGTCAATTGCGCGGTGCTGAACGCGGGCGACGGGCGGCACGAACATCCGACACAGGCGCTCTTGGATGCGCTGACGATCCGCCGGGCCAAGGGGCGGCTGCACCGGCTGAACATCGCCATCTGTGGTGACATCGCGCACAGCCGCGTGGCCCGCTCGAACCTGATCCTGCTGGGCAAGATGGAAAACCGCATCCGCCTGATCGGCCCGCCGACGCTGGTTCCCGCCCAGTTCGCCGAGTTCGGCGCCGAGGTCTATGACGACATGCGCGAGGGGTTGAAGGACGTCGATGTAGTGATGATGCTGCGCCTTCAGCGCGAGCGGATGGATGGCGGTTTCATCCCGTCCGAACGCGAGTATTACCACCGTTACGGGCTGGATCGCGAGAAGCTGGGGCTGGCCAAGCCAGATGCCATTGTGATGCATCCCGGCCCGATGAACCGGGGGGTCGAGATCGACGGAACACTGGCCGACGATATCAACCGCTCGGTGATCCAGGAACAGGTGGAAATGGGTGTCGCCGTGCGCATGGCCGCGATGGAGCTGCTGGCCCGCAACCTGCGAGAGGCCACATGACCCGGCTTGACGTTTCCGCAACCGAACACGGCGTGATCCGGCTCTATTCCCTCGACATGCGGCCCGAGGAGGCGCGGTTCCTGCAAGAGCCGGGCGCGGTGGCGCAGTTCCTTGGGGTCGAGACGCTCGACATGGATCATGTCGAGGTCTTTCCGGTTGCTGATCTCGAAGAACTTGGCCTTGACGGGTATCTGGCCGAGGGGTTGGGCGTGCCCGAGGACCAGTTCGACCGTGCCGCGCTGCGGGCGCGCACCGGCTGGGTGCTGATGCTGCGCAGCCGGGCCTTTGGCGGGCGGGCGCTGGACCTGCCGCTGCCCGCGGTGATGACGCTGATCGGCACCTATCGCGAGGCCGGGACCGATTGGTCCGGCACCCTGATAAAGACCGCCAGCGCCCTGCCCCATTCCGCGCCCCGCCTTTCTCCGCGCGAGGCACGGCGCAAGGCACGCAATATCGGCTTCACCATGTTTGCCATCATCATGTCACTGATCATCGCGGGGCTCGCATGGCTGATCCTGTGATCCGCTTTGTTGCAGACCGGCAGGCCTATCTGCGCAACCACACGTGGATGGCGGCAATCGCCATGGGCGGCGCCATGGCGGTGCTCTGGGCATTGGGCAATCCCTATATCTGGACCGGCGCCCCTGCGGGTCTGGCCGCGATTGCCCTGCGCGGCTGGTATCTGGCGTCCGAGGAACTGGCGGTGGTCTGGGAGATCTCCGAGGACACGCTCAGCGGGCCCGGCCCCCGCGTGCCGCTCAGCCAGATCGAGATTGTGCGCACCATGGGCAGCTATGTGCAGGTGATTACCAAGGGCGGTGACAAGCACCTGATCAAGTACCAGGCGGATCCGGCCGCCACCAAGGCCGCCATCGAAAGGGCGATGACATGAGCAACATCCTTTTCACCAATGCCCGGCTGATCGATCCCGAGGCCGGCACCGACCGGATCGGCTGGTTGCGTGTCACTGGGGGCCGGATCGTGGCAACCGGCGAGGACAGCCCGCAAGGGCTGGAGGAGCCGCCTGCCGAAACCCTCGATTGCGGCGGCAAATGCCTGGCCCCCGGTATCGTCGATATCGGGGTCAAGGTTGGCGAGCCGGGCGAGCGCCACAAGGAGAGCTACAAGTCGGCAGGACAGGCGGCGGCGGCGGGCGGTGTCACCACCATCATCACCCGGCCCGACACCAATCCGGCCATCGACACGCCCGAGGCGCTGGAATTCGTCACCCGCCGGGCACAGGCCGATACGCCGGTCAACGTGCTGCCGATGGCGGCGCTGACCAAGGGACGGCAGGGCCGCGAGATGACCGAGATCGGGTTCCTGCTGGATGCAGGCGCGGTGGCCTTCACCGATTGCGACCATGTGGTCACCAATACCAAGGTGTTTTCCCGCGCTCTGACCTATGCCAAATCCTGCGGCGCGCTGGTCATCGCCCATCCGCAGGACCCGGGGCTGAGCGAGGGGGCGGCGGCCACCAGCGGCAAGTTCGCGGCGCTTTATGGCCTGCCCGCCGTCTCGCCGATGGCGGAACGGATGGGACTGGATCGCGATATCGCCCTTCTGGAGATGACGGGCGCGAAATACCACGCCGACCAGATCACCACCGCACGCGCCCTGCCCGCGCTGGAACGCGCCAAGAAGAATGGGCTGGACATCACCGCCGGAACCTCGATCCACCATCTGACCCTGAACGAGCTGGATGTGTCGGGCTATCGCACCTTTTTCAAGGTCAAACCGCCCCTGCGCAGCGAGGATGACCGGCAGGCGGTGATCGAGGCGGTGCGCACCGGCCTGATCGACACGATCAGTTCCATGCACACACCGCAGGACGAGGAAAGCAAGCGGCTGCCCTTCGAAGAGGCCGCAAGCGGCGCGGTGGCGCTGGAAACGCTGCTGCCCGCGGCACTCAGGCTCTATCATGCCGGGCAGCTGGATCTGCCCACCCTGTTCCGCGCCATGGCGCTGAACCCGGCGCGGCGGCTGGGGCTGGCGTCGGGGCGGCTGGGCGCGGGCGCGCCCGCCGATCTGGTGCTGTTCGACCCGGATGTGCCCTTTGTGCTGGACCGGTTCACGCTGAAATCGAAATCGCAGAACACCCCGTTTGACGGCCAGCGAATGCAAGGTAGGGTGCTGGCGACCTATGTGGCCGGACAGGCCGTTTACCGGAGAGACTGATGCCCGCTTTCGACACACCGGCGATGATGCTGATCCTCTGGGCCGTGATCGGTTATGGCCTGGGGTCCATCCCTTTTGGCCTGATCCTGACCCGCGCGATGGGGATGGGGGATCTGCGCCAGATCGGCTCGGGCAATATCGGCACCACCAATGTACTGCGCACCGGCAACAAGGGGGCGGCGGCGCTGACCTTGCTGCTAGATGGCGGCAAGGGCGCCGTCGCGGTGCTGCTGGCGCGCGCCTTTGCCGGAGAGGACGCAGCGCAGGTGGCGGCGCTGGCGGCGTTTGTCGGCCATTGCTATCCCATCTGGCTGGGGTTCAAGGGCGGCAAGGGGGTTGCGACCTTTCTGGGCCTCTGGCTGGCACTGGCCTGGCCCGTCGGGGTCGCCTGTTGCCTGAGCTGGCTGGCGGGGGCGGCGGTGACGCGGATCTCGTCCATGGGGGCACTGGTGGCGGCGGCCAGCTCGACGTTCTGGCTGGTACTTCTTGATCAGGGCGCGGGCTTTGTGCTAGGCATCGTTCTGACGCTGATGGTGTTCTGGCGCCACCGGGCCAATATCGCGCGGCTAAAGGCCCGCACCGAACCCAAGATCGGTCAGAAATCGGCTTGAACCTTCAGGAACTTGCGCTCGCCCGATTGCGGGACTGGCCGCTAGGCACCACAATCGGCCTGTCCGGTGGGCGGCGTTATGCCGTGTCCAAATCCGCATACGCGAGCGGCAGATCCATCAAGCTTGTCGCGACCGAGCTGGGTGGCACCGATTACATCAGCCTCAACCTCTACGAGCTGGCCCAAGCCCCGCGCCTGGCCCCCTGCGAAATGCCACTGGCCAAGGTGCTGGCCTTTCTGAGCGAGTTGCGCCCCGAGGGGAAACAGGCCTGATCACGGGCCGACCCGTGACCGCTCACCAGATCAACACGACCGGTCAAAAAGAGTTGCTTTGAACGTGAACGACCCACCACCCAAATCGGGGTCACCACGGTGCAATTACGCCGTGCGGGATCAAAGGGACCCTATCGCGCATCAATCGCCAAGGGCCCAACAACGCGAAAGGCACTTAGAATGAACACTCTCAAATCCTTCATCGGCGGCGTCGCCCTGTCGCTGACGCTGGCCGGTTCGGCCATGGCAGCCGGTGTCGACCTGAACGCCAGCTCGACCGGTCTGGCACTGCAAGGCTATGACCCGGTGGCCTATTTCACCGTGGGCGAAGCCACTGAAGGCGACTGGAAGATCACCGCGGTCTATGATGATGCTACCTATCGCTTTGCCAACGCCGAGAACAAGGCGACGTTCGAGGCGAACCCGGAAGCCTATCTGCCGGCTTATGGCGGTTACTGCGCCTTTGGCGCCGCGATGGGCTTCAAATTTGATGGCGACCCGGACAACTGGAAGATCGTCGACGACAAGCTGTACCTGAACCTGTCCGACGAGATCCAGGCCAAGTGGGAAGAGGACGTCCCCGGTTTCATCGTGAAGGCCAACGCCAACTGGACCGACATCGCCGACAAGGCCCCGGCCGAACTGCAAAACTGAGTTCGCCCCAGAAAGTGAGAACGGCGGCAGAGCGATCTGCCGCCGTTTTCCGTTCGGGCAGGGGCAACCATTCCCGGTGTGTCAGCCCATATCCGGCACTGGATTGAGGCCGCTACAGGACCAGGACTCTCGGCCGGTAAAGGACGGTTGCAGCCGGCACGCTTGCTGAGAGGAAGACCTTTGGGCATCTATCGTATCGAGTTGCGGCCGGTCGCCACTCCTTCAGCCCGCTGAACATGATCTCGATCGCTGCCCAGCGGTGCATTTGTGGCAATCGCACGAGAGAGGCGATTGCGCAGCTGGTCGCATAGGCATGAACGATTCAGGGATTGAGAAACTGATCGCCTGCCCCAATGGCAAGCGCAATTTGGCGAACCTTCCCAAGAGGTTCGTCAAATCCAACACTAGACCCAAGCAGGGAAAGGATAGTTTATGAGAAGTGGTGAGCCGTGCAGGATTCGAACCTGCGACCCACTGATTAAAAGTCAGTTGCTCTACCAACTGAGCTAACGGCCCACTCTCTTGTCCGGTCTTTCGACCCGTGGCGCTCTCTAAGCCAATTCACCGATGAGGTTCAAGAGCTTATTTGCACCTCGCGTCGCTTTCGTTTCCGGCGTGTCCGGCGACCCGATAGGCGGCCTAATTAGGCAGGTGGCAAAGGGGGGTCAACCCCCTTTTTTGCCGAAACCGCGCGGCAGGCTGGATTAAGTGTTCCCGCAGCGTTATATGCCCGCCATGACACAGCAGAGTACCGGTATGACCTTCATGAAGATGCACGGGCTGGGCAACGATTTTGTCGTTGTCGATGCGCGCTTGCATCCGGTGCGCATTACCGGGGCGCTGGCCCGGGGAATCGCGCATCGCCATCTCGGCGTGGGCTTCGATCAGCTGGCAGTGATCGAGCCGGGCAAGGGCGATGCCCATCTGGTGTTTTACAATGCCGACGGTTCGACCTCGGCCGCCTGTGGCAATGCCACCCGCTGTATTGCACGGCATCTGATGGACGAGACCGGCAAGACCGAGTTGCACCTGACCACCGACCGTGGCGATCTATATGCGCGCGACGCGGGCGATGGGCTAACCTCGGTCAACATGGGCGCGCCGCAACTTTTGTGGCACGAGATCCCGCTGGCCGAAGAGATGGATACGTTGGAACTGCCGATCGAGGGTGGCCCGACCGCCACCGGCATGGGCAACCCGCATTGCACCTTTTTCGTTGCGGATGCCGAGGCGATTCCGCTGGCAGAGTTCGGTGCGCGCTACGAGCATCACCCGCTCTATCCGCAGCGTACCAATCTGCAGGTGGCGCAAATCACCGGCCCCGACCGTATTCGCATGCGGGTGTGGGAGCGTGGCGTCGGCATCACCCTGGCCTCCGGCTCCTCTTCCTGCGCCACGGCCGTGGCCGCCGCACGCCGGGGCCTGACGGGGCGCAAGGTGCAGATCGACCTCGACGGCGGAACCATCTGGATCGACTGGCGCGAGGACGGCGTCTGGATGACCGGCCCCACCATGCATGTGTTCAGCGCCACGCTGACGCCCGAATTCCTGGCCAGCCTGGGATGAGCGCGCCCAAGTTCACCACGCTCGGCTGCCGCCTCAACGCCTATGAGACGGAAGCGATGAAGGAACTGTCCGCCCAGGCCGGGCTGGATAATGCCGTCATCGTCAACACCTGCGCCGTCACCGCCGAGGCCGTGCGCAAAGCCCGTCAGGAAATCCGTCGCCTGCGCCGCGAGAACCCCACCGCGCGGCTGATCGTCACCGGCTGCGCCGCCCAGACCGAGCCCGAGACTTTCACCGCCATGGCAGAGGTCGACGCGGTGATCGGCAACACCGAAAAGATGCGGCCCGAAACCTGGAAGAGCATGACCGCCGATTTCATCGGCGAGACCGAGGCGGTGCAGGTCGACGACATCATGAGCGTGACCGAAACCGCCGGTCACCTGATCGACGGCTTCGGCACCCGTTCCCGCGCCTATGTGCAGGTGCAGAACGGCTGCGATCACCGCTGCACCTTCTGCATCATTCCCTATGGCCGCGGCAATTCGCGCAGCGTTCCGGCGGGCGTGGTGGTGGACCAGATCAAGCGGCTGGTGGATCGCGGCTATAACGAGGTGGTGCTGACCGGAGTCGACCTCACCTCCTGGGGCGCCGATCTGCCCGCACAACCGAAACTGGGCGATCTGGTGATGCGCATCCTGCGGCTGGTGCCCGACCTGCCGCGCCTCAGGATCAGCTCCATCGACTCGATCGAGGTGGACGAGAACCTGATGCAGGGCATCGCCACCGAACCCCGCCTGATGCCGCATCTGCATCTCAGCCTGCAACATGGCGACGACCTGATCCTGAAACGGATGAAGCGCCGCCACCTGCGCGACGACGCCATCCGCTTTGCCGAAGAGGCCCGCCGCCTGCGCCCCGAGATGACCTTCGGCGCCGATATCATCGCCGGTTTCCCGACCGAGACCGAGGCGCATTTCGAGAACTCGCTGAAGCTGGTCGATGACTGCCACCTGACCTGGCTACATGTCTTCCCCTATTCCCGGCGCGAGGGCACGCCCGCCGCCAAAATCCCCAGCCAGGTGAACGGCAAGATCATCAAGGAGCGCGCCGCCCGCCTGCGCGCCGCAGGCGACAGGCGCGTGGCGCTGCACCTTGCCGAACAGGTCGGCCGCAGCCACCGCATCCTGATGGAAAGCCCGCACATGGGCCGCACCGAGCAATTCACCGAAGTGCATTTCGACACGCCCCAGCCCGAAGGCCAGATCGTTACCACCACGATAACCGGCACCTCAGGCAACGCGCTGACCGCGTGACAGCGCCCTTGGGCTTCTTTCTGGTCAGAAATACTCCGGGGTGAATTGCCCGCAGGGCAAGAGGGGCAGCGCCCCTTCCCTAATCCGGATCAGCCAGCAGCTCTTCCATGAACAGGCTGAGGAACTGGGTCCGCCCATCGACCCCCGCCTTTGCATAGATCGCCGCCGATTGCGCCCGCACAGTTCCGGCAGCCCTTCCCCGGACGGTGGCAATGCTGTCATTGTCCAGCCCCTTGAGGATCATCAGCGCCACATCGCGCTCCGCAGGTGTCAGCCCCCAATCGGCAAAGAAGCCCTCGATCACCTCGGCCATCTCGCCTCGTGCCGCGCGCAGGGTGGTGGTGACGCGTTCCATCCGCATCAGCAACTGGCGCAGCTCGTACATCAGCACGCCCAGCCCGATGCACAGAACCAGCGCCACGCTCCCCTCCAGCCAAAGGTGGGTGCCCGTGTCGTCATTCCCGGCGCGCAGATCGGCCAGCACATCACCGATGAAGAACAGGGCGCACAGGGCCTGCAACACGATCATCCAGGCCAGGATCGCGGCCCGGCGCTCATCCGCGTCGCCGGGCCGCATCAGGGGGCGGAGCCATGGGGTCATCCGTCCAGCCGTTCCGCTTGTATCCGCTTGCGCCCTGTCACCATCGCGCGGGCCAGCGGTACGCCGGTGCGCCATTGGTCAAACAGCACACCGCCCACATGCAGTGCCACCGAGAACATCAGCCAGCCAAAGGCAGCCTCGTGCAGCTCTTCGACCCAGTCGACGCCAAAGAACGTGACCGTGCCCATCATGATGCCCGTGGCGCTCAGCGCCAGCAAAGTCAGCCACAGGTTATAGACCATCAACGCCCCCAGGGGATTATGCGACAGGTGAACCTTGCGCTCGCCCCGCAGCATCGCCCGAAGGTGCCCCAGCGCAGCAGCGGGGCTGGGTGGGAAGGCGGAGAAGCGCGCCGGTTTCGGCCCAACGATACACCACAAGAGCCGCAGCACAACCAGCGCCAGCACGCCATAGCCGACCTGCTCGTGCAGTGCACCATCGGGATCGGTCAGCGCACTGTTGACCAGCACGCCCAGCGCCACCCCCCAATGCGTCAGCCGCACCAGCGGATCCCAGACGCGAATCTCGCGGGCGCCTTCACGCCCACCCGGAGTCCCGGCCATCCGTCGTCACTCCATCTCGATCTTGCTGATCTTGCCGGTCTTGGGGTCGACATAGACCTCGGCCATCTTGCCGTCCTTGACCACATAGGCCTCGATCTTGCCGTCCTCGTCCTCGATCTTGCGGACGTCGTAGCCCAGGTCTTTCAGGCTGGTGCGGATCTCGTCCGGGGTGCTGCCCAGCTGGGTGTCGGTGGTGAGATCAAGGGCCAGAACCGGACTGGCGGCCAGGGCGAGTGCGGCGATCAGGGCAAAGGGTTTCATGGGACATCTCCTGAAGTTGCGACAGGCGGACCATCCGCCGTCTGTCCCGAAACTGGCCATGCACCCGGCCCCGCTGCCATGGGAACGGGGCTTACTGCGCCTAAATAAGCGCCTGCTGATGGGTCTGAACGCTCGCCGCAACTGCAGTCACGTCCAAAAAAGCCAAAAGAAAACCCCCGCACCGGGGTGCGGGGGTTTTCGAAACCAAAGTGCAAAAGCAGCTTAGTGCTTCTTGCCCTTGTGCGGCGCCCAGAGGCGCTTGTTGGTCAGGTACAGCATGCTGGCCAGAATGGTCAGGAAGATCACGCCGACCAGACCTGCCTGCTTGCGGGCCATCATCTTGGGCTCGGCCGCCCACATCAGGAAGGCCGACACGTCAGCCGACATGTGGTGCAGGTCGTTGGCATGACCATCTGCAAACTCCACCTGCTCATCCGAGATCGGCGGCGCCATGGAGATCCAAGAGCCCGGCGCCTTGCGGCCGATCTCGACGCCTTCGTCGTCGAAAATCTTGCATTCGTCCGGATAGCCGCCAGGGGCGAAGGCCACGTTGTAATAGCCGTCCATTTCCTCGGGCGCACAGGCGGGCGGGTCTTCGTAGCCAGTGAGGATCGAGAAGATGTATTCCGGGCCGCCCATGCCGCGCACCAGCTGGTTTACGCCGGTGCCGTAGGGACCGTGGAAGCCGGCCCGCGCCTTCGCCATCAGCGAAAGGTCGGGTGCGCCGGCGCCAGTATTGGCCGGGAAGTGATCGGTCGGGATCGCCGGACGATCGTCTTCCAGTTCCGGGTCGTAGACCGAGAAGGTCTCGGAGGCATAGGCGCGGACCTGTTCGTCGGTCCATCCGATGCCACCCTCGTCGCCCAGCGTGCGCAGCGGCACGTATTTCAGGCCGTGGCAGGCAGCGCAGACCTCGGTATAGACCTGAAGGCCGCGTTGCAGCTGGTTCTGGTCATAGGTGCCAAAGGGGCCTTCGAACGAGAACTGGAAATCCTCGATATGCTGCTCACCGCCACCTGCCGCATGGGATGCGACAGGAGCAAGCGCCAGGGCAAAAGCGGCACCGATTGCAAGTTTCTTGAACATGAGTTCCGGTCCCTCTTCTTACTCGGCCGGAGTGGCGTCAGACGCCGTGCCGTAGTGCGCGTTGAAGTCTTCCTCGATCGTGGCCGGCTGCGGCAGCGGCTTCTCGATCACGCCCAGGATGGGCAGGATCACGAAGAAGTAGCCGAACCAATAGGCCGAAGCGATTAGCGAGAAGGATGCATAGGGTTCTTCCGCTGGCATCGCGCCCAGCCACATCAGGGCGAAGAAGTCGATGATCAGCAGGTAAAACCACCATTTGAACATCGGACGGTACTTGCCCGAACGCACCGACGAGGTGTCGAGCCAGGGCGCCAGCGCCATGGCCAGGATCGCGCCGAACATCGCCAGCACGCCAAAGAACTTGGCGTCGATGATGCCGCCGGTCACAAAGCTGGCGATCTGCACCACCCAGACTTCGGAGGTGAAGGCACGCAGGATGGCGTAGAACGGCAGGAAGTACCATTCGGGCACGATATGCGCGGGCGTCACCAGCGCGTTGGCCTCGATATAGTTGTCGGGATGGCCCAGATAGTTCGGCATGAAGCCGACGATCGCCCAGAAGATCACCAGCACGATGGCCAGCCCCACCAGGTCCTTGATCACGAAATAGGGCCAGAACGGCAGCGTGTCCTTCTCGGCCTCGGCCTTCGATCCGCGACGCACCTCAACACCCGTGGGGTTGTTGTTGCCGGTGGTGTGGAAGGCCCAGATATGCACGATGACCAGCGCCGCGATGACGAAGGGCAGCAGATAGTGCAGCGAGAAGAAGCGGTTCAGCGTGGCATTGTCCACGGCGGGCCCGCCCAGCAGCCAGGTCTGGATCGCCTCGCCCACAAAGGGGATGGCGCCAAACAGGCCAGTGATCACGGTTGCGCCCCAGAACGACATCTGTCCCCACGGCAGCACATAGCCCATGAAGGCGGTGCCCATCATGCAGAGATAGATCAGCATGCCGACGATCCAGGTGATCTCGCGCGGGGCCTTGTACGAGCCGTAGAACAGGCCGCGGAAGATGTGGATATAGACGGCGACAAAGAACAGCGAGGCGCCGTTTGCATGCAGATACCGCAGCATATAGCCGCCGTTCACGTTGCGCATGATATGCTCGACGCTGGCAAAGGCCATGTCGACATGCGGCGTGTAATGCATCACCAGCACGATGCCGGTGACGATTTGCAGCGCCAGGCAGAAGGCCAGGACGATGCCCCAGATCCACCACCAGTTCAGGTTCTTGGGGGTGGGGATCATGATGGTGTCATAGATCAGGCCGACGATGGGCAAGCGGCTGTTCAGCCACTTCTCTGCGCCCGTCTTCGGTTCGTAATGGTCGTGCGGAATACCGGCCATGAGCGCGCTTCCTTATCCCAGCTTGATGGTGTTTTCGTCGACGAACTCTGCAACCGGAATGTGCAGGTTCTCGGGCGCGGGACCTTTGCGGATCCGGCCAGAGGTATCGTAGTGCGAGCCGTGGCAGGGGCAGAACCAGCCGTGGAAGTCGCCGGCGCCGTCGCCCAGCGGCACACAGCCCAGATGGGTGCAGACACCCATCATCACCAGCCATTCGCCGTTTTCGTCCAGCGAGCGGTTTTCGTCACCGCCATCACCGCCACCACTCAGGTTGGGGTTGCGGGAGTCGTTGTCGATCAGATCGGACAGATCGACCGCGCGGGCTTCGTCGATCTCGGCCTGGGTGCGGCGGCGGATGAACACCGGCTTGCCCAGGAACTTGACGCTGATCTGGGTGCCGACCTCGACACCGCTGATGTCAACGCGAATCGACGACAGCGCCTGAACATCCGCCGACGGGTTCATCTGGTTGACCAGCGGCCAGACAGCGGCCCCGGTGGTTACGACACCTGCGCCAGCCGTGGCGTAGTAGAGGAAATCTCTGCGGGTGCCTTCGTGATCTTCTGCGTGGGACACGAGGTTTTCTCCGATTCCAGCGCCCGGGTCCGGGCAAACATGCATGTGCACCGCAGATAACTACGGTGACTCAACGCGGGTATCTATCCGGGAGAAATCGGTTCGTCCAGCGGTCATAGGCGCGCAGGACGCCGCAGAACCCAATTCATGTCGCCATGGTGTCACACAATTTCAAGTCCCGTTGATACCGAAACAGGCACCGTTACCCTGCCGGAGGCCGGGTTGCCATCATCGAGGGGCGCGATTCGAAGCCGGCGAACCAGGCGGCCAGCGCCGGGTGCCCCTCCCGCCAGCCACGGGCATCATGCCGCAGGTCCAGATACCCCAGCGCGCAGCCCACCGCGATCTGACCCATGTCGAGCGGGCCGCTCAGATGCGCCATCCACCGCTCTTCCAGCGCGCTGCAAGCGCGGGCGATCTTGTCCCACTGGCTGTCGGTCCAGCTGTCCCAGCGCTTGTCCTCGGGGCGCAGCCGGGCCTCGTATGTTATCAGCAGGGCGGCATCCAGCATCCCGTCGGCCAGGGCCTCCAGCGTCAGCACATCCCAGCGCCGGGCGCCATCGGGATAAAACCCCGCCCCGCCCCGCGCATCCAGATAGGCACAGATGACCCGGCTGTCGAACAGGGTCGGGCCATCGGGCCGCTCGAGCGCGGGCACTTTGGCCAGGGGGTTCTTGCCCACCAGCGCTTCGGCCGGGGCAAGCGGCGTGCCGCCGGCGGTGTCCAGGTCTACGTCATCCAGTTGCCCGGATTCGTGCAGCAGGACCATGACCTTGCGCACATAGGGCGAGGTCGGGCTGTAATAGAGCTTCATCGCATGTTCTCCCTGTTTCTTTGTCCGTGCGGTCTGATCCGCGATCATCTTTAGTGGTATTCCGCGCGCTGCCGGGTTCAAGCCCCCCGCATCAATACGGCCAACGTTTCCAGCTCGGTGCCGATGGTGCTTGCCGCAACCCCCTCGGCCGCACCCATCCGCGCCGCCTCGGGCTTGTTCTGCCCCAGCTTCCAGGTGCCCTGTACATCTGAAACACGCATCCGGCAGGGCACGATCATACGCAACATCCGATCAAACGCACCGGGTGTCATCTTGGCACGGGTCCAGGCGGGCTTGGGCAAGAGCTGCTTCTCGAACCGGGCCGAGAGACGGTCCAGCAGGCCCGGCAACTCGCTCTCGGGCCGCAGATCCAACTCACCCGCCAGATGCACCGCGACATAGTTCCAGGTCGGCACCAGGTCCGCCACCCCGTACCAATCGGGCGAGATATATCCGTCGGGCCCGCTTACGGCGATCCGCGCCGGGAGCGGCGATTTGAGTGCCTGCACGATCGGGTTGGAACGCACCAGATGCAACTCGACCTCGCTGCCATCGCCGGACACCAGAAACGGCACATGGCTGATCAGGGGTGCGCCGTCCACCGCCACGGCCAGCACGCCAAAGCCCCGGTCGCGGGCAAATTCCAGATTACGTGCCACGCTTTCGCCGCGAAATGCCGGGTTGGGATGCATGATGGCCCTCCTGTTGCACCGATTTCGTCTTGCAGCGGCGAACGCTCCTTGGCAAGCTCCGTGTCGTTCTCAGGGCGGGGCGAAATTCCCCACCGGCGGTATGCGGGGCTTGATCCCGCCAGCCCGCGAGCGGCCCCGGCCCACGTCCGGGGTGTCAGCAGATCTGGTGAGAGACCAGAGCCGACGGTTACAGTCCGGATGAAAGAGAACGCACGGCCAGGCCACGCCTCCGCGTGTGCTCGTCCGTTCGTGATCGCCTTGGGTGACGTGTCAAAACACAAGGAGATTACGATGACACACACCCGCTATGCCTTCATCAAGGCCAACTGGCATGCCGATATCGTCGATCGCGCGCTCGAGGGGTTCCTCGAGCTCATCCCGCCGGAACAGGTCGACGTCTACGACGTGCCCGGCGCGTTCGAGATGCCGCTGCTCGCCCGTGACCTTGCCCAGACCGGGCGCTATGCCGCCGTGGCCTGCGCCGCCTTTGTCGTCGACGGCGGCATCTACCGGCACGATTTCGTCGCCCAGGCGGTGGTCGACGGGCTGATGCGCGCGGGGCTCGATACTGGTGTTCCGATCCTGTCGGTCTCGCTGACCCCGCACCAGTACCAGGAAACCGATCACCACAACGCCATCTTCCGCGCCCATTTCGTGGACAAGGGACGCGAGGCCGCCCGCGCCGCGCTTCAGATCACCGCGACCCGTTCGAAACTGGCGCAAGCGGCCTGATCTTCATTCCACCACAAATACTCCGGGGGGAGCCTACAAAATTCGACGAATTTTGTAGGCGGGGGCCAGCGCCCCCTTCCCCCCTTCACTCAGCAAACCCCTTGAGGCCGGGGACGCGCCCCGCTAAGCACATCGCGCAAAGGAGCGCCCCCATGTCGATGAACAGTTTTGGCCATCTCTTCCGTGTCACCACCTGGGGTGAAAGCCACGGTCCCGCGCTTGGCGCCACCGTCGACGGCTGCCCGCCCGGCGTGCCCATCGAAGAGGCGATGATCCAGCACTGGCTCGACCGCCGCAAACCCGGCCAGAACAAATACACCACCCAGCGCCGCGAAGCGGATGAGGTCAAGATCCTCTCGGGCGTGTTCGAGGGCCAGACCACCGGCACCCCGGTACAGCTGATGATCGAGAACACCGACCAGCGGTCCAAGGATTACGGGGATATCAAGGACAAGTTCCGCCCCGGCCATGCCGACATCACCTATTTCCAGAAATACGGCATCCGCGACTATCGCGGCGGCGGCCGCAGCTCGGCCCGTGAAACCGCAGCCCGGGTGGCAGCGGGTGGCCTCGCGCGCGAGGCTATTCGCGCCCTGGCCCCCAATGCCCAGATCACCGGTTACATGGTGCAGATGGGACCGCACCGCATCGACCGCGCCCGCTTCGACTGGGCGCAGATCGAGCAGAACCCGTTCTGGGTGCCCGACGCCCAGGCCGCCTCTGACTGGGCAGATTACCTCGACGGGCTGCGCAAATCCGGCAGCTCGGTCGGCGCGGTGAT
The DNA here is from genome assembly GCF_000011965.2 of Ruegeria pomeroyi DSS-3. NCBI lineage: Bacteria > Pseudomonadati > Pseudomonadota > Alphaproteobacteria > Rhodobacterales > Roseobacteraceae > Ruegeria > Ruegeria pomeroyi. The sequence continues at coordinate 285,177 of NC_003911.12, read as the reverse complement.
CGAGGTGGTCGCGCGCGGCGTGCCTGCGGGCCTCGGCGCGCCGGTCTATGGCAAGCTCGACACCGATCTGGCCGCCGCGATGATGTCGATCAACGCCGTCAAGGGCGTCGAGATCGGCGAGGGCATGGCGGCCGCCGAACTGACCGGCGAGGCCAATGCCGACGAGATCTTCATGGGCCAGAACGGTCCGCAATACAGCTCGAACCACGCCGGTGGTATCCTAGGCGGCATTTCGACCGGGCAGGACATCGTGGTGCGTTTTGCCGTCAAACCCACATCGTCCATCCTGACCACCCGCAAGACCATCACCAAGTCCGGCGAAGAGACCGAAATCATCACCAAGGGCCGCCACGACCCCTGCGTCGGCATCCGCGCCGTGCCGGTGGGCGAGGCCATGATGGCCTGCGTGATCCTTGACCACCTGCTTTTGCACCGGGGCCAGATCGGGGCCAACCGTGGCCATATCGGCTGACCTGCATCAGGCGCTGCGCGGCATCGTCGCCCAGCGCATGGCGACCGACCCGGCGCATGATCTCGCCCATCTGGACCGGGTCTGGGTCAATGTGCAGGCCATCGCCAGCCCCGGCGCAGACCGGGACGTGCTGCTGGCCGCCAGCTACCTGCACGATCTGGTGAACCTGCCCAAGAACGCGCCCGACCGGCACACCGCCTCGCGCCGCTCGGCCGACGAGGCCGCGCCGATCCTGCGCGACTTGGGCTTTGACGAGGCGCAGATCGCCGCCACCGGCCACGCCATCGCCGCGCACAGCTTTTCCGCCGGGATCTCGCCCGAGAGTGAGGAGGCGCGCATATTGCGCGACGCCGACCGGCTGGATGCGCTTGGCGCCATTGGTATCGCGCGCAACTTCTCGGTCTCCGGCTCGCTGGGCCGGGCGCTTTATGATCCCGCCGATCCCTTCTGTGAACGCCGCACGCCCGACGATGCGCTCTATTCGCTCGATCACTGGCGGGTAAAGCTGCTGTCGCTGCCGCAAGGCATGTTAACCGACAAGGGCCGGGCGCTGGCCGAGGCGCGCATCGCCCTGATGCTGCGCTTCCTCGACGATTTCGCGGCCGAGATCGGCACCCCCCTGCCCGAAGGCTGGACGCGGGGATGAGCCAGATCCTGACCATCACCTTCCCGATCTACGCCGCACTTGCGGTCGGGTTTCTGGTGGTCCGACAGGGTTGGTTCAGCAGTGCCGATATGCGGGTTCTGGGCCGCTACGTGATGGATATCGCCCTGCCCGCGCTCCTCTTCAACGCGGTGGCCAGCCGCGACGTGGCCGAGGTGTTCCACCCCGGCTATATGCTGGCCTTTGCCGCCGCCGGCCTTGCCACTGTCGCGCTCAGCTATCTGTGGTTCACGCTCACGGGCACCGAGGCCCGCCGCCGCGCCGTGGCGGTGATGGGCAGTTCCTGCCCCAATTCCGGCTTTGTCGGCTATCCGGTGATGCTGCTCACCTTTCCCGATCTGGCGGGCGTGATCCTGGCGCTGAACATGCTGGTCGAAAACGTGCTGATCATCCCCGCCTGCCTGATCCTGACGGACATGGCGCGTGGACGCGGTCAGGGCGGCATCGGCCAGCGGATCGCGGGCATCCTCTGGGGCGTTCTGAAGCGCCCGATGGTGATCGGTCTGCTGCTGGGCCTCGCGGTCAGCCTCGCCGGTGTGCCCGTGCCGCAGACCGTGACCCGGCTGATGCAGATGCTGGCCGCCTCCGCCTCGGCGCTGGCGCTTGTGGTGATCGGCGGCTCTCTGGCCGGGCTCAGCTGGAAAGGCAGCCGCTGGCATGCCGTACAGATCTCGGCGCTGAAACTGCTGCTGCACCCGGCGCTGGCCCTTCTGGCGGTCATCCTGGTCGCCGCTATCGGCCTGCCGCTTGATCCCGACATGGGCACCGCGTTGATCCTGTCGGCGGCGATGCCGATGTTCGGCATCTACGCCGTTCTTGCGCAGGAATTGGGGCACGAGGGCATGGCCTCGATCGCCCTGCTCACGGCAACGACGCTGGCCTTCTTTACCCTCTCCGGCCTGCTCTGGTGGCTGACCTGATCAGCGCCAGGCGGCAGGCGACGATCCCAGCTCGCAAGCCGCACTGTCCCAGCGCATCTCCGCCCCCTCGACGCTCAGAGCCGGTTTCAGCCGTCGCGCCGGGCCCCAAGATGTCTGCTCGTCCCAATCCGACAGGTCTTCGGGGGTGGAGCCGGTAATCGCCGGACCCTCCTCACCCGTCTCTAGGCCGCAAAGCAGCTCCGCCGTGCGCGCCAGCGACAGCCGCGCCGCAGACACGCCCTCCCCCCGGGCCGCCCGTGCCAGCGCCGTCAGGACCGCCGCCGCCATCAAATACCCCGTCGCATGGTCCAGCGCCTGCACCGGCAGCGGATGCGGCTGGTCGGCCCCGGCCCAGCCCATGCCCGCCTCGGCTATGCCGCAACTCATCTGCACCAGCGAATCAAATCCGCGCCGCCCGGCCCAGGGCCCGGTCCAGCCATAGGCGCAAAGGCTCACCTCGATCAGGTTCGGCGCCAGCGCCAAGCGCCGTTCGGGCGAACACAGCGCATCCAGCGCGCCGGGCCGATAGCCATGCACTAGCACATCCGCCCCCGCCAGCAGCGCCTCGAACCGGGCCCGGTCGGCGGCCTGTTTCAAATCCAGATGGGCGCAGGTCTTGCCTAGCGTCACATCCGGCACCACCCCCGGTTCCGACCAGCTTGGCGGGTCGATGCGCAGCACCTCGGCCCCGTATCCGGCCAGCGTCCGCGTCGCCACCGGCCCTGCCAGCACCCGCGTCAGGTCGAGCACCCTCAGCCCCGCCAGCGGCCGCGCCCGCGTGCCGCCGAAATCGCGTAAGACGCCCGCGCGCGTCGCCCAATGCACCAGCGGTTCCGCCGCCACCGCCGCCCCCTGCGGATGCGCCAGCCAGGCCGCCCGGCTGCGCATCGCCGCCGCTGCTCCGCCCGCACCGACAATGGCCGCTTCCAACGTATCGGCCTGCCAGCCGCGCACTGCCTCGGCCACCGTTGCGCGCTCGGCCCCACATCCCAGCACCGAGAGCGCCGCCGCGCGGTGATGGGGCGCGTTGGTATGCAGCTTGATCCAGCCATCCGCCGCCGCATAGTCGCCAGCAATCGCATCCCAGGCGCCGGGCATCTGCCAACCCTGCGGATGGATCGACCAGGAATACCACAGCGAGGCCAAACGCCTGTCGACACTGATCGCCGGACGCGGGCCAAGACCCCTGGCCTCAATCACCGCGCCCAGCGCCGCGCCCACCGCACCAAAGCAGCGGGTTGCCAGATCGGTCACCGCGAACCGGGACGGCCACGTGCCCTCACCCTGAACGTCAAAACCCTGCGGGCCAAAGGCGCTTGCGATCTGATCCATGACGGCAGACTCCCAGACTTGTTTCTGCGTTTGCACAATGGCCGTTACCGTTACCAATAATCAAGCAATTGATCTTTCCCGGGCAAAGGCGCAGGGTCGCGCCATGGCCAAACCCTTAACATCGCATCGACCGATTCTGGCCGTCTCGCTCAAGCTTGGCGCGTTGGTTCTGTTCACCTCGATGTCCGCATTGATCAAGGTGCTGTCCGCCGATTTTCCGGCCGGAGAAATGGTGTTCTTTCGCTCGCTCTTTGCCATTCCGGTGATCATCCTGTGGCTGCTGGCGCGGGGTGAATTGCGTCAGGGCCTGATCGTCAAGAAACCGATGGGCCATTTCTGGCGCGGAGTACTGGGAACCGGTGCCATGGGGCTGACCTTCACCGGTCTGGGCCTGCTTCCCCTGCCCGAGGTCACAGCCATCGGCTATGCCACCCCGATCTTTACCCTGATTCTGGCGGCGCTGATGCTGGGCGAGACGATACGGCTGGTGCGTATCGGCGCTGTGGCGCTAGGGCTGCTCGGGGTTCTGATCATGCTCTGGCCGCGTCTGGGCACCGGCGCCTCGCTGGATCAGGCGGCCACCATCGGCGCGCTCTGCGTGCTGGCGGCCACGGTCGCCCGCGCCTTTGTCCAGATCCATATCCGGCAACTGGTGCAGGTCGATCATGCCGCGGCCATCGTGTTCTACTTCTCGCTGACGGCGACGCTGCTGTCGGGACTGACCGCGTTCTTCGGCTGGGTCACACCGACCCCGGAACAGGCGGCGATCCTGATCCTGACCGGATTGGTGGGCGGGGTGGCGCAGATCCTCGTCACCTCCTCCTACCGCTTTGGCCAGGCCTCGATGCTGGCGCCATACGACTATGCCTCGATGCTGTTCGCCATCATCATCGGCTACATCTGGTTCGACGAATGGCCGACGCTGGTCATGCTGGCCGGCGCCATGCTGGTGATCGCGGGCAACGTGGTGGTGATCTGGCGTGAGCGGCAGCTTGGGTTGGAGCGCGGCAAGGCCCGCTCGGTCACCGACCCCAAAGGCTGACCTTTACCTTTCCGCGCCACGCCCTAGGGTAGCGCGCAACCGGGAAAGGAACACAAATGACCGACGCGCAGGACCACAAGGAAAAGATGAAGGCCGTACAGGCCGAACACCGCAAGAAAGTCTCCGAGGCGGTCGACCCCGGCCGCGGGCTGGTGCTGATCAATACCGGCAAAGGCAAGGGCAAATCCTCGGCCGCCTTCGGCGTGGTGATCCGCGCGCTCGGCTGGGGGCAAAAGGTTGCCGTGGTCCAGTTCATCAAGGGCAAGTGGAAGACCGGCGAGCGCCGCTTTTTCGAGGAACACAACCTGGTGACCTGGCACACGATGGGCGAGGGCTTCACCTGGGACACCCAGGATCGCGACCGCGACATCGCCGCCGCCACAGCCGCCTTTGGCAAGGCGCGCGAGCTGATGGAAAGCGGCGACTACGACCTCGTGGTGCTCGACGAGATCAATATCGCGCTGCGCTATGAATACCTCTCGGTCGATACGGTACTCGACGGGCTTCAGGCGCGCTCGGACCGCACCAGCGTGTTCCTGACGGGGCGCGACGCACCGCAGGCGCTGCGCGACTATGCCGATCTGGTGACCGAGATGACGGTCGAGAAACACCCGTTCGAGGCCGGGATCAAGGCGCAACGCGGCGTGGATTTCTGACCCACATGAGCCGGCAGGCCGAAAACCTCAGCGGCAGCCTCTACATGGTGGCCGCCATGGGCGCCTTTGCGCTCGAGGACATGTTCGTCAAATCCGCCACCGCTGTGCTGCCGGTGGGACAGGTGCTGATCCTCTTCGGGCTGGGCGGCATGGGCATCTTTGCCCTGCTGGCCCGCTGGCGGGGCGAGGCCGCGTTTGTCCGCCCCGACCGGACGCTCGCGATCCGCTCGAGCTTCGAGGTGATGGGGCGCATCTGCTATACGCTGGCGCTGGCGCTGACCCCTCTCACCAGCACCTCCGCCATCCTTCAGGCGACACCGCTGGTGGTGGCAATGGGGGCCGCGCTGTTTCTTGGCGAGACGGTGGGCTGGCGGCGCTGGGTGGCGATCCTGATCGGGCTCGCGGGCGTGCTGCTGATCCTGCGTCCCGGGATGCAGGGCTTCGTGCCCGCCTCGATCTTTGCCGTGCTCGGCATGATCGGCTTTGCCGGGCGCGACCTGGCCACCCGCGCCGCGCGGCCCCGGCTGAGCAACGCGCAACTGGGCGTCTACGGCTTTGGCGCGCTGGTGGTCTCGGGCGTGCTGGCTCTGGTCTGGACCGGCGGCGCAACCCTGCCCGATGCCCATACTGCACTGCAACTGGGCGCCGCGATCCTGTTCGGTGTACTGGCCTATGAATGCCTGACCCGTGCGATGCGACGGGGTGAAATCTCGGTGATCGCACCGTTCCGCTATTCGCGACTGGTCTTTGCCATGATCCTCGGGATTGTCGTGTTCGGCGAAACCCCGGACGCCGCCACCTGGATCGGCAGCGCCATCATCGTCGCAGGCGGCATCTACAACATTCTGCGCGAGGGCCGCTCCAGACGCTGACTGGCCCCAACGGGGCCAGCCGCAGAATTTCGCAGAAATTCTGTCTCCAGAAAATTTTCAATTTTCTGACCCGTGGCAAACGTCAGATTGCCGACAGAACCGGGTCGAGCGTGACCGACCACAGCTCGGTATTGCCGCGATCCATCAGGCGGACCTTCATCTGCTGGCTGGCCGCGTCGATATCCACGAGACCAAAGAACTGCAGACCCATGCTGGGCGGCAGGTTCACCCCCTGCTCCGGCGTCGGTGCCTTAACGAACTTCACCTCGGGGCCAAAGGTCCGGTCCAGATCGTTGGGGCCGAAGGTCCCGGCATGCAGCGGGCCCGAGACAAATTCCCAGAACGGATCGAAGTCCTGGAACTGCGCCCTCTCCGGACTGTAGTGATGCGCGGCGGTGTAATGCACATCGGCCGTGAACCAGACCGTGTTGCGCACGCCCGCGCTCTTGATGAAGCGCAGGAGATCGGCGATCTCCAGCTCGCGCCCCTTGGCGGGGCCGTGATCGCCGTTCGAGATCGCCTCGGCGCCTGCCTTTTCCTTCCAGTTATCCCAGACAATCAGCCCGATGGGCATGTCCGAGGCGATCACCTTCCAGGTCGCGGTCGAGGCTGCCAGTTCCCGCTTGATCCAGGCCAGTTGCTCCGCCCCCAGAATGCGGCTCTGATCGGTGATCTCGTCCTCCATCGAGGCACCGTTCGGGCCGCGATAGCTGCGCAGGTCAAGGAAGAACACATCCAGCATCGGGCCATAGGATATCTTGCGATAGACCCGGCCCGGCTCGGCAGGCGTAATCCTGAGCGGCGTCATCTCGTGGAAGGCCCGCGCAGCACGGCTTTGCAGCACATGCACCGATTTCTCGGTATAGCGGTCGTCGGCGCTCAGGTCCTTGGCGTCCGACCAGTTGTTGACCACCTCGTGATCGTCCCACTGGAAAAACGTCGGGCAAAGCGCGTTCATCGCCTGCACATGTTCGTCCATCAGGTTGTATTTCCACTGGCCACGGAACTCGGCCAGCGTCTCGGCCACCTTGCGCTTTTCGTCGATCAGGGTGGTGTTCTTCCAGATCACCGCGCCGTCCTTTTCGACCTCGTCCTTCATCGGGCCATCGGCATAGATCGTGTCACCGGAATGGATAAAGAAATCGGGCTGGTGCTGCGCCATCGTGGCATAGGTGCGCATGCCCTCGTCGTCGATGCCCCAGCCCTGGCCGGCGGTATCACCCGACCAGGCAAAGCGGATGTCGCGCCGGGCGGTCGGCGCTGTACGGAACCGTCCCATGAGGGGTTCGGACACCGCGCTGATATCGTCCAGATCGGCGGCGACAAAGCGATAGAACACCTCCTGATCGGCGGGCAGGTTATCGACCAGCCGCTTGACGGCAAAATCGCTCTCAGGCGTGGCGAACATCGGCGACAGGCGGCGCGCGTCGGCAAAGCTCTCGGTGCTCGACACTTCCATCATCACCTTTGCCGGGCGGTCGGTGCGGGTCCAGATCATGCCCGACATGGTGTCGACGTCACCGGACTGCACCCCATGGGTAAAGACCGGGCGCGAGGCGGCGCGGCTGATCGAGGGCATGGCCAGCGTGGCGGTAAAGGCGGTGCCGCCCGCCAGAAAGGCCCGGCGCGAGGGGCGAAGAAGTCGTGTCATGCGAATGCTCTCCTGTCTGGCGGCCGGAGGGTCCGGTCCGCGCGATTGGTAGGGCGCATGAGAGCCGCGGGTTTGTAAAACCCGCGGCTCAGATTCTTGAACTTCTCACGATGTTATTGTGACGGAACGCTCCCGTCACAGTGTATTTGTGACGGAACGCTCCCGTCACCGGTTTACATTGCCGGTTTCTGCTCGGGCGTGCTCAGCGAGATCACGGTCACCACTGCCGCGCCGTTGACCCAGTAAAACAACGCATCCAGCCCCGAAAAGCCGAACAGGCTGGGCGCCAGCAGGAACACGATGCCGACGGTCAGGTCGACGGCCAGATGGAATTTGTAAGGCAGGACGCGCCAGACGCCCAGATGGTGGTCGGTCAGCAGGGTCAGCACAAAGGCGGCGAAACCGGTGATCACCGACAGCCACAGCGCCATCGGGTTCTCGGCGCCAAGGCCCAGGATCACGGGCAGGCCCATCAGGGCCAGCGCCACGGGATAGTCGAGATAGGCATGCACGGTACGTGTCACGAAACGAATAGACATGATTGGGGTCCTTATCAGGTTGGTTGAACCGCCCGACGGCGGCATGCCCCTGATATGGAGACATTAATGCGAACGCTGAATGACCCAAAGTTCGGGAATTAGGTCAGATCGTTCAAGATGCGGCCAATGCCTGTCGTTTCGCACTCTCAAACTGCTGCCGATAGGCCGCCGGAGACACCCCAAGCTGCTTGCGGAACACCCGGCTGAACGCCGCTTCCGAGGCATAGCCGGCCAGTTCGGCGGCATCGGCCACGCTCAACCGGCTGTCGACCAGCCCCTCGCAGGCGATCTGCATCCGCCACGAGGTCAGGTATTGCATCGGGGTCATGCCCATCTTGGCGGCGAAATGCTGAGCAAAGCCGGTGCGCGACTGGCCCGCGATCCGGGCCAGCCCCTCGACCGTCCAATCCTTGGCGGGTTCGCGGTGAAAGGCGCTCAGCGCCCGCGACAGGTTGGGATCGGCGAACCCAGCCAGCGCCCCGTCATCCGGGCTAACCGTTTCCAGATGTGCGCGGATCGCCTGAGCAAACAGCGCCTCGGTCATCTTCAGCGCGATCAGGTCGCTGCCCATCCGATCGCGCCCCGCCTCGGCCGCGATCACCCGCAAAGTTGCCTCCAGCCAGACGCCACGCTCCTCGCCGTAATCGCGGATCAGGATATAGGGCGGCAGACGCTCCAACAGCGTATGGCCCGGGCAGGACCGGCCATGCATGCCATAGGTCAGATGCCCGCAGATCAGCTGCGTGTCCTGATCTTCCTCGTCACCGCCATAGACCAGCACCCCCTCGCCGCGATAGCCCGACCGGCTGAGCACCGTATCCAGCGGCAACGCCGAATCGGGGCGCGAATGCTGGCACATTAGCATGTGCTCGGCCCCGTGCGGGATCAGTACCAGATCGCCCTGAGTCAGCCGCAGCGTCTCGTTAGCCGCCGGCACATGCACCATGCATTCGCCGCGATAGGCGAAGTGAAACCGGGCCACGTTCTGATACGAGGGCACGTGCACCCCGAACGGCGGTGTGAACGACGTGCGGAAATACAGCGTCCCCTTCAGGGACAGGCGGGTGAGGATATCGCTGAGCAGGTCCAACATGACGCCAGCATATCCATTTTCCTCGGCTCGTCCAGATAGCTGAACGATCTGCAATATTCTTTGACCTCATGCGCATTCAAAATTCGCAGCATCTCGCTAGGTCAATAGGCACTGAAACCTTTCATGGAGCCTGAACAATGAAAACCCTTACTCTCGCCGCCGCCATCGCCGTCGGTTTTGTCGCGCAATCGGCCTCCGCCGCCGACAAGATGAATGACCTCGAGATTGCACATACCGCATATACCGCCGGTCAACTCGACATCCGCTATGCGCATCTGGCGCTGGCCGTGTCCGACAATGCCGAGGTGCGCGCATTCGCCGAAACCATGATCCGCGACCATACCGCGGTGAACGCGGCCGCCGGCGACCTGATCACCAAGCTGAACGTCACCCCGCAGGACAACGACCTGAGCCGCACGCTGGTCAAGGGCGCTGCCGACAAGCGGGCCGAACTGATATCGCTGAGCGGCAAGGCGTTTGACTGCGCCTATGCCCAGAACGAACTTGGCTACCACCAGGTGGTCAACAAGACGGTCGAAGGCGTGTTCATCCCCGCCGTGACCGTTGAACCGCTCAAGGATCTGCTGTCCGACGCGCTTGTCACCTTCAAGGTGCACGAAGGCCATGCCGAGCAGATGGTGAACGGCCTGCAATGCGGCTAACCCGCAGACAGGTCTGCTTCGGTGCGGGGGGGGCGATCGTGGGTTCCGCCCTTCCCGCATCGGGCTCTACCCCGGTGGTGGTCGATATCCGGTCCTTTGTGTTTGAACCGGCCGAGATCACCATCCGCGCGGGCGAGACGATTGTCTGGATCAACCACGACTTCGCGCCGCATACCGCCACCGATGACGAGGTGAATTGGGATACCGGCGAGTTGGAAAAGGACGCACAAGCCGCGATCCGTTTCGACACACCCGGCACCTATCCCTATTTCTGCGCCTATCATCCCCACATGACCGGGACGGTCATCGTGACCGCCTGAGGCGCGGGGCCGCTATCCGGCCTCGCGCAACCGCGCCGTCAACCGGTGCAGCCGGTCGCGCAGCTCGGCCAGTTCGGCGATATCCGCATCCGCCGCCGCCAGAATACAGTTCGAGATTTCCGCCGCCTCGCCCTCCAGCCCACGGCCCTTGTCGGTCAGCGTCACGATCACGCTGCGCTCATCCTCGGGGTTGCGCGCGCGCCTGATCAGCCCAGCTGCCTCCATCCGTTTCAAAAGCGGCGTCAGCGTGTTCGATTCAAGCTGCAGTTCCGCGCCCAGAGCGCTCACCTTGCGGCCATCCCGCTGCCACAGCGCCACCAGCACCAGGTATTGCGGATAGGTCAGATCGAACCGTGCCAACAACGGACGGTACAGCCGCCCCATCGCGTGATTGGCGGAATAGAGCGAAAAACAAAGCAGTTCGTCGAGGGTCAGGGCGCGGTCCAGCATGCCTCAGACATAGATCGCGCGCGATTATTTCGCAATGCCTTGCATTTTTTGACAGGCACCCCTATTTAAATCGCTCACGATATAATCGCAGCCGATATATGGAGCCCCAAATGACCGTTTCCCCCGTCTATACCGCCCATGCCCGCGCCACCGGCGGCCGCAATGGCCAGGCCCAGGTCGCCGAATCCGGCCTTGACCTGGTGCTTGCCACCCCGCCCGCGATGGGTGGCAATGGCAAGGGCCATAACCCCGAACAGCTGTTCGCCGCCGGCTATGCCGCCTGCTATATCGGTGCGATGCAATTCGCCACGACCCAGGACAAGACGCTGGCCAAGGTGCCCGCCGATATCTCGGTCGATGCCGAGGTCGGCATCGGTCCCCGCGCCGAGGGCGGGTTCGGCCTGACCGTGGCGCTCAAGGTCTCGATGCCCGGCGTCGATGCCGCCGAGGCGCAGCGCATCGCAGATGCGGGCCACGCCATCTGCCCCTATTCCAACGCCACCCGTGGCAACATTGTCGTCACGACCGAGATCGCATGAACGAAAAAGGGCGCCGGAAACCCGGCGCCCCTTCCCAAAAAAATTGGGTCGCAACTTACGCCCGAACCAGCGCCTCGTACTCCGCCGCGATATCGCGCGTCATCTGGCCCACTTCGAACGTGTAGGGACCGATCTGGCCCACCGGGGTGACCTCGGCGGCGGTGCCGGTCAGCCAGCACTGTTCGAACCCTTCCATCTCTTCCGGCTTGATGCGGCGCTCGTGCACGGTGATGCCCTTGTCCTTGAGCATCCCGATCACTGTCTGCCGGGTGATGCCGTTCAGGAAGCAGTCGGCCAGCGGCGTATGCACCTCTCCGTCCTTGACAAAGAACACGTTGGCGCCGGTCGCCTCGGCCACATAACCGCGCCAGTCCATGAACAGCGCATCCGAACAGCCCTTGGCCTCGGCCTTGTGCTTGGAGATGGTGCAGATCATGTAAAGGCCAGCCGCCTTGGCATGCACCGGGATCGTCTCGGGGCTGGGCCGCTTCCACTCGGCGATGTCCAGCTTGGCGCCCTGCATCTTGGCGTCGCCGTAATAGGCGCCCCAGGGCCAGACCGCGATCGCCATCCGCACCGGGTTGCGAGCCGAGGCCACGCCCATGTCCTCGCCCGAGCCACGCCAGACCAGCGCGCGCACATAGGCATCGGTCAGACCACTGGCCTTCAGCGTCTCCTCCTTGGCCGCCTCGATCTGATCGACCGTATAGGGCATCGGCATGTCCAGCGCCTGGGCGCTGGCAACCAGCCGTTCGGAATGCTCGCGGCTTTTGAAAATCTTGCCGTTATAGGCGCGCTCACCTTCGAACACGGACGAGGCATAATGCATGGCATGGGTCAGGATATGCACCTTGGCGTCGCGCCAATCGACCAGCTCCCCATCCATCCAGATCACGCCATCGCGATCGTCATAACTCGCCATTGTGTTCCCTCCAGACCAGGCAGTATTTCCGATTATTGCGCCAATAAGTTCCGCACCGGACACTATATTGCGCAAAAACTGCGACTCACTACCTGTTCAGTATTGGAATGTCAACAAGACTGACATAAAGTGATCCTGAACAACAAAGGGGCACACCATGTCCGAGGCACGACCGTCACCGGTCTTTGGGGGTGAAAGCCTGCTGTTTCTGACCGACGAGCAGCTGCGGCAGGGGATCGAGGCGATGTTCTTTGCCTATCGCGGCTTCACCGCCGATCCCGACCGGATCCTGGCCGAGATGGCCTATGGCCGCGCCCATCACCGCGCGATCCACTTCATCAACCGTGCGCCGGGCACCACGGTGAACAACCTGCTGGCCATTCTGGGCGTCACCAAGCAGTCGCTGAACCGGGTGCTGCGCACCCTGATCGCCGACGGGTTGGTCGAAAGCCGGGTCGGCACCCAGGACAAGCGCGAGCGGCATCTGTTCCTGACCGAGGCGGGTGCTGCGCTTGAGGCGAAACTGTCCGACGCGCAGCGCGCCCGAATGCGCGCCGCCTATAAGGAGGCCGGGCCCGAGGCGGTAACCGGCTTTCGCCAGGTGCTAGAGGCGATGATGGACCGCGAGATGCACCGGGCCTATGCCAAGCTGCGGGACAGCGGCTCATGAGTGCATTTGACGCCCATCTGCTGATCGTCGATGACGACGAGCGCATTCGTGATTTGCTCAAGAAATTCCTGATGCGCCACGGGTTCCTTGTCACCGCAGCGCGTGATGCCGAACATGCGCGGCGCATCCTGTCTGGGCTGGATTTCGACCTGATCGTCATGGATGTGATGATGCCGGGCGAGGATGGGGTCAGCCTGACCCGCGCCCTGCGTCAGACCCTGAGCACGCCGATCCTGCTACTGACTGCCCGTGGCGAGACCGAGCACCGGATCGCCGGGCTGGAGGCCGGCGCCGACGATTATCTGGCCAAACCCTTCGAGCCGCGTGAGCTGTTGCTCAGGATCAATGCGATCCTGCGCCGCGTGCCCGACACCAGCGCCCAGGATGCGGCACCCAAATTCCTGCAACTGGGGCCAATCCGCTATGACATCGAGCGCGGCGAGATGTGGCAGGGCGACCAGCTGGTCCGCCTGACCGCCACCGAGAACCAGTTGATGAAGATCTTTGCCGCCCGCCCGGGCGAGGCGATCACCCGCACCAAGCTGGTCGAAGACCTGGGCCGCGATCGGGGCCAGGCGCAGGAACGCGCGGTCGACGTTCAGATCACCCGCCTGCGCCGCAAGATCGAACCCAATCCGAAACAGCCGCGCTATCTGCAGACCGTGCGCGGCGCGGGCTACATGCTGGCGCCGGACTGATCCCCGCCCGCCCAAAGGAACGCCGATGACGACCGCCCTGATCACCCATGCCGACTGCCTGACCCATGTCACGCCGACCGGACACCCCGAGCGGGTGGCCCGCCTGGAACATGTGCTACACGCGCTGGAGCCGCTTGACCTGCGCCGCGTCACCGCGCCGCTGGCCGCCGAAGACGACCTGCTGCGCATCCATCCCGCAGGCTATGTCGCCGATATCCGTGATGCCCGCCCCGACGAGGGATTTGCCCAGATCGACGGCGACACGTTCCTGTCGCCTGGATCGGTCGATGCCGCGTTCCGCGCCGCGGGCGCGGTCGTGCGCGCGGTCGACATGGTGCTGGGCGGCGAGGCGCAGAACGCCTTCTGCGCCATTCGCCCGCCGGGGCATCATGCCGAACGCGAAACCGCGATGGGGTTTTGCCTGTTCGGCAATGCCGCGCTGGCCGCGAAACACGCGCTTGACCATCACGGATTGCGCCGCGTCGCGGTGGTGGATTTCGATGTGCATCACGGCAATGGCACCCAGGACCTTTTGTGGGACGAGGCGCGCGCGCTTCTGATCACCAGCCAGCAGATGCCGCTCTGGCCCGGCTCGGGCCGCCCGGACGAGGACGGCGCGCATGGCCAGATCGTCAACATCCCGCTGGCCCCGGGCACCGGCGGCGCCGAGATGCGCGCGGCCTACATGGCGCAAGCCTTCCCCCGCCTGCGCGCCTTCAAACCAGAACTCATCATCATCTCTGCCGGGTTCGACGCCCATCAGGACGACCCATTGGCCAACCTGAACTGGTCGACCGCAGATTTCGCCTGGCTCACCGCCGAGCTGTGCGCATTGGCGCAAGAGCTGTGTCAGGGCCGTATCGTCTCGACTCTCGAAGGCGGTTATGATCTGAACGCGCTCGCCGCCGCAACGCGCGCGCATGTACAGGAATTGATAAAGGCCGCGACATGACCGAGACCCCCGTCGACCAGATGAGCTTTGAACAGGCGATGAAAGAGCTGGAAACCGTGGTCGGTCAGCTTGAACGCGGCGATGTTGCGCTGGACCAGTCCATCGCGCTTTACGAACGCGGCGCGGCGCTGAAGAAACGCTGCGAGGACGAGTTGAAGCGCGCCGAGGAAAAGGTTGCCGCCATCACGCTCGACAGTAATGGCCAGCCCACCGGGACCAAGCCGGTCGAAGGTCTCTGAGCATGTTCCATGAAAGGCTGGCGCAGGACGCCGCGCTGATCCAGCGCAGTTTCGACACTGTGCTGGGCGCGCTGGAGCCGCTCGACATCACCCGCGCCATGGCCTGGACCACCGAGGGCGGCAAGCGCCTGCGCGGCTTTCTGGTACTGGAAAGCGCCCGGCTGCATGATGTGGACGAGGCCCGCGCAATCTGGCCCGCCACCGCCATCGAGGCGCTGCATGCCTACAGCCTGGTGCATGACGACCTGCCCTGCATGGACGACGACGACCTGCGCCGGGGCCGACCCACCGCCCATGTGAAATGGGACGAGGGCACCGCCGTGCTGGCCGGCGATGCGCTGCATTCGCTGGCGTTTGAGCTCTGCACCCGCCCCGAGGTCGGAACCGCCGAGACCCGCGCCACCCTGGCGCTGACGCTGGCGCAAGCCGCGGGCGCACGCGGCATGGTGCTGGGTCAGGCGCTGGATATCGCCGCTGAAACCGCGCCCAAACCGCTGACGCTGGACCAGATCACCCGGTTGCAAGCGGGCAAGACCGGCGCGCTGATCGAATGGGCCGCCGCCGCCGGTGCCGTGCTGGCTGGGGCCGATCCGGAC
This sequence comes from Ruegeria pomeroyi DSS-3, assembly GCF_000011965.2. NCBI lineage: Bacteria > Pseudomonadati > Pseudomonadota > Alphaproteobacteria > Rhodobacterales > Roseobacteraceae > Ruegeria > Ruegeria pomeroyi. The sequence goes on along the minus strand of NC_003911.12, from coordinate 269,888 downwards.
CCCTTGCGCCAATATGCCCGCGCGCTGGGCCTTGCTTTCCAGATCGCCGACGACATCTTGGATGTCGAGGGCGACGCCGAGAAGGCGGGCAAACGGCTGCAAAAGGACGCGGGCGCGGGCAAGGCGACCTTTGTCTCGCTGCTGGGTCTGGATGCGGCCAAGGCGCGGGCACGCGACCTTGTCGATCAGGGCTGTGCCGCTCTGGACGGTTACGGTGAGCGGGCCGGAACCTTGAAGGAAGCCGCCCGTTTCGTTATTGCCCGCGACAACTGACCCGCAGGGGACACAGCAAGGATCGCCATGTCTGACCGCCCACATACCCCGCTTCTCGACCAGGTGACCCGCCCGGCGGACCTGAAACGGTTCTCGGACGCGCAGCTGACCCAGCTGGCGGGCGAGCTGAGGGCCGAAACCGTCTCGGCCGTCTCGGTCACCGGCGGCCATCTGGGCGCGGGCCTTGGCGTGGTGGAACTGACCGTGGCGCTGCATGCGGTGTTCGACACCCCGCGCGACAAGGTGATCTGGGACGTCGGCCACCAATGCTATCCGCACAAGATCCTGACCGAACGCCGCGACCGCATCCGCACCCTGCGGATGAAGGACGGTCTGTCGGGCTTCACCAAGCGCTCCGAGTCGCCCTATGACCCGTTCGGCGCCGCCCATAGCTCCACCTCGATCAGTGCAGCACTCGGGTTCGCCGTCGCCCGCGATCTGGGCGGGGTGACGCCCGAAGGGTTGGGCGACGCCATCGCCGTGATCGGCGACGGCTCGATGTCGGCCGGCATGGCGTTTGAGGCGATGAACAACGCGGGTCACCTGAAAAAGCGCCTGATCGTCATCCTGAACGACAACGAGATGTCGATCGCCCCACCGGTCGGCGCGCTGTCGAACTATCTCTCTCGCCTCTATGCCGAAGAACCGTTTCAGGAGCTGAAAGCCGCCGCCAAGGGCGCGGTCTCGCTCCTGCCCGAACCCTTCCGCGAAGGTGCCAAGCGCGCCAAGGAAATGCTCAAGGGCATGGCCGTCGGCGGCACATTGTTCGAGGAGCTGGGTTTTTCCTATATCGGCCCCATCGACGGGCATGACATGGGCCAACTTCTGCCGGTCCTGCGCACCGTCAAGGCTCGCGCCACCGGCCCGATCCTGCTGCATGTGCTGACGAAAAAGGGCAAGGGCTATGCCCCTGCCGAACGCGCGCGCGACCGCGGCCATGCCACCGCCAAATTCGACGTGGTCACGGGCGAGCAGAAAAAGGCCCCCTCGAACGCGCCCTCCTACACTGCGGTCTTTGGCAAGGCGCTGGTCGATCAGGCCGCCCGCGACGACAAGATCGTCGCCGTCACCGCCGCGATGCCTGATGGCACCGGGCTGAACCTCTTTGCCGAACGCTACCCCTCGCGCTGTTTCGATGTGGGCATCGCCGAACAGCATGGCGTGACCTTCTCCGCCGCGCTGGCTGCGGGCGGGCTGAAACCCTTCTGCGCGATGTATTCGACCTTCCTGCAACGCGGCTACGATCAGGTCGTGCATGACGTGGCAATCCAGCGCCTGCCGGTCCGTTTCGCCATCGACCGCGCCGGTCTGGTCGGCGCCGACGGCGCCACCCATGCGGGCAGTTTCGACATTGCCTACCTCGCCAACCTGCCCGGCATGGTGGTCATGGCCGCCGCCGACGAGGCCGAACTGGTGCACATGGTCGCCACCGCCGCCGCGCATGATGACGGTCCGATCGCCTTCCGCTATCCGCGCGGCGAGGGCGTGGGGGTCGAAATGCCCGAACTGGGCAAGGTTCTGGAAATCGGCAAGGGCCGGATGATCCAGAAGGGCGCTCGCGTCGCGCTCCTCTCCTTCGGCACCCGGTTGACCGAGGTGCAAAAGGCCGCCGAGGCGCTGGCCGCCCGTGGCATTACCCCCACCATCGCCGACGCCCGTTTTGCAAAACCGCTCGACCGCGACCTGATCCTGAACCTGGCTCACGACCACGAGGCGCTGATCACCATCGAGGAAGGCGCCGTGGGCGGCTTCGGCAGCCATGTGGCGCAGCTTCTGGCGGATGAGGGCGTGTTCGACCACGGGCTGAAATTCCGCTCTATGGTGCTGCCGGACATCTTCATCGACCAATCCAGCCCGGCCGACATGTATGCCGTTGCGGGCATGAACGCCCCCCAGATCGAAGCCAAAGTGCTTGATGTGCTTGGTATCGGGCGTATCGGCGAAAAGCGCGCCTGACCCAGACATTAGTAAGCGGCCGGTGAAACCTGACGCTTACGACATTGGGTCAACTGTTACCTGACGCAGGTACCGATGCGCGCCTGCGGCACGCACGAATGCAGAAGACAACGCGACATGTATGCGTTTCTGGCTGTTTGTTTTTTTGAGTAGTTTTTGATCGTTGTAGAGAGGATTGAGTATTTATTAGGTTTGGCGGTGACCTACTCTCCCGGGGCTTGAGCCCGAGTACCATTGGCGCGGAGGCACTTAACTTCCGGGTTCGGGAAGGGACCGGGTGTATTGCGCTCGCTATGACCACCAAACCGAATAAATACTCACTGTCCGCCTTGCGGACAGTGAGGGTGGCAGGCAGCGTTTTCCGGAGGAAAGCGCGTTGCCACCCGTATTGTCCGGGCGGGAGTATCAATCGGGTGTTGTCCAAGTCGAGTTGGTGCTTTTGGTTCTTGATTTGGCCTGGCGCGCGGAGCGCTACTTGAGGCCATTTGATCAGTCTTTCTGTTACTGGATCGGATCAAGCCTATCGGGCGATTAGTACCGGTCAACTGAACGCATTGCTGCGCTTACATCTCCGGCCTATTGACGTGGTGGTCTTCCACGGCCCTCAGGGATACCTTGTTTTGAGGGGGGCTTCCCGCTTAGATGCCTTCAGCGGTTATCCTGTCCGATCATAGCTACCCTGCACTGCTGCTGGCGCAACAACAGGTCCACCAGTGGATCGTTCACCCCGGTCCTCTCGTACTAGGGGCAACTCCTCTCAAGTATCCTACACCCACGGCAGATAGGGACCGAACTGTCTCACGACGTTCTAAACCCAGCTCACGTACCTCTTTAAACGGCGAACAGCCGTACCCTTGGGACCTGCTCCAGCCCCAGGATGAGATGAGCCGACATCGAGGTGCCAAACACTGCCGTCGATATGGACTCTTGGGCAGTATCAGCCTGTTATCCCCGGCGTACCTTTTATCCGTTGAGCGATGGCCCTTCCACTCGGGACCACCGGATCACTATGGCCGACTTTCGTCTCTGCTCGACTTGTCAGTCTTGCAGTCAGGCTGGCTTCTGCCATTGCACTCAACGAGCGATTTCCGACCGCTCTGAGCCAACCTTCGCGCGCCTCCGTTACGCTTTAGGAGGCGACCGCCCCAGTCAAACTACCCGCCACGCAGGGTCCCGGATCCGGATAACGGACCGCGGTTAGACATCAAGAGTGCGAAGGGTGGTATCTCAAGGTTGGCTCCACGGGAACTGGCGTTCCTGCTTCAAAGCCTACCACCTATCCTGCACATCACAATCCTGATGCCAGTGCGAAGCTGTAGTAAAGGTGCACGGGGTCTTTCCGTCTAACCGCGGGAAGCCTGCATCTTGACAGGCAATTCAATTTCGCTGAGTCGATGTTGGAGACAGCGGGGAAGTCGTTACGCCATTCGTGCAGGTCGGAACTTACCCGACAAGGAATTTCGCTACCTTAGGACCGTTATAGTTACGGCCGCCGTTTACCTGGGCTTCAATTCGGAGCTTGCACCCCTCCTTTTAACCTTCAGGCACCGGGCAGGCGTCAGACCCTATACGTCGTCTTGCGACTTCGCAGAGCCCTGTGTTTTTAATAAACAGTCGCCACCCCCTGGTTTGTGCCCCCGGATCCAAGTTGCCTTGAACCCGGGCCTCCTTCTCGCGAACTTACGGAGGTATTTTGCCGAGTTCCTTCAACATCGTTCTCTCAAGCGCCTTGGTATTCTCTACCAGTCCACCTGTGTCGGTTTAGGGTACGGTCTGATGGAGGGCTATTTCCAGGGACCACTCAGCAGCCCAGCCAATCCGATAAGGCTGAACTACATCCGTGATCCGTCACATCCTCCTGGCCTAGGAATATTAACCTAGTTCCCATCGCCTACGCCTTTCGGCCTCGGCTTAGGGGCCGGCTTACCCTGCTCAGATTAGCTTTAAGCAGGAACCCTTGGACTTTCGGCGAGAGTGTCTCTCACACTCTTTGTCGCTACTCATGTCATCATTCTCGCTAGTGATCTCTCCACCGGATGGCTCACGCCCCGGCTTCATCGAAAGCCTCGCGTCTCCGACGCTCATTTTTGATGCCCTACCGCTTCGCTACTTGAGGGCAGTTGCCTGCACCCACTCAGCGATTGGTCGAGATCAAATGAGCTAAAGAGACATGAGACTATGTCACACTACGCTCCGCTACCATGCCTTACGGCATCCTCAGCTTCGGCTCATGGCTTGAGCCCCGTTACATCTTCGCCGCAGGACGTCTTGATTAGACCAGTGAGCTGTTACGCTATCTTTAAAGGATGGCTGCTTCTAAGCCAACCTCCTGGTTGTTTTGGACATCCCACCTGCTTTCCCACTTAGCCATGAATTGGGGGCCTTAGCTGGAGGTCAGGGTTGTTTCCCTCTCCACTACGGGCGTTAGCACCCGCAGTGTGTCTGCCATCTAGTACTCCCGGGTATTCGGAGTTTGGTTAGGATCAGTAAGCCTGTGGGGCCCCATTACCCATCCAGTGCTCTACCCCCCGGGGTATTCGGATGACGCTCTACCTAAATAGATTTCGCGGAGAACCAGCTATCTCCGAGTTTGATTGGCCTTTCACCCCTAGGCACAGCTCATCCCGATCCTTTTCAACGGATGTGGGTTCGGTCCTCC